>JAZFUZ010000029.1:0-4532 GCA_036447475.1 Lysobacterales bacterium | reverse complement strand
TCTGTTTGGAATTGTTGCTGGCCAGGATGATGGCTGCATCGACATGTTGCTCTGCCAGCTTGCGCAACACATTTCCTACCTGGGTTGCGCGCGGTTTTGGATCCAGCAGAATGACATCGGGGTCGGATTGTTTGCAGGCGATCACAAGATCATCGTTCGTGTTGATGGCACGGCACGACAACCCAAGGCGCTCCGCCACGTTACCGATGAAACGGGAAATTCTTACATCGTCTACAATCACCAGGAGCCTCCCGCTTTGCATGTTCTTTAACAACCTCAAACAAGTTTTCTAATTACCAAGACTAATAGCCGTATGTAATCAGTTGATATACGTTGGGTGAATTTTCTATAAGCTTTCGTAAAGAATTGAAAACTTGTTTTAGCGAGTATCAGGTGAGGCGTATTCAGGGCCTGCACGCCATCGTTGAAGCAATCCTGCTCAGCAGGATCAGGCTATATTCCGGTCACTGGGAAGAGAATCCCGAATTTTGGAGGCAAGCCCAATTTTTCCATAATTTGTAAAGCCGTAGCTTTGCTTGTCAGCAGACGATCCCGTACGGAAATTCCGCCCAGGTAATTGGCTTGCAAATGCAGCCCGGGAAGTTGCTCAACTCGGTTCCTGATCGCGTTGCAACGACCATAATAACTGCCGTGGTAAAGCGGTAACGCCTGGTGATCGCGATGCACATGCACCATTTCAGGCCCGGCCTTGATTCCGAGTATTGAGCCGATGTCTCCGAGCACTGTGTCGACGCTGCGCTCATCGCTCCACTCAACAGCTTCCGGGTGGCGGGGGCCGCCCAGATAAGTTGTCAGCAAGGCCTTGCCCGTTGGCGAGCGATCCGGGAATATAGCGCTCATCCAGAGCGTGCCGCTTATTGTCAGCGCTTCTTTTCGTGGAACCAGGAAGCCGGTACCGTTCATAGGATGTTCTACCTTGGCCAGGTCAAGTCCCAGATGCACCACTGACATTGCTGCATAATGAATGTCACCCAGCAAATGACTCAATTCAGAATCCAGCTCCTGCACCAGAGATGCCGATACCGAGGCGGGCGTACACAGCACTACCTGCCGTGCAGAAATGGTTTGCGCACCGGTCGGCGAATCAGCATAAACAATCCAGGCATCGTTGCGGCGTTCTACACTGGTCACTGAAATCTGGCTTTGAAACCCGGCTTCGCCACTGATGCGCAAAGTGTCCGTGAGACGGTCGATGAGCGTTGCCATGCCACCTCTGAAGGAAAATACTTCGCTCTTCATGGCGGTGCAGCGCTTGCGTAATTTATTGGCAATGACACCTATGACGATGCTGCCATAACGCTGTTCCAATGCCGTTAGGCGGGGCATTACGCTGTAGGCATTCGCCAGGTCAGCATCCGATGCAAGGGTGCCGGAAACAAAAGGCTCCATCGCCGTTTCCAGTAATTCCTTACCCAGTCTGCGCCGGATAAATTCGCTGACCGTTTCCGTTTCACTACCGCCCTTTCTAATCAAGGGCTCGATCAACATGCGCAGTTTCCCGTTCAAGCTCCAGGCTGATGAGAACGGTACTCTGCCAAGGCGAGTTGGAACCGTGACCAGCCGGCCCCGCTGCAACAGGTAGCGCTTTTCCTCCGCCAGAGCATCACGCCGTATCTTGAGCTTATCAAGGCCGGCATCGCTGATGAACTGGTCCACTTCGGGGCGGAAGTTCATTACCATGGTGGCACCTTGTTCCAAAAGATAGCCGTTGATGCTGTCAGAGCGAATTTTGCCGCCCGGTTTCGCCCGCTGCTCCCACAGCGTGGTGGGAATACCCGCCCGGCTCAGCCACCAGGCAGTGGCCAGCCCTGAGATACCCCCACCAACAACCAGTACGTCGGTATCTGTCATTGACGTTGCTTCCACCGCCGCAGAACCGCAGGCGGCTTGCGGCCGCCAAAACGCCGCGCGGTCAACCGGTCGAGATGATCAACGGTCACCTCCTTTGCACCACATTCCTTGGCGTAGACTTCTGCCTTTTTCCTGACCATTCTACGTATAAAACCGGGTACACGGCTGACCCTGATTTCGGCTTCAATGCTCCAACTCACGTTGGTACTGGCTGTGCTCAGGGGTTCGATGACGGCCTCACCCTGGGGTTGATAGGTACACCATGGATCGGCATCCAGAATTCCACCCCCCATCGCTACAGGCCGGGCACGGCATCCGCCGCAGAGTTTGCGATATTCGCAGTCACCGCATTTTCCGCCCAGCTGCGGATGCCGTAAAAGCTGAAATTGTGGCGCCTGATCCCAGATTTCCACTAAAGATTGTTGCCGGATGCTGCCAACGCTGGTATCGATGTACGGGCAGGCTGTCACTTCACCGGTGGGTGTAACCCGGCAATAATGCGTGGCGGCAATACAACCATCGCCTTCCTGGCCACTGATCCTGTTGATGGGCGCATCGGGGTTGAGCTGGTGCGCAATTCGCTTGTAATAGGGCGCACAGCGGGGACGGATGATCAAGTCTGGATTTTGGGATTGTGCTTCTATGATTTCCCTGATGACCTCCTCATATCGTTGCGGGCTGATGTCGAGGAACGATTCACCGCGACCAGTGCAGACCAGGAAAAACACGTTCAGCACGCGGGCTCCTTTAGCCTTGCAAAACGCGATTATGTCGAATACTTCGTGGGCATTACGTTCGGTAACGGTAAAATGGATCTGGAATGAAAGCCCATGTCGACGACAGGCATCGATACCCAACATGGTTTTCTGCCAGCAACCGGGTTTCCCCCGAAAGTCGTCATGGCGAGATGGGTCGAGGGAATCGACGCTGATTCCCGCACCCAGCAACCCGGCTTCGCGCAGCGCCAGAACGCGGCGCTCGGTCAGCATAATGCCGTTGGTCCCCACCACCATCGCAAGCCCCAGTCCGGAACCGTGCTGCACCATGATTTCCAGATCCGGACGAAGCAGGGGCTCACCACCGGTCAACACCACCATGGTTTCAGAGCTGCGGTCCGCCACGCTATCCAGCAACGCACAAACCTCATCGCAACTGAGTTCATCGGACGCTCCGTGCTGCAGTGTCTTTGCATCCAGGTAGCAGTGGCTACAAGCCAGGTTGCAACGTTGGGTGAGGTTTATGGCCAGCAGGTACAGGTCGTTCATGTATTCAGTCGCGCTACTGGCTGGGCTTATCGTCTGAATGAAACTTGCCGCTGCCGGCCCAGGTATCGCTGGCTTTGGATATTACCTCAGGGGTGATTTCCTTGAAGCCAAGCTCGGTGGCGCAGCGCTCTATTTCCTTGATCGCCATGCCGCGGATGAAATCAGGAATCCGGTCTATTTTCGCCTGCGCTTCTTCGCTCCAGGACATTTTCATGCCCTGTTTCCTGGAACCTTCGCCCCACTCCTGGTACTTTTCGCCCATCAGCTCTGCGGTGACTTTGGTTGCGCCATGCTTGCGAGCGAATGCCTCTATCCGCTGGCGAGTCATGTCGCGTATAAATCCAGACGGCACTCGCCCCAGACGTCGTTCCGCTTCATCTGTCCAGTCGAGTGTTTGTTGCTCGCTATCCGGTTCTGCTTCCAGTGACCAATCGAGCTTGAGTTTCGCTTCGGTTTTTGCAGTCGATGACTGTGAACAAACGGTGTTTTCAGCCGCTCGTTCAGCCGCATTGAATTCGTCATGTCTCACCGGACAAAGGCTTTGCGTGGCTGCATCGACAACCTTTGCCGTGACTACCGTGTGGCCCATCTCCTGGACATAGCGTAATACGCCGATCCGCGCCATTCCCCGGGCAAAAGAGGGAACATTATTCAGTCTTTCCTCGGCCTGCCGGGTCCAGCTTGTGGTTGCTTCAGCCACGATATCCACTCGTGGACGGTATTCACGCTGGCTTAGAAGTACCGCGCAACCTACATTGCGCAACAGGTTCTCGGCATTGCCACCGATATCCAGTTCATCATCGGCATGAATGCCCACTTTGCCGAGCACCAGCAAGCTGGGATTTATCTTGCGGACCTGTTTTTCGATGACTTCAAAGGGCTTGCCGTCGAGTAGCCTGGTTTCGATTTCGATGCCATAGTCCTGTGCGATACTTTCGGCAACATCCAAATGCCCCTGGTAGATCTTCGCCAGTCCCCCATCAATAATCTCCTCATGTAACTTTTCCTGTTCCTTAAAGCGGAACACTTTGCCTGCTTCTTCCGAGAGAATGCCGGCTATGCGATTGAATGCGACGTAGTGAAAATAGGGGTCGAACGCGGACACGACATGGACAGGCAGTTGCCAGGACTGCGCCATGGAAAGCGCAATCAACAGGCCTCCATAACTCCGCGTAGAGCCATCCACCGCCACCATGATCGGACCTTGGGTGATGCTTCTTTTGGGGTCCTTGATGACCAGTGTGTCGATGTCGCTGCGTCTTACAACACGCTCACAGACCGTTCCGATACAGGAGCCGGGAACTGCACCGAGTCCTAATGACCCCATGACCAAAAGATCATACTTACCGGAGTTGGTTTCCCTCACCAGCTCGCGATAATTTTTTCCTTCCAGGG
>JAZFUZ010000028.1:0-8106 GCA_036447475.1 Lysobacterales bacterium | reverse complement strand
CCTGGAAATTCTGGCGGATGGCGTCTACGCTCTGACCGCCGAAGGTGATCCCAACGTCGGCGCCATAGAAGGGGAAGATTTCCTGGTGGCCTTTGAGGCTCTCGCGACCCCCAAGGCGGCCCGGGACTGGCTGGGCAAACTGCGCGAGCATACCGATAAACCGGTGAAATATCTGGTGCTGTCCCACTACCATGCGGTACGCGTACTGGGTGCTTCCGCTTATGCAGCGGAAAATATTATTACCAGCAACGTGACCCGCTCCCTGATTGATGAGCGGGGCGCGGCAGACTGGGCCAGCGAATTCGGTCGCATGCCACGCCTGTTTCGCGAGCCTGAGGAGATTCCCGGGTTGACCCGTCCTACAATCACCTTCAGGGATCAACTGGAAATTCCCCTGGGTGGGGATCGCGGTGATCTGGTGCTCAAATTTTGTGGCCGGGGCCATACCCAAGGCGATATCGTTGCTTGGGTGCCCAAGCACAAGATCCTGTTCAGCGGCGATCTGGTGGAAGCGGAAGCGGCGCTTTACACGGGTGATGGTTCCCACTTTGACTGGTCAACAAACACGCTGGATAAGCTGAAAGCACTGCAAGCGGAGCAACTGGTGGGTGGACGCGGGGCGGTAGTCCGGGGCAGGGAAGCGGTGGATGCCGCGATCGAACAAACCCGCGGTTTCCTCACCGCTATGATCGAGACCGTCGGCGAGGTTTACAGGAACAAAGGTGACCTGAAAGAGGCTTTCGAAAAAACCCACGCCCACCTGCATCCGAAGTTCGGCCAGTGGCCAATTTTTGAACACTGCCTGCCCTTTGACGTGCAGCGTCTGTGGGATGAGTTTGACGGTATTGACCTGCCCCGTATCTGGACGGCAGAGCGGGATCATGAAGTATGGGATCAGTTACAGGACTGATTCCCGGTATGTTGTCGATCATCCGTGCCGAAAAGTACGGGCTGCTCCGGCTGAGAACATACGGTGGCGTCACCCCACCTCGCCGGCCAGCACCAGGTCCGGCTCTGGCGTGTCTTCCAGACCCCAGCCCCCCATCAGGTAGTGGTGCACTACGCGAATGGCGATCAGCCCGATGTGCTCTTCGAAGCCCTCCAGACCGCCATAACGTTCAGTCAGCTTGCCGCCCACGTAGTCTTGCATGGCATCCAGCATCCAGATCGGCACGAACTCGGCGAAGGCCCGTTGTGATTCCTCCTGCACCGCCTCTATGAAATCGCATCCGAATTCGAACCGGGCCCTGTCGGTGACCTCAAACCGGCCAGGTACAAAGGTATTCCAGTCCAGATCGAGGAAACCGCGCATGAAGCGGATGAAGTTCCGGATGTGATAGTCAGGCATCAGCCCGTAACGGGCATTGGGCAAGATGGTATCCGAGGAAAACAACAACTTCTCATCGGCAAAATAGGCACTCATATTGCCCGTACCGTGGGTCGGCCCCGGATTGAGCAGAATGAAGCGCACCCCATCTATGTTCATCTCGTGACGCTCGCCTGACAGTCTGCGGGTCGGTTTCAGCTGCCCTTTGGCGCATCGCATTTCGATAACTTTGGCGCACATTTCGTCGGCGATAATCTCGGCATCCGGCGCCAGGTCGTCAGCAAAGCCAGCATGATCCAGGTGGTCGTGGCTGTAGATTATCGTCCTGATGGGCTTTTCGGGTATGGCTTGCGCTATCGCCAGGCCATAGGCGCGGGCGGCACCCGGCGTGCCGAATGTGTCGAATGCGATGATGCCGGTGTCGCCTTCCAGAAAGATGCTGCGCCGCACACCGTCGGTGACGGTCCACAGCCGCTCCCCGAGTTTCTGCACCTGCATGTCGGGTTCGCGCTCCAGGTACGCCCGGGCGTTTGAGGCAGTGAATATACCGGTATTTATTTCGTCCATGATTAGTACTCGTTCAGAGAGGTGTGGTGTCTGCTTGCCAATTACCCTCGATGCCCCAGCCGCCGGTGAGGAAATGCTGCATGTAGCGGGACAGGTTCATGGCGCAGTATTCGCCGTAGCGGAACAGATCGCCGAACGCCTGGACCAGGTTGGCCTCGGTATATTTTTTCACCTCTGCGAAGTCATGCGGATCCAAACCACTGATTACCGCTTGCTGGGCGATGTCCGACATGCGATCGAAGTAATCCAGGCTCTCAATGAAACCCTTCCTGTCGGTGATCCAAAAGTGACCGGGAATAAACAGGTCCCAGTCCAGGCTGAGCAGGCGCTTCATCACGGGCACATACGGAACCAGGTGCCAGTCGGGGAAAAAGGTGTAGCCGACCCCGGGAATGACGGTGTCCACCATGAACAACACCTTGCTCTGGGGCAGATAGACAGCGATGTTGCCGTCGCCATGGGTGGGGCCCGGATAGATCAGCTCGAAATAGTTGCCGTCGATCTCGAAAGACTTGCGCTCCTCGTTGAACACTTCGGTGGCCGGTAGCTGACCATCGGAGCGGCGCGCCCGTATCACCCTGTCGCACAAATCATGGGCGATGATGTGGGATTCGGGCGCCATGTCCGCCGCGTAGCCGGTGTGGTCCAAATGGTCGTGGGAATAAACGATGGTATGTATCGGGTTCTTGGGAAACACCCGGCCCACCGCAGCCGCGTAGGCTCGGGCGGTACCGGGGGTAGTCAAGGTGTCAAAGGCAACCACACCCTTGTTGCCCTTGAGAAAAATGGTACGGTAAATACCTTCGCTTACCGACCAGATGTTGTCCTGCACCGGTGTGTAGCTGATGTCCCGCCAAGTGCCCTGGATGGGGATGTTCCCACCCAGCGTGAAAATGCCACGGTGCTCGCAGGGTGGGTCGGGCACATGCCTTGCTTCGTCGTTGTTACTGTTCATAAGCTTCCCTTGCTCTTTTATCTTGTACAGGATACCAGGAGATCCCTGTATTTGATGACCCAGGCCCGGGTCATCGGTCCGGGTGGTAAACCATTGGCTTCATGCATCAGCAAGCAGTCCAAGTCCTCGGGATTGTCGATATCCCTGCTCAAGGCTGAATTCCGCACCACGTCTGGCATTGTGCCCAGCAGCCGCTGGAATCGGGTCAGGCTGTGACTGCCGAACACCAGCGGAAAGGTCAGGGGCAGTGGCGTCAACAGCAGGTTGGTTCCGGTACCGGCCTTGCACTCGGCCAGGCGAGTGGTTCTGTTGGACCTGTTGGCAATGAAACATCGCAACTGCGCCGGTCTCAAAAACGGCAGATCTGCGTGCACGATCAATACTTGCCCGGCACCTTGCTCCCGCGCAAAAACAGCAGCGGACTCCAGGTCTGAGTTCAGTCCACCGCCGGGAGACAGGTGGAACAACTCGACGCCCGCATCCAGGACAAGCTGCTCCACTGCAGGATCTTCGCTTACAATCAGCACCTGCTCAATCGCCTCGAGCTGAGCCAGGGCGGCGAGCACATCCGCAGCCATGGACAACACCAGCTCCATTAGCGGTGCCGATCCCAAAACTTGCGCGAGGCGCTGTTTGGCTTCGGCCAGGCGCTTCAATGGCATCAGGGCCCAAAGCCCGCTCATGGTTTCCTGCTCAGGGATGAGATAAACTCCAGGACCTGCCCGGCCAGGGTGATCTTGTGCTCTGTATTCGTCATGATCGTGTTGCAGCAATGTATTGCCAGGCGTCCTTCCAGCGTCCGGGCTGAATCTTTGTCGCAATGGTCTACAATCAGACCGGTCAACATCTCCGCGTAATGATCAGCCACTGCCTCTACTGTGACCGGCAAACCCAGTTCCTGCATGATTTTTGCCGTCGGCCCCTTGATGGCCCGACCCCCGACCACGGGGGAGACAGCGATCACCGGCACGCCGGTATCGCTCAATGCCTCGGGGATCCCGGGTAGCGAAAGAATGGGATCAATGCTCAGGAAGGGATTTGATGGGCAGATGATCACTCCTTTCAGGGCGGAATCCCGCAACGCCCGGATAAAACCTCCGACCGGCCGCGCAGACTGCGAGCCGGCAAAACGGATGCTGCGAACCCGGGGCTTGCAACGTTCACGCACAAAATAGTGCTGGAACGCCAGGTACCCCTGGTCCGTCTCCACCTCGGTACGCACCGGATGGTCGCTCATGGGCAGGATTTCCTGGGCGATGCCGAGTCGGCGGGCGATGTGCGCCGTCACCGCGCTGAGGGACATGCCCCGGTCCAGCAGCGCTCGGCGTACCAGGTGCAGCCCCAGATCCCTGTCCCCCAGACGGAACCAGGTCTCACCGTCCAGGCGCTCCACCTCGGCCAAGGCGTTCCAGCTCTCATCACTGCGTCCCCATCCTTGCTGCGGATCGACGATCCCGGCCAGCGTGTAGCTGACGGTGTCTATGTCGGGGCAGATGAGCAGTCCCAGGTGATCGAAATCGTCGCCGGTATTGACCACTACGGTCAGCTGTGACGGATCCAGCACACGGCTGAGGCCAAGCGCGAGCTTGGCACCGCCCACGCCACCGCAAATAGCCAGATAGCGTTCAGAATCTCGTGTCATTGTGCCGCCGACGCTCTTTTCCCTTTCGGGTCCATGATGCTCACAGGAACAGGTCTTGGGTCACCGGCCGCAAAAGGTCGCGCGCCGTTCCCTCACCGGTTGCGGCCAGGCCCCGGACCAGTACCAGGGGCCTGGATTCGTCGGCACCACCCATCAGCAGGGAGGCCGCCGCGGCGAGTTCGTCCGCCACAGCCACTTCGGTTACTTCCAGGATTCTACCGAACAGGTCCGTCTGCCCCCGCCGGTCGCCGATTACCTCGACACCGGCGCTACCGATGCATGCGCCGCAGGTCCCGATCCGCCAGGGCCGGCCGAAGCTGTCGATGATTAAAACTCCGATATCCATCCCGATCGCCCCACCGATGCGCTCCCGCAGTCGCGCCGCGCTGGCGTCCGGATCTTCCGGCAGTAGGAGCACCTGCTCGTCACCCCGTTCGATATTGGACCGGTCGATGCCGGCGTTGGCGTGCACGAAACCCAGCCGGTGGCGAACAATGAGGACTCCGGGAGCGCAGCGGACCACCCGCTCTGATTCCCGCAGAATCAACTCCACCAGGCGTGGGTCCTTGCCGCACTGTTCGGCTAAATTCCGCGCCACACGGGAGGCATCAATCCCCTCAAGCCGCACATAGCGGCCTTCCGCCTTCGATATTATTTTCTGGGCAAGGACAAGAATATCTCCGTCGCGCAGCGACCGGCTGCTGTTCTCCAGCGTATTGAGGATTATTTTATCCAAGGCATCGCCCGGATTAATTTGGGGGAAGCCCGCAGGAGCGAACAGTTCCAGTTCTTGGCTGGTCAATCCCTCCGACTCCTTTCAGCGGATCGCAGGAAACCAACTGCTACTGCACCCAGGCCTCCGATAACGGATACTGCCCCGAGCAGCGCCACGGCCTTTGGAACCGGACCAGTGAGAAAAATTTCCAGTAACGACCCCAGCGGCAGGACGGCAGTGCCGAAGAGCAGAAGTGATGCCAGATAAAGCCTGATCCGTTCGGAAAAGGCTAATTGATTAAAATACAGACCCAGGATCAGGAGCAAGGTGCTAAGCGCCACCAGGTGGCCATGAATGTGCACTTCGCGGACGTATTCAAAGCGGGTTTCGCCGTAGATTTTCAGGGATTCCCGGGCCTGGCCCATCTCCCCTTTCGCAACCTCGGCAAAGGCGCTGGCCAGGGAGACGCCCATACGTTCCAGGGTAGGGTGTTCATCCACCAATGCATACCAAAGACCGTACGCCATACCCAGGATGGCCAGGGCGAGACCTCCGGACAACAGAATCTTTTGTGAGCCCGTCATGACTCCTCTCCTTCTTCCGCGTCTACTTTTCCTGTATGTCGCAATACGCCGATGAGCATTCCGAACAGGGCCAGGATCACCATGAGGCCGGCGAAATCAGCCACACCACCGGCCAACAACCCGTACCGAATCTCCGAATAGATGGCGATCGGCAGTACAACCGAACCGCCCAGCATCATCCACACCAGGCGGCGGCGCCACGTACGGCTCAGGAACACGTAAGGTTGAACGATGGCCATCATGAGGGCAAGCAACCCTAATTCGATGACATGGGCATGGGCCGCGATCATCACACCCCGCTCGCCCTGCAGGCCGCCGTAGGCTGCCAGTCCCTGATCCAACGCTGCCGATTCCCGCGCGTAAGCCTGCTCCATGAGGTCAGCGAGGATGATCAAATCACGGCACTCATGCTCCTCCAGATGAATGCAGGCGTAATAGGCTCCGAACAGGAACCCCACCAGCACCAGCGCGATGCCGCCGGCGAGCAGGGCCCGGCTGTTCCTTCCGCCGAGCAGGAACACGCTTCGAACCCGGTCACCATTCCCCCTCATGTAGCGCCACATTCCGACCAACTCGACGGCCAGGACGATGATCAGCACCAGCCCGGAAAGGTCGGCGAATATGCTCGCCCAACCGATGCTCTGCAGCGGGCTGTATACCAGCCCCACGTAATGGATCAGAAATATGGCCACGGGCAGCACCACCGCGGCCCACAGAAACGCCTTGGCCAATAAGATCTTGTGCCCTTTTCCCAGTGCCACCCAGGGCTGCAGGAAGGCCAGCACAAACGCCAGGTAGCCGGCGTGAATGATGTGCACATGAGCGTCTTTTTTGGTGCCCGCGTTTTCCAGGAAATTGCCGACGGCGCCAAAATGGCTGAATACGGCAGCCGGATCACCGGCCGCCGCAGCGGCCACGGCCGCGCCCATCTCGCGGCCGATATTGCTGATATTGGGATGCAAGATAAAGATGGCGTAGAGATCGCCGAAGATCATGCCGGCGATCACCAGGAACATACCGCCGATGATGAACAACCTGGCCGGATCGGCCGCGGTGAGAAGATCAGTGAACTCACGTGTATTGGCATGGCGAGACATGGATTTACTCCTCCTGTGAAACGTTCGGCATCACCTTCTCCGCGAACTCGCGGAGAGAATGCAAGCATTCAGTATGTTGGCAGGCCACATGAAATTACGCACGCCCATGTACAGCTTTAGCTCATTCAGGCTACGCCCCGCCTGCTCTGACCTGAAGCGTATATTATCCAGAGCATAGCGTACGAAGACGGGGTTTGCACCCACATGGAACAGCACGCCGTCGGCGACCCGTCCGCCCGGTTGTAGTGACTTGAATCCAGAGCAAGCCGCCGAACAGCGCCAGGATGCCGGTGATCCGCAGATAAATCGCCAGCGGGTTCATTTGTATTCATCGAAACAGGCCTCTGGGCCTTTTCAGGCACCCCCAGCGGAGCCGGGAACGCCGGTGATACGAATACCTGCACCGTCGATTTTGTAGCGCTTGTTGAGGAAAATCAACACCGAAGTCAGGGCCTCAGCCACAGCCGAATTGTCGATGGCCCCGGCGTGCCAAGCGCGCATGCCCATGGCTTCGGCCAACTGCACCACAAGCTCGCGTGCCTTGGGATCGTTGCCACAGACCAGCACATCGCAGTCGGCATCGTGCTGCTTGTCGTCGTGCAGGTGGGCGGCAGCAATGTTCTGGAACGCAGAGACCACGCGCACGCTCTCACCGAGAAATTCCTGTGCCTGCTTAGCTACCGGCCCGTCCGCTGGCAATTGCACCCGTGCCACCCTGGGCGGCACCAGGGGCACTGTGGCGTCTACGAATATCTTTCCCTGAGCGCCATCCCTAACCGCCTCCAGCATGGACCGGTGGCTGGCAAAAGGCACGGTCAGTATGATGATGTCGCCCGCCGCCGCCGCCGCACCGTTTTCCATACCCTCAATGGGACGGCCAGTCCGTTCCGCCAGTGCGGCAGCGGCCTTCCCCGCCTTCTCCGCGGAACGCGAACCGATTATCACGGAATAGCCGGCCCTGGCCAGTTTATAGGCGATGCCGGAGCCAAGGTCCCCGGTTGCTCCGATGATGGTGATCCTCGGAAGTGCCTCTGTCATGCTAGTGTACTGTCACACTAGTGTTCTTTTAACTTAAAGGCTCTAAGACAGGCCGAGGCGAGCTGCAAAGCTTATTTGCGGCTCAAAGACGCCTGCCCTGAAGATCAGGAGCCGAAAAGTGAAAAATCCGACCACTACGCCGACCGCTGCAAGCAGACCGCTTACGATGGAGGTGCCGCCG
>JAZFUZ010000027.1:0-8246 GCA_036447475.1 Lysobacterales bacterium | reverse complement strand
TGGGCGGTATTGGCGGAACCGCCTTTACCCCGATCATTAACGCGCCCGAAGTCGCCATACTTGGAGTTGCCCGGTCCCGAATGATGCCCGTGTGGAATGGCAGTGAGTTTATGCCGAGGCTGATGTTGCCACTGTCGCTTTCCTACGATCACCGGGTCATCGATGGTGCACAAGCAGCGCATTTTTCCAGGTATCTGGCCAACCGTCTGGAAGACCTGAGTAAGCTAACGCTTTAAGCCCAACAAGCAGGAAAAAAACAGGATGAGTAACAGCATTGAAACCAGGGACCCCGGAAAGTTTGATTACGATGTCGTGGTGGTGGGCGCTGGTCCGGGAGGGTACACGGCTGCGTTTCGTGCCGCAGACCTGGGCTTGCAAGTTGCGCTGATCGAACGTTACCCCACTCTGGGTGGCGTGTGCCTTAACGTTGGTTGCATTCCCTCAAAAGCACTTTTGCATGCCGCCAAGGTGATTGATGAGGCCGCGGCCATGGAAGCGCATGGCTTAAGTTTCGGTGAGCTCTGCATTGACCTTGACAAGTTGCGTGGCTTTAAGAACCAGCTTGTCGGCAAACTGACCGGCGGACTCGCCGGCATGGCAAAGAAGCGCAAAGTGGAGTATGTCCAGGGGCTGGCTGCCTTCACCGGTCCACACCGAATTTCGGTCGATGGCAGCGACGGCAGCAGTGAAAGCAATGGGGAAATAAGCTTCGCCCAGGCAATCATCGCAGTCGGATCCCAATCTTTAGAATTATCCGGCCTGCCCTGGGGAGATCCCCGTCTTATGGATTCAACCGCTGCCCTGGAACTGGAAGAAATTCCACATCACCTGCTGGTGATCGGTGGAGGCATCATTGGTCTTGAGATGGCCTGTGTGTACCAGGCGCTGGGAAGCAAGATCACCGTGGTTGAGTTGATGTCACAGTTGATGCCGGAGGCTGATCCGGACCTTGTCCGGCCCTTGCAGAGAAGGATCAGCAAGCGTTATGAAGCCATTCACCTCGAAACCAGGGTCACCGGGGTCGACGTCGACGACGATTTTCTCGTGGCTCATTTTGCAGGCAAGTATTCAGGCGTTGAACAGTTCGACCGGGTGCTGGTTACTGTTGGCCGCACACCAAACGGTGGAAAAATCAAGGCGAAAAATGCCGGTATCGAGCTCACTAGCGAGGGTTATATCCCGGTTGATCACCAGATGCGAACCAATGTACCGCATATTTTTGCCATCGGCGATGTGGCTGGCCAACCGATGCTCGCACACAAGGCCACCCATCAGGGCAAGGTAGCCGCCGAAGTTTGTGCTGGCTTAAAAAGCGCTTTCGATGCCCGGGTCATTCCCTCAGTGGCCTACACCGACCCGGAGGTGGCGTGGGTGGGAGTAACGGAAGGTGCAGCCAAAGAAAAAGGCCTGGATTACGGCGTCGGAAAATTTCCCTGGGCCGCCAGCGGCCGTGCGCTCGGCATGGATCGCAGCGAGGGATTTACCAAGTTGTTATTCGATCAGTCCACCGGCCTGATCATCGGCGCCGGAATTACCGGGCCCAACGCCGGCGAACTGATCTCGGAGTGCGCCTTGGCCATTGAAATGGGGTGTGAAGCGGAAGATCTCATCCTGACCATACATCCTCATCCGACCCTGTCAGAGAGCATAGCCATGGCGGCGGAAGTATTCGCAGGCAGCATTACAGACCTGTACCTGCCCCGCAAGCACCCCCCGAAGTAGAAATCCGCTTGCGGGCAATATTTAAAAGGCCTTGAATCGCCCGCGAGCGTAATGATCGGCCATACCGAATCTTCTGCGAAAACAGTTGCAATCAACTACGTTATTACGTAAATTCAACAGCATGATGAGTACATTAGCTACCAATGGCATTCGCCGACTGCGCCGACCCCGAACAGAAATCCGGGCTGGGTAGCCGTGTAAGCAGGAATCAAGCGAAATTGATGACCAGAAACCCAGCCACCGGCTGGGTTTTTTGATGTGGAGACATTTGATGCAGCATTTTTTGAGTACCGTGGATTGGTCGGTCGAGCAATTGGATGAGCTGTTGGACCTTGCATCCCGGCTTAAGCAAAAGCCGATGCAGGAGCATTTGCGCGGTAAATCCATTGCCCTGCTGTTCCTGAATCCCTCGCTGCGCACCCGGACCTCTTTCGAATTGGGCATGCAGCAGCTTGGTGGCATTGCTATTGTGTTGCAGCCCGGCAAGGATGCCTGGGGTGTGGAGTTCAAATCGGGCACCGTGATGGATGGCGATGCCGAGGAACACATCACCGAGGTGGCCGGTGTGTTGTCCCGCTACTGCGACCTGATTGCCTTGCGCGCATTTCCGCTGTTCAAAGACTGGTCTGATGATCGCGAAGATGCGGTTATCAAGTCCCTGGCGCAGTACGCCTCGGTCCCGGTGGTTAATATGGAAACGATTGTCCATCCCTGCCAGGAACTGGCCCTGATGTTGACGCTGAAAGAGAAGCTCGGTGAAGTCCGGAAGAAGAAATTCGTGCTTGCCTGGACCTGGCACCCCCGGCCGCTTAACACCGCAGTAGCCAATTCCGCGCTGTTGATCGCAGGCAAGTTCGGCATGGATGTCACCTTATTGTGCCCCGAAGAGGCCTACCGCCTGGACCCGCAGTTCGAATCAGCGGCTGCCGATTACGCCGCCGCTTCAGGAGGTTCGTTCAACATGACGCACGATATCGATGAGGCTTACGCCGGGGCGGATGTCGTTTATGCAAAAAGCTGGGGCGCCCTGCCTTTCTACGGACGACCGGACCAGGAATGGGAGTTACGCAAGAACTACCGGCATTTCATCGTGGATGAAGAAAAAATGTCGAAAACCAACCACGCGCTGTTCAGCCACTGCTTGCCGTTGCGGCGGAACGTGAAGGCGACAGACGCGGTGATGGATGCAGACTATTGTGTCGCATTGGATGAGGCTGAAAATCGTCTGCACGTACAAAAAGCCGTAATGATGAGTCTGCTTGGAAAAAACTTATGAGCAAAAAAATCGTACTCGCCTTCTCAGGCGGCCTGGACACCAGCTACTGCGTACTGGATCTCGTTCAACAGGGATTCGAAGTCCACACGGCATTCATCGATACCGGGGGGGTCGACGACCAGGGCCGGGCAGCAATCCGTGCCAGGGCCGAAAGCCTGGGCACAACCCGGCACCGTGAGATCAACGTGGCCCAGGAAATCTGGGATGAATTTGTCACCCCCCTGGTATGGAGCCATGCCCGGATGCTGGGGGAATATCCGCTGTTGTGCTCAGACCGCTACCTGATAGTCAAACACTGCTTGGCGCTGTGTGATGAGCTTGAAACGCAGCACTTCGCCCACGGTTGCACCGGTATGGGTAATGACCAGTTGCGTTTCGACCAGACGGTACGCAGCTTGGGGGACTATGAGATCCATGCCCCCATCCGTGATCTGCAGTCTCGTGTGCAGGCGGTGCGTGATTACGAGTTGCAGGTCATGGCCGACGCAGGTTTTGCAGTGGAAGCCGCCGCCAGTCGCTACTCCATCAATGAGAATCTGCTGGGAGTTACCATTTCCGGTAGCGAAATTGATGAGTTTCAGCCCCCGGCGGCAGACGTATGGACCATGACTGCCGGGCGCAAGGACTGGCCGGAAAGCCCGCTCCAGATCAGCTTGGGTTTTGAAAAAGGCATAACCGTCAGCCTGGATGGCGAAAAGTTGGACGGTCCTGAAATCCTGCAGCGGCTGAACGCCCTGCTTGGAGCCTACGGCGTCGGCCGCCATATCTACACGGGTGACGTCACCATTGGCCTGAAAGGGCGTATCGCCTTCGAGTGCCCGGGCATAGATGGCCTGCTGGCTGCCCACCAGGCACTGGAAGACACGGTTAATACCCGTTTCCAGAATCAGTTTCGTAGCCAGGTGGCCATGCGCTGGGCGGAGTTGGTGTACACCGGATTCTTTTACGAGCCCCACAAGGTGGACCTCGAGGCATACCTGCAAAGCTCGCAGGCTGTGGTGACAGGGGAAGTGATCCTTCATACGGATGGCGGCAAGGTCATGGTAGTTACCGTGAATAGTCCCTATCGCCTGCAAAACCCCGACGCGGTGTACGCACAGAGCTGTGACTGGACACCGGATGAGGCCGTCGGGTTCATCAAGCTGTTGGGTCAGAGCACGACGCTGGCTGGAAAGGTGCGCGGTAAAGTTGATGATCTCGCAACACATTCTTGATCATCTCGAAGCCCTGGTGGCCTGCGATACGCAGAATCCGCCACGGTTGATTGACGGCGATGCAGCAATTTTTCAGTATTGCGAAAAGATCGTGGGCAATGGATTCCGGACCAGAACCTGGGACCATGGCGATGGCCATGTTTCCTGGTATGCGGTGCGGGGAAATCCGAAAGTGTTGTTCAATGTGCATCTCGACACGGTGCCTGTGGGCGATGGCTGGAGCAGTGACCCGCACAAACTGCAGGTCACCAACGGACGTGCCTGCGGCCGTGGCAGTTGCGATATCAAGGGTGCAGCCGCAGCGCTGCTGACCTTGGCCCAACAGGGTGCAGAAAATCTGGCCCTGCTGTTTACCTCGGATGAGGAAGGGGCGGGTGCTTGTTGCGTGAACAAGTTCCTGGAGGAAAGTGAAGCGTATATTTTTGACCAGGTGATTGTGGCTGAACCGACTTCCTGCGAGGCAGTACTCGGACACCGTGGTTTTTTGTCCGTCAAGACCAGATTCCACGGTGTTCCCGGTCATTCTTCAGAAGCCAGGGCGCTGCGCGATAATGCCAATCACCAGATGGCGCTCTGGGTAGCCAGGACCCTGCAGCTGGCCAGCGAGAAAAAACATTCAGAGCTTGACCCCGGTACCTGTATGAACATTGGAATCATTGATGGCGGCACCAAGAGCAATGTTATCGCCAGCAGCGCTTTCGTACACTGGAGTGCGAGATTGAGGCCGGGCGAGTCAAACGCAGAATTCCTGCACGAAATTCAAGCCTGTGTCCCCGCTCAATCCAGCGTGGATTGGGAAGTGCCTTTTGCCGGTGAGCCGCTCCCTGCTGCAGGTCAGAATGACAGTGCATCCCGCGAATTTTGTACAAAAGATGGTCTCGAACCGGGGCAGGTAGTCGATTTCTGGACAGAGGCAGCACTTTTTTCGGCAGCAGGTTTGCCCGCTCTGGTACTCGGCCCGGGTGACATTGCCCAGGCACACGCCGTTAACGAGTGGGTTTTGACTTCGCAGCTGGAATGGGCATACGGGCTGTATGGACAGGTGGTGAAGAACGATGGCTGATATCAGAAGCGTAGTGAACCAGGTACTGAGCCAGCTGGGCGCAAGTCGCGAAGCGCGTTATTACCTGAAACAGTTCAGCGCCAGCGACAGTTTGCAGTTTGCAGTAATCAAGATCGGTGGCGCGGTGATGGATGAGCAGTTGGAGCCGCTGGCTTCTGCGCTGGCTTTCCTGCGCAACCTGGGCTTGATGCCGATCATTCTGCACGGTGCCGGGCCCCAGCTGGATAGGGCCCTGGAGTCTGCCTCAATCGTGACCCAGAAGCGACAGGGTCTGAGGGTGACCACCCCGGAAGTCATGGAGGTGGCGCGCCCGGTTATTTATCGTACCAATCGCAATCTGGTACATGCACTGGAGGAACAGGGTGTACGTGCCCAGGGCATCCAGCATGGCGTGTTTGTTTGTGATTTCCTCGATGAAGAGAAACTGGGTCTGGTCGGGCAGATTCAGAGAGTCGATCTGGAAGCGGTGCGCGATGTGGCACAACGGGGAATCCTGCCCGTTGTCGCTTGCCTGGGTGAGAATTCCACCGGTCAGGTCATGAACATCAATGCCGATATTGCGGCCAGGGAACTGATCTGGGCGGTTGAGCCGTACAAGATCATATTCCTCACCGGCACCGGCGGATTGCTGGATGAGCACGGCCGGATCATTTCCTCGATCAGCCTGCACACCGACCTGGAACACCTGCTGGAACAGAACTGGGTGCATTCGGGCATGCGCTTGAAGATCGAGCAGATCAGCCAGTTGCTGGACGGCCTGCCGGACACCGCCTCGGTCTCCATTACATCGGTGGAAAACCTGTCACGCGAGCTGTTTACACACCGCGGTGCCGGTACATTGATTCGCAAGGGCGAGTCCGTCATCGAGCGCCAAAGCTTTAACTCCCAAGAGCGTGAAATGACCGTGAAATTGCTGGAGCAGAGCTTTGGCCGGCGAGTGCGCGAAGGCTATTTCGACGACCTTCAGCTGGAATGTGTACTGCGCAGTAAATTCTGGGGTGCGATGGCCATCGTGCTTAAAGGCGTTGATGGGCTACCCTACCTCGACAAGTTTGCTGTGACCCCCGAGGCACAGGGTGCGGGCCTGGGTGCCGCGGTGTGGCAGGCGTTGATCCACCGTTGCCCTGCGTTGTACTGGCGCTCGCGAACCGCCAACCCGGTCACTCGCTGGTACTTCGAGCAGGCGGATGCCGCTTTTACGCAGGACCGGTGGGTGGCGTTCAGCATCGGCATCAGGGACTTCGGGCAACTCGAACGTTGTAAGGCGGACTCTCTGGCGCGTGCGGAGAGTTGGGTGGAGGAAAAAGACAATGATTAGTGTTGTGGTGATCGGTGCGCGTGGTTATACCGGTGCGGAGTTGCTGCCGCTGTTGTACCGGCATCCGGAATTCGAAATTATGGCGGTGGGCTCGGGAAACGCCGCAGGCCAGTCCGTGAATGAGCATGTGGATGGCATGGCAGGCTGTGATCTCCTGTTTTCCCGGATACGCCCGGTTACGCTGGAGCAATACAAGGCGGATGCCTGCGTGCTGGCGCTACCCAATGGATTTGCCGCGGGTTTTGTCAGTGCGCTGGATGAACACAAACCGGATACGGTTGTGGTCGACCTGAGTGCCGACCACCGCCTTGACCCGGGCTGGACATACGGACAGCCCGAGCGGTTTTTTGAACAGATCACCGGCGCAACCCGGATTGCCAACCCCGGTTGTTACGCCACCGGCGCCCAATTGGCCCTGGCGCCAGTGCTCGACCAGTTGCTTGGACTGCCGATGGCGTTTGGGGTGTCCGGTTACAGCGGTGCGGGTAAAACGCCGTCGAGGAAAAATGACCCCGATGTGCTCAAGGACAACCTGCTGCCCTATTCGTTGACGGATCACCTGCACGAAAAGGAGCTATCCCATCACCTTGGCCGTGATGTCCGCTTGCTGCCTCATGTCGCACCATTTTTCAGGGGCATCAGCCTTACTATTGCGGCGGAACTTGAAAATGCGCAGACCCCCGAACAACTAGTGGAATGCTACCGGGAGTTTTATGCCGGGAGTCCGCTGGTCGAAGTCCAGGCGGAAACCCCCGACATCGCTGCCGTAAGGGGAACGCACAAGCTGATCCTGGGTGGCTTTTCGGTAAGCGAAGACAAGCCCCATAGAATCGCCCTGGTGAGCGTACTGGATAATCTTCTGAAAGGCGCTGCGACCCAGGCGGTGCAGAACCTGAACCTGGCTTTCGGACTGGATTCAATGACCGGTTTAAACACCCTTAGCCCGCATATTGCACCAGCCCGGCCGCGGGCCGGGAGTAAATAACCAAGAGGAATGCAGGCATGAGCAAGTATCTCTGGCAATCAGACGAACAAGGACAAGTCGACAAGACCATCATGGATTTCATGGCGGGCGAGGATGTGGTGCTCGACCGCGAACTGTTTCCATTCGATATCCGGGCCACGGCCGCGCATGTGCGAGGTCTGGAGCGCATCGATATTCTGAGCAGTGATGAAAGCGCAAACTTATGTGCTTTGCTGGATGAGTTGTTGCAGGAATTTGACGCGGGAAATTTCATGCTGGATGAACGCTACGAGGATGGGCACTCAGCCATCGAGGTTTTTCTGACGGAGCGGGCCGGTAAGCTGGGTGCCAGGGTGCACACCGGGCGCAGCCGCAACGACCAGGTGGCCGTTGCCACGCGGCTTTTCATGAAAGATTGCCTGCAACAGGCCATTGATTTGAATGCACGCATTGCCTGGTCCTGTCTCTCGCTGGCCGAGCGGCATGCGAACGTGCCCATGCCGGGTTATACCCACTTGCAGCGCGCAGTGCCTTCCAGCGTTGGGCTGTGGATGGGTGGTTTCGCCGAGGCTTTTACCGATAACCTGGTATTCACACAGGGTGTGCTGGGACTGATTGACAGCAGCCCGCTTGGCACGGCCGCCGGTTATGGCGTGAACCTGCCTCTGGACCGGGACTTTGTCGCTGCT
>JAZFUZ010000026.1:0-18756 GCA_036447475.1 Lysobacterales bacterium | reverse complement strand
GAACGGGGAGATCGTTGACGGTGACGAGCTTTTGTACATTATTGCCACTGCGCGCCAACGCGAAGACAGACTGGGAGGCGGTGTCGTCGGCACGGTAATGAGCAATTTCGGCCTGGAACTGGCTTTGAAGGAGCGCAATATTCCGTTCCTGAGAACCCCGGTGGGTGACCGGCACATTCACCGCACATTGACTGAAAAAGGCTGGAAACTGGGCGGTGAAGCCTCGGGGCATCTCCTGTCCCTTGATCGCACCAGCACCGGTGATGGAATCGTCAGCGCCCTGCAGGTGCTGGAAATCATGGTGCGCAGCGGAAAAAGTCTGGCGGAACTCAAACAGGGCATGCGAAAATTCCCCCAGACCATGATCAATGTTCCGGTGTCGGCGACTGGGCAACAACGCTTGTCCGGATCGGAAAAAATCAAAGAGGTGGTGAGGGACATCGAAGCTGAATTGATGGGGCGGGGGCGGGTCATACTCAGGCCCTCCGGAACGGAGCCCTTGATCCGCGTCACGCTGGAGGGTGATGACCGGGTCCAGGTTGAACGCTTGGCGAAGCATTTGGCGGATACGGTTCGAGAAGAACTGCAGGGCTGAAGCGGAGGGCACCCACCGGGTAGTCACTTGTTTGGTTCTCGGTCTCCGCCAACAGAGTTCCTGCAAATTCAGATTACATTGAGTTCCCGGCCGACCTTTACGAATGCTGCTATGGCACGATCCAGGTGTTTGCGTTCATGTGCTGCTGAGAGTTGTACGCGAATGCGGGCTTCGCCTTTGGCTACGACTGGAAAGAAGAAACCGATGACGTAGATGCCTTCCCGTAACAGCTTTGCAGCGAAATCCTGGGCCAGTGCTGCGTCGAAGAGCATGACCGGTACGATCGGGTGTTCTCCGGGCTTGATGTCAAAACCGGCATCCGTCATGGCTGAGCGGAAATAACGCGTATTATCTTCCAGCCGGTCACGCAATTGCGTGCTCGCGGAAAGCTTTTCGAATACGCAGATGGATGCGGCGACCAGGGCCGGGGGCAGGGTGTTTGAAAAAAGGTAGGGCCGGGACCGCTGGCGTAGCAGATCGATGATTTCCTGGTGACCGGTGGTGAAGCCACCCGATCCGCCACCGAGTGCCTTGCCCAGGGTGGAAGTAAATACATCCACCTTGTCCATTACGCCATGGTACTGGGCGGAACCCCTGCCGCCAGGGCCCAGGAAGCCGGTGGCATGGCTGTCATCCACCATCAGCAAGGCGTCATAGCGCTCGGCCAGGGCAGTAAGTTTATCGATTTTCGCAATGGTACCGTCCATGCTGAATACGCCATCAGTGGCGATCAGCCGGCTGCGGCAATCCTGGGTTGACTGCAGGATTTTTTCCAGGGCTGCCATGTCGCTATTGGGATAACGGTGGCGTTGCGCCTTGCACAGCCGGATTCCGTCGATAATCGATGCATGGTTGAGCGCATCGGAAATTACCGCATCTGCCGGACCCAGGATGGTTTCGAACAAGCCGCCGTTGGCGTCAAAGCAGGAAGTATAAAGTATGGCGTCATCCGTGCCGAAGAACCGGGAAATAGTCTGTTCCAGTTGCTTGTGCAGGTCCTGGGTGCCACAGATGAAGCGAACCGAGGCAAGACCGAAACCGTGGTCGTCCAGTGCTTGGTGCGCCGCGGCAATCACTTCCGGGTCGGCTGCCAGGCCAAGGTAGTTATTGGCACAGAAATTGAGTACTTCGCTGCCGTCCTGTAGCTTAATTTCCACGCCCTGTGGCGTGATAATGACCCGCTCCTCTTTGTACAGTCCGGCTTCGCGTATCTCGTTCAGCGTATCCTGGATTCTTGCCAAAGTATCCACTTATATTCCTTTAACATAATAGTGCTGTAAAAGTGATATAGCCGTGTTCTCCCTGATAATTCCTCAGATATTTCCGGTCCAGTCACAAACGACTTTGCCACATTGTCCATCGATCATCAGTTGGAAACCCTGCTCGAAATCATCGATCGGGATGTGATGAGTCATGGCCTTGTGCAGCGGAAAGCCAGTGAGGACCATCTGCGTCATTTTGTACCAGGTTTCATACATGCGCCGCCCGTATATACCGTGTAACTCCAGTCCCTTGAAAATAATCTGGTTCCAGTCGCAACCCGTTCCATCCGGCAACAGGCCCAGCAGCGCCACTTTTCCGCCGTGGTACATGTGGAGAAGCAGATCATTAAAGGCGGTCGGGTTGCCGGACATTTCCAGACCGATATCAAATCCGTCGATGTGCAGTTCGCTGACCACCTCGGCAATGGACTCGTGCCGGACATTTACGGTACGGCTGGCACCCATGTTTTTGGCAAGATCGAGCCGGTAATCATTGACGTCCGTGATCACCACATGGCGCGCGCCTACATGACGGCAGATTCCGGCTGCAATGATGCCGATTGGGCCTGCACCGGTTATCAATACGTCTTCACCGACCAGGTCGAACTGCAGGGCGCTGTGGGCGGCGTTTCCAAACGGGTCAAAAAATGCAGCCAATTCAGAAGCGATTTCATCGGGGATTGGCCACAGATTGCTGGCAGGCACCACGATATACTCGGCGAATGCACCGTGGCGGTCGACACCGATGCCGACGGTATTGGGACAGGTATGCGGGTGTCCTGCACGGCAGTTACGACAGTGGCCGCAAACGATGTGCCCTTCGGCCGACACCCGGTCCCCTTCCATGTAGCCGGTGACGCCATCGCCCAGCTGTTTGATGCGTCCGACAAATTCATGGCCGATTACCAGGCCGGGTTGAATGGTACGTTGCGCCCAGTCATCCCACTGGTAAATATGGACATCGGTGCCGCAGATTGCAGTCTTTTCAATCTTGATCAGTACATCATTGGTGTCCGGTGCCGGTACCGGAACCTGTTCCATTGATATGCCGGTGCCGGTTCCGCGTTTAACCAGCGCGCGCATGGTCTGGCTCATCGTAGCTCCTGAACTCAAGGCTGTTGACAGGACCGTTCGCAGAGCGTCCTTATTAGCTTTTAATTATAGCTCAGTCAGAGCTTCCCCTGGTTAAGGTTCAGGGTGCTGACCCAGGTCTCTCAACTGATGCATGATTGAAGTGAGGACCTTCGACGCGGAGCCCCTCAGGCAATAGTCGGCATGAAGGCTGAGCGGTGTTTCTTGCGGATTGATTTCTACCAGGCTGGCACCGTGCTCCACCGCCAGTAGAGGAAAACCGGCAGCGGGTTGAACCAGCGACGTGGTGCCGATGGATAAACAGAAATCACACGCCATAGCCACATTCGTGGCCGCCTCCATGGCCCC
The DNA here is from genome assembly GCA_036447475.1 of Lysobacterales bacterium. Classification (GTDB taxonomy): domain Bacteria; phylum Pseudomonadota; class Gammaproteobacteria; order Xanthomonadales; family SZUA-36; genus JAJRRA01. The sequence goes on along the minus strand of JAZFUZ010000026.1, from coordinate 15,459 downwards.
TGTGGGCAGGGATTCTCCGAACCACACCACGTCCGGGCGCGCCAGGCCATTCTGAGCCCACGGCGACCGGGGCGGGCAGTCGTCTGATTTCGCCAGCCATTCGTCGTCGATCGGCCGGGATGTCAGGTGGCAGATCGAGCGCATGATATTGCCATGCAATTCGATCACGTTGCCGGAACCGGAACGTTGATGCAGTGCATCCACGTTCTGGGTCACTATGGATAGCCGGGGGACCATTGATTCGAGTGCCACCAGGGCAACATGGCCCGCGTGCGGTTTTGCGTCTCTGACTTTTTGGCGACGTTCCTCGTACCAGGACCAGACGCGCCCCGGGTGGGCGGCAAACGCCTGCGGTGTCGCCAGGTCTTCCGGGCGGTAGCTGGACCAGAGACCTGTCTGGCTATCGCGAAAGGTGGGAATGCCGCTTTCGGCCGACATGCCGGCGCCGGTAAGCACCATCAGGTGACTTGAATCTCGAAGACGCTCCAGCAATGCTTCCGGCAACAACAAGCTGTCGTTTTGCTCCATGTAAAGTCTCTCAAAGCATAGCGAAACGGGAGTCTTGGGTGTATTCTACGCGGTTCTCAAACACCAAGTCCGGATATTGGTGCAATGTGCAGGGCGGATCCTCAGAATCAAGAGATGATGAAAGGCAAGCTGTATATCAAGACACACGGTTGTCAGATGAATGAGTACGATTCCATGAAGATGGTGGACGTGCTGGCGGCGTCCCATGGCCTGGAACTGACGGACCGGGAAGAGGAAGCCGATGTTATCCTGATCAACACTTGTTCAATTCGGGAAAAAGCCCAGGAAAAAGTTTTTTCACAGCTCGGCCGTTGGAAGAATTTGAAGCGTGAGAACCCCGGGCTGATTATTGGTGTCGGAGGTTGTGTGGCCAGCCAGGAAGGCAAGGCCATTATCGACCGTGCGCCTATCGTGGATATGGTATTTGGGCCCCAGACATTGCATCGCTTGCCGGCGATGCTCGATAGCGTTAAAGCTACCGGCAAGCCGTCGATCGACATTTCATTTCCAGAAGTGGAAAAGTTCGATAATCTCCCGGAACCAGGTGCGCAGGGCCCCACTGCTTTTGTGTCCGTGATGGAAGGCTGCAGCAAATATTGCACCTTTTGTGTTGTGCCCTATACCCGTGGTGAGGAAATCAGCCGTTCCTTTGATGACGTCGTTGCTGAATGTGCAACGCTGGCCGGGAAGGGCGCCAGGGAGATCAATCTGCTTGGCCAGAACGTAAACGCTTATCGCGGTCCCATGCATGACGGTACGGCAGCAGATTTGGCTTTGCTGATCCATTATATTGCCGCGATTGAAGGCATCGAGCGCATTCGATTCACCACCTCGCATCCCATGGAATTTTCACAGAATCTCACGGATGCCTTCGGTGAGGTGCCGGAACTGGCCAATTACCTGCACCTGCCTGTACAGAGTGGTTCTGACCGGGTGCTGGCTCTAATGAAGCGCGGCCATACTACACTGGAATACAAGCAGAAAATTCGCCGCTTGCGTGAAAAGCGGCCGGATATCAGTCTGTCATCGGATTTCATTGTTGGTTTTCCTGGTGAAACCGAGTGCGATTTTGAGGATACCTTGAGCTTGATCAGCGACCTGGATTTCGACCAGAGTTTCAGTTTTATATTTTCAGCCCGTCCAGGTACCCCTGCTGCAAGCCTACCGGATGACTTGCCACTGGTAGTTAAAAAGGAGCGCTTGGCTCGATTGCAGGAATTGGTGAACAGCCAGGCTGCCCGGATTAGCAGGGGCATGGTGGGAAAAAACCAGAGAATCCTGGTTGAGGGCTTCAGCAAAAAGAATCCCGATCAACTCGCCGGCCGGACCGAAAACAACCGCATTGTCAATTTCGACGGGCATCCGCAGCTGATCGGTCAATTTGTCGATGTTGTCATTACCGAGGCTTTGAGTCACTCCTTGCGGGGACGCGTGGTACTGCGGGAAATTGCATGAGTGAACGGGTCACCTTTGAACTCGAGCCGACCGACCCGCTGAGACTTGCCAGCCTTTGCGGCCAGTTCGATGAACATTTGAAACAAATCGAATCCAGGCTGGGTGTGGATATTTTCTGTAGCGGTAACCGGTACACCGTGCAGGGAAAATTCCGCTCAGTCCGGGCTGCCCGCAGTCTGTTGCAGAGCCTGTACCGGCTCACCGAATCGGAAGTGCTGACACCCAAGCTGATCAATCTCCACCTGCAGGAATCGGGAGTAGCGGAACTGGAGGATCAGCTGGCGTCGACTGACTCGCCTGCCGAGGTGACCGTGAAGACCAAGCGCGGAATCATCCGGGGCCGTGGCCCAAATCAGAAGCGGTACCTGATAAATATTTCGAGACACGCGATTAATTTCGGTGTCGGCCCGGCCGGGACCGGGAAAACCTACCTGGCCGTGGCATGCGCGGTGGCTGCATTGCAGGACGACCAGGTTCAGCGGATCGTGCTGGTGCGGCCCGCCGTGGAGGCGGGCGAACGCCTTGGGTTTCTGCCCGGAAATATGGCGCAGAAAGTCGATCCCTACCTGAGGCCATTGTATGACGCACTCTACGAGATGATGGGTTTCGAGCGCGTCGCGACCCTGATGGAACATAACGTGATCGAAGTAGCGCCCCTGGCGTTCATGCGGGGCCGCACCCTGAACGATGCCTTCGTCATCCTCGACGAAGCCCAGAATACGACCAGGGAACAAATGAAAATGTTCCTGACCCACATCGGCTTCGGCTCTACCGCGGTGGTTACCGGGGACATTACCCAGATCGACCTGCCACGCAAAAGCATGTCCGGTCTGACGCACGCCCTGGGTATTCTTTCAGATGTGAAGGGCGTCAGTTTTAGTTATTTTGCTGCGGCCGATGTGGTCCGTCATCCGATGGTGCAACACATTGTCGAAGCCTATGAAGCGGAATCAAAGGACTCTGGTGAAGCTTGACATCGCAGTTCAGAACGCGACTTCTTTTACGCCGGTACCAACCCATCAACAGTTTGCACGATGGGCAAGCGCCGCTTTGGACAAGCATGGTGATGCGGAGTTACTGATTCGACTCGTTGACCGGCAGGAGAGCCGGCAGCTCAATGCTCAGTATGGCCACAAGAACAAGGCCACTAACGTGCTTTCTTTTCCCGTTGATCTGCCGGAAGAGTTTGGACTGGCGCTGTTGGGCGACATCGTAATTTGTGCGCCGATGGTCGCTGAGGAAGCCCAGGGCCAGCACAAAACCACGCAAGCCCACTGGGCCCACCTTACCATTCACAGTATTCTCCACCTGCTTGGTCATGACCATCAGGCTGAAAAAGAAGCGTCCGCAATGGAATCCCTCGAAACCAAAATCCTGCAGTCTCTCGGCTTTCCCGACCCTTATAATTATTGAATGAGCTGTCAGAATACGGCCAGAATCGGTTCAAGCAACAGAAATATCTGCATTCCGGTAAAAAAATACTGGAATAGCGGCGCAAGCGGCCCTATATTCGTGGTGACGCGAATGGCGTCGCCGCTTTTATCAATATGAACGAAGACCAATCGAGCAGCGGTTCCGGGAAATCGACCTGGGTCGAGAGGATCGGCCGGGCATTTTCCAATCAGCCCCGGGACCGTGACGAGCTGGCAACGCTCCTGAAAGAAACCTGTGAACACGGCATAATCGATGCGGATGCACTGGCCATGATGGAAGGTGCAATCAAAGTTTCAGAAACCCAGGTTCGTGATGCCATGATTCCACGATCGCAAATGATCGTGGTTCACAATGACTCCGATCTGGATGAATTTCTTCCTCAAATTCTTGAATCAGGGCATTCCCGCTTCCCGGTGATCGGCGAGGACAAGGACGAGGTCGTAGGGATCCTGCTGGCCAAAGATCTCTTGCCGCACCTGGCGTCTGGCGGCGAACAGTTTGAACTTGCCAAGACCATTCGTACGGCAGTCGTTATCCCTGAAAGCAAACGCCTGAATCTGTTGTTGCGTGATTTTCGTTCCAGCAGGAACCATATGGCCATCGTGGTCGATGAGTATGGCGGAGTCTCCGGATTGATCACCATTGAGGATGTCCTGGAAGAAATCGTCGGTGAGATTGACGATGAATACGATGAAGAAGAAGAAGCACTGATCCTGCCTCTCAATGAGAACCGGTACCAGATCAAGGCCCTGACCCCGATCGATGATCTGAATGACATGTTCGACAGCAATCTCAGTGATGACGACTATGGAACGGTGGGTGGCTTGTTGCTTGCAGAATTCGGGCGCGTACCCGAGCATGGTGACATGGTTGTACTGGAAGACCGGTTCGAATTTCGTGTGACCGAAGCGGATAATCGCCGCATCATCACACTGGAAATGAATGTTCTGGACTAAACTCCTGTTCCCGTCGCGCATTATGCGTGCTGTGTGTTGTGGATTGCTCTACCTGTCTGTGATGGTCACATGGTCTTCCGCGTTTGCCGCGGACGAACCGGCACCGTCAACCGAAGTCTGGCTGGTTACTTACGGGCCAGGTGAAATTTACTGGCAGCGATTTGGCCATAATGCCATCTGGATACGTGACCCAGGGCGGGGTCTCGATCATGTCTTCACTTTCGGTTTTTTCGACTTCGAACAGGAGAATTTCTGGCTGCGTTTCCTGCAGGGTCGCCTGTTGTATTTTTCAGCAGCCCAGCCTGCGCAGCGTGAATTTTCAAACTATATCAACGAAAATCGCTCCATCCGCGCACAGCGATTGAAGCTCCCGCCAGAACAATCGTTGCGGTTGGTGGACTACCTGGTTGACGAAGTACAGCCGGAAAACCGGGACTACCTGTACGATTATTACACCAATAATTGTTCAACCCGGGTCCGTGATGCGTTGGACCTGGCGCTGGGCGGGGCGTTGGCCAGCAGCTTCAGGCCCGTCACGGGGGAACAGAGTTGGCGTGACCACACGCGCAGGCTTACCGCCGGGGATTTCTGGCTTTACCTGGGTCTGGAAATTGTGCTGGGTGCAAAGATTGATCAGCCCGTCAGCTTGTGGGATGAGTTTTTCATACCGTCTGAGCTGGCCGCATCCCTGGCTTCCATGGAGTATCCCGGCATGGGCGGTCTGCGGTCGCTGGTACTCGAGGACGTGATGTTGTATCAGTCATCACTGCAGCCACCTCCTTTGGTGCCGGAAAGCCGGTGGCCCCGGTATTTATTGCTGAGCATGGGGCTGTTGGCCATCGCCTGGCTGGTTTGCAGACTGTTCAGGGTGCTGAATCCCGTGTTGCTGGTACGAGGCTGGCTGCTGCTTTCCGGTCTGGTGGGTGTGGTGCTGCTCTTTTTCTGGTTTTTTACCGATCACGTCGCAGCCGGTCAAAACCTGAATCTGCTGGTTTTCAATCCGCTGTGGTGGGTGGTTTTGTACTGGATACGGCATAAAGCCGCCGGACCGGTTTTGCTCCTGGCGTCGATGCTGGCCTTGTCGATGGCTTTGTTACCACCGCAGCAATACACGCTTGATGTACTGGCGGCGTTTTTGCCTTTGCACATCGTCTCGGGTATGAGCCTCTTATTTAGGAACCGATCTCGGCGAGCAGATCCGCCTGGTGTTCCTGTAACAGAGGATCGATGATCATATTGAGATTACCGTTGAGTACTTCGTCCAGCTTGTAAAGCGTCAGGTTGACACGGTGATCGGTGATTCTGCCCTGCGGAAAATTGTAGGTCCGGATGCGTTGCGAACGGTCGCCGCTCCCCACTTGCAACCGTCTGGACTCCGCGACTTCAATTTGCTGGCGGCTGCGTTCCTGCTCGAGCAGGCGCGCTTTCAGCAGGGACATGGCCCTGGCCCGATTTTTATGTTGTGAACGCTGGTCCTGGCATTCAACCACGATTCCGCTGGCCAGGTGCGTGATCCGGATCGCTGAGTCGGTCTTGTTAACATGCTGGCCACCCGCACCGGAAGCCCGGAATGTATCGATGCGCAAGTCTGCCGGATTGATATCGATTTCCTTGATGTCTTCCAATTCCGGCAATATTGCGACGGTGCAGGCAGACGTATGTATCCGGCCCTGTGATTCTGTTGCCGGAACTCGTTGAACCCGGTGTGTTCCCGATTCAAACTTGAACCGCGAAAATGCACCCTGTCCGGCTACGCGGACGATGATTTCCTTGAACCCGCCGTGCTCTCCGGGATTCTCGCTGAGTACTTCCATCGACCAGCCCTGTTCTTCGGTATACTTTTGATACATCCTGAACAGGTCGCCGGCGAACAGGGCGGCTTCGTCTCCACCCGTGCCTGCCCGGATTTCGAGGAATATGTTGTTGTCGTCGTTCGGATCTTTCGGCAGCAGTAACAATTGCAGCTTGCGTTCCAGTTCTTCCAGCAGTTGATGGCCTGTTTTAAGCTCCTCTTCGGCTAAAGCCCGCAGATCATGGTCATCCTCGCTCATCATTTGACTGGCCTCGTCGACGCTGGCACGGGCCTGCTGCCATTCACGCCAGGACAACACAAGCGGTTCGAGCTGGGCATATTCCCGTGACAGCTTACGGTATCGGTCCCGGTCCGAAAACACTTCCGGTTCCGACAGTAGCAGCGCAATTTCTTCGTGTCGGGCTGAAATCTGTTGCAAGCTGTCGCTAATTGATTTCTTCATTGGTACTCCATCCAAGGCGAGATTGCCGCGTTCAGTGTTGGTCTTTTTCCGCAACGTCTGGTTTGAAAATCCAGTCGACGGCCTTGAGGATTTCGTAGTCCTGTTTTTCCGCGGCCTCACGCAGGCGCTTGCTTGGCATATGAAGGAAACGATTGGTCAGTGTGCTGGCGAGTTGCCGAAGCACTTCTGAGGGGTCTTGTCCAGCGTTTAGTTTGTTCAGCGCCCTGTCCGTCAGGTCTTTTTCATTTGCGTGGGACAGTTGGCGTATGCGTTTCAAAGACCGGGCGGCACGGATGCCGTACAACCAGCGCATGAAGTCATTGACGGCCGTGTCCACATCCGCCAGGGCCGATTTCGCTGCTTCATTCCGGTAGTTCATGTTCTCATCGACAACCTGCTGGAGATCATCAATGGTATACAGGTAGACGTCTTTCAGGCTTGATACCTGGGGCTCGATATCTCTGGGGACAGCGATATCCACCAGGAACATGGGCCGGTGCCGGCGTTTACGCAGTGCAGACTTGATATCCCGTTTACTGATCACGTGCTCTGGACTAGCCGTGGAGCTGATCAGGATATCTGCACAGGGCAGGGCTTCGTCGAGTTGATCAAGGGTCAGGGCGGTGGCATCCAGTTCCGCTGCCAGCTGCTCAGCTTTTTCCTTGCTGCGGTTAACGATCAGCAGCCTGGCGATGCCCTGTTCCCGCAGGTGTCGACCACAGAGCTGGACCATTTCGCCAGCACCAACCAGTACCACGGTCTGTAAACTCAGATCACCAAAAATATGCTTGGCAAGTACCACGGCGGTATAGGCAACCGATACCGGCCGATCATTGATCCCGGAAGAACTCCTGATGGCTTTCGCTGCTGCAAAGGTGTGTTGGAAAAGCCGATCCAGCACTTTGCCTATGCTGTTTGCATCGTGTGCCTGTTGCCAGGCTTCCTTGAGTTGTCCCAGGATCTGGTTCTCGCCAAGCACCAGTGAATCAAGACCGCTGGCTACGCGAATCAGGTGGCGTACCGCTTCTTCACCCTCGTGGAAGTAAAAATATTCCTTCAGCAAACCCGCCGGGATGCCATTGACCTGGTGGAACCAGTTGATAAGGTCATTTTTACCAGAGGAAGATGACAGGCAATAAATCTCGGTCCTGTTACAGGTGCTCAGGATGGCGACTTCTTCCACGCCAGGTAACGCACCCAGTTCGGCTACGCGGTTGGAATAATCCGTCCGCGTAATAGCAACCTTTTCCCGGATCTCGATCGGGGCGGTGTGGTGACTGATTCCAATCGCAAAAAGTGGCATGGATTTGGAATCTCAGACGGTGCGCCGATTTTGTAGGCGCGATCCGTTATTATCAGCGATTCGGGATTGGTTCATGGGCAGCAATTGCGTATCCTTTACGTCATGATAAAAGTACTCAATATATTTTATTCCAGAACTTGCTTGTTGACCACTTGTTGGGTGGTGGTTTTGATGGTGTCCGCTTGCACCATGCAAACTCATGATACCCATGATGTGCCCGTTGGGGAGAACGCCGCTGCGGGGCAAACGGTTGCCGCGGAAAATGGGGTGAAGGAACTCCGCGAGCCAACCAGCGAAGAGGTTATGTACCATGTTTTCGCTGCGGAATTCCTCGGCAGTGAAGGCGATCTGGAGGCTGCCGTCGGGGAATACCTTGAGGCTGCCCTTGAGTCCGGCGACGCGGAAATTGCACGCAGGGCAACACGAGTCGCCTTTGCCGCTCAGGCCTGGCTACAGGCAGCGATGGCGGCCGACCGTTGGGCTTTGCTGGATCCGGAAAACGTTGAGGCACACCAAACTGCTGCAACTGCGATGCTGTTGACCGGTGACTACGCCGGGGCTGAACTTCAGCTTCGACAGGTCATCGGGCTGATGGGTAATACCACCGAGGCATGGATCCTTGTTTCTTCCCTGTTGGCCCGGACCGCTGATACTGAGAAGGCTTCGGTTCTGCTGGGAAATGTACTGGCCAGTCAGGATGCGGTGAATAATGCAGATGCCCTGTTCGCACAAAGCCATCTCGCCGTTCGATTCCGCGACCTGAAGGGGGCATATGAATTGGCCAATCAGGCGGTTGAACTGGAACCTGAACGCATTGAATTTCTTACCTGGGCTGGCAGATTAGCACTCAATCTAAACAAGATTGGTGCCGGTCTTCAATATATTGAAAGAGCTTGGAAACAGAACCCCGGGGAACATGATCTTGCGTTGGCTTACGCTGATTTGCTGTCCCGAACGCACCGGCTAGCTGAAGCAAGGCGAGTCATGGAGAACATGCAGCAAACACCTGATGTGATGTTGGCCCGGATCCTGTTTGAGATCGATGCCCAAGACCGGGACAGAGCGGAAAAATTGTTCGGGCAATTTGACCGCGCGCGGTTCAGCGACCCGCACGAAACTGCATTTTACCAGGCACGGGCTGCTGAGGCGTTGGATATGATTTCCCGGGCGATCGAGTTGTATGCTGAAGTTGAATCAGGCGACAAGGCACTGGTTGCGGGTATACGACGCGCAGAGTTAATGGCTGGCCAGGGAGATGTGGCGGGCGCCAGGCGGGAGCTCGCAGGTATGAGGCGGCAGACCAACCAGGTCATGGTGGAGGAAAGCTGGCTGGCAGAGGCCAGAATTCTGCGTGAAACGGGGGATGGAAAATCTGCCCTGGAGGCTCTGGATAAAGCGCTGGAACAGCTGCCGGGCTCCGTTGCAATCCGCTACTCACTCGCCTTGCTGGCGGCGGAACTGGGTTGGGTGGATGTGGCTGAGAAGAATCTTCGATTCATTATTTCACGGCAACCCGAGAACGCGGCGGCCCTGAATGCGCTGGGGTATACCCTGGCTGACCAGACAGAACGTTATGCAGAAGCGGAAGCATTGATCCGGCAGGCTTTTATCCTGCGCCCGGACGATGCGTCCATAGTCGACAGTATGGGCTGGATTTCCTTTCGCCTGGGGCATCTGGATAAATCCGAAAAGTTTCTCCGCCGGGCCTGGGCACTGGACAACAATCCGGAAATTGCGGCCCACCTTGGGGAAGTGCTATGGGTAATCGGCAAGCAGGAAGCTGCTCGTTCCATCTGGCGCGAAGGGATGCAAGTGGACAGCGAAAACCCGGTGCTCCGCGAGACGCTCCAGCGCATGGAAATTGACCTTTGATTTTCCGCTCACTTCTGCTAGCCCGCAGCGGTCCGTTTTGTATTTCTTGGCCATCCTGAATTACTCTTTTATGCCATTGGATTTCTATAAAAAACAAGCAAAACCTAACGCAACTCATGCACCATGCGGGCTGGCATTGTTGAGCCTGACTTTCGCCCTGCTGATCACGGCTTGCAGCACCGTTCCGAGCGGGAAGAGCAGCCAGGCGGAACGCGTTTCGCTGTATGAAGCGAAGTCCGGTGCACTGGCCAAGAGCGAACGGTGGTCACTCAGGGGACGTCTGGCAGTCAATGATGGCAAAGAGGGTGGTAGCGGTCACCTCAACTGGCAGAAACACGGACAGACAAGCAGCATGAATTTTCGCGGGGCACTTGGCCGGGGCGCCTGGCAGTTGAATGCGGATGAAAATGGCGCTGTGCTGGAATGGGCGGACGGAGAGGTTCACCATGCAGACACCGTGGACGAATTGATCGAGCAACGGCTTGGCTGGACGATCCCTGTGAGTGCTCTGGCATGGTGGGTCAGAGGACTTACTGCTCCGGGCGATTGGGATTTGCGACAACTCGATAAACATGGCAACCTCGAGAAGCTAAGCCAGTTGGGTTGGATCATCGAATACGGTCGGTATCGGGATGCAGGTAGTGTATCGATGCCGACAAAGTTGACGGCGCGCCGGCAGTCCCACACCGTCAAGTTCGCTATACAGGACTGGGACCTGGGAGCGGGTAAGGGCACAGATGAATAAGCCGCTCGGGAGTGCATGGCCGGCGCCGGCCAAGCTGAACCTGTTTCTTCATGTCACAGGGCAGCGAGCTGACGGTTACCACGAATTGCAGACCCTGTTCCAACTGCTCGACTGGGGTGATGAAGTAAGTATTGAACCTCTTGATGGGCCCGGGATCAAAAGGCCGCGTGCCTCATACGCGGTGCCAGAGGCTGATGATCTTGTGGTCAGGGCTGCCCTGCGGTTACAGGCCGAAACCTCGTGCCGGCAGGGGGCACGAATCGAGGTAAAAAAGTGCATCCCTGCAGGTGCTGGCCTTGGCGGTGGTAGTTCGGATGCAGCAACTGTGCTGGTGGTGCTCAACCGCCTTTGGGGCTGTGGTCTCGATGTTGACGAACTGGCGTCAATCGGCATCAGCTTGGGTACGGATGTGCCCGTTTTCGTCAGGGGCCACAGCGCCCTTGGATCGGGACTGGGTGATGAACTTCAGTCCGTGGATCTGGGTGACCGGTATTACCTGTTGGTATTCCCCGGCTTTTCCATTTCGACGGAGGATGTATTCATGCACCCGGACCTGCCAGCAAAATCATCAAAAATCAGTCTGACAGAAGCCCTGGCCGGTGCCGGCCGAAACGACTGCGAGGTAGTGGTGACAAAACAATTCCCCCACCTCAAACGGATGCTGAAGGATTTGGAACAATGGGGGACGGTGCGCATGACGGGTACCGGGAGTACTCTCTTTATCAGCATGCCTGATGAAAAGACTGCAAAGAGCACGGCACAAGCAATAAAATGCCGATATAATGTGCGCGCCGTCCGCGGGGTTGACAGATCTCCTTTGCATGAATTGCTTGATTCTGGCGGTACAGGTGGTGTTAAAAAATAAATTTTATTTCAGTTTACTGGGACGTGGCCAAGGTGGTTAAGGCACGGGGTTTTGATCCCCGCATTCGCAGGTTCGAGTCCTGCCGTCCCAGCCACTGATCATTCGGGTGCTGAAGGATCGAACAGACGGGGGAAAGCAAGTGAAAGTGACCACTCCTTCATTGATGGTTTTCGCCGGCAACGCCAATTTGAAACTCGCGAGCAATATCGCTCGCGAGCTCAATGTTCCAATGGGCAAGGCCGTGGTTGGCCGTTTCAGTGATGGTGAAGTCATGGTCGAAGTGATGGAAAATGTCCGCGGTCGCGATATTTATGTCATCCAGCCCACCTGTGCACCTACCGCGGATAATTTCATGGAACTGCTGGTGATGATCGATGCCTTCAAACGGGCATCAGCATTGCGGGTTACCGCAGTCATCCCCTATTTTGGTTATGGCCGCCAGGACCGGCGGCCGCGATCAGCCCGTGTGCCGATCACCGCAAAAGTGGCCGCATCCATGATTTCAAACGTTGGCACGGACCGGGTGGTGACCATCGATCTTCACTCTGATCAGATTCAGGGTTTTTTCGATATCCCGGTAGACAATGTATATGCGTCTCCGCTGACCCTGGCGGACATCTGGCAACGTCAGTCCATGCATGACATCGTCGTGGTTTCACCGGATGTTGGCGGCGTGGCCAGGGCGAGAGCGATCGCCAAACGCTTGGACGCGGACCTGGCAATCATTGATAAACGGCGGCCCAGGGCAAATGTTTCCACGGTGATGAATATCATCGGCGATGTGAAAGATAAATGCTGTGTTCTGGTTGACGACATGGTTGATACGGCCGGCACGCTCTGTGCAGCTTCCGTGGCATTGAAAGAAAATGGCGCCAGCCGTATTGTTGCATATTGTGTTCACCCGGTGCTGTCAGGCCCCGCGGTCGATAATATCAGCCAGTCAGAAATGGATGAACTGGTGGTCACGGACACCATCCCTCTCAGTGAAACAGCGCAGGCAAGCCCCAAGATACGCCAGCTCAGCGTTGCGCAGATGTTGGCTGAGACCATCCGGCGCATGGCTCAAGGCGAATCGGTCAGTTCCATGTACGTGGATTAAGCAATGCTTGTACTTTCAGGGTGCGCCTGGGGTATAATGCCCGGCTTTATTTTACGTCTGACCTGGTCGCGGCTTAGGCATACCGGTCGGCATTACGGCTGTTTCCCGTTTAATACGGGAATTGATTAACGAGGAAAGTCATGCCTGAAACAACAACCATTAACGTGGAGCTCCGTAAAGATGTGGGGAAAGGTGCGAGCCGCCGCATGCGTCGTGAAGGTAAGGTTCCTGCCGTCATTTATGGTGGTCACAAGGACCCTGTTGCTCTGACCCTGCAGCAGCATGAACTGCTGCGCGCAACCGAAAATGAGGCATTCTATGCCAGCATACTTGAAATCAAGATCGATGAAAAGACCACACAACAAGCGGTGGTGCGTGATCTGCAACGGCATCCTTTCAAGCCGATCATAATGCATATTGATTTTTTACGGGTCTCTAGCAAAGAAGTTCTCAAGATGCTGGTGCCGGTCCACTTTGTGGGCGAAGAGGATTCGCCAGCCGGCAGGGCTTCGGGCGTTGTGATCCAGCACTTGATTACTGAAATTGAAATTTCGGCCCTGCCCAAAGACCTGCCGGAATTCGTTTCCATTGATCTTTCGGAAATGGCTGCTGGCGAAGCGGTTATGTTGTCCGATATCCAGCTGCCTGAAGGGGTCGAGATACTGGCGCTGGCGGCCGGTGAAGAAAATGATGTGCAATTGGCCAGCGCGATTCACATCAAGGAAGATCAGGGCACGGGTGCTGCTGCTGCTGCAGAGGCTGAAGCTGCGCTGGCAGAAGGCGAACTCGGTGAAGGCGCAGTGCTGGTCGAAGAAGACGATGATGAACTTGCAGAAACCAGCGATGAAGATGCCAGTGACAAGGAAGAAAAGAGTGAATAAGTTGTTGGAGAAACCTTGTCCGATCATTATGTAATCGTGGGGCTCGGTAATCCGGGCGAAAAATACGCTGAAACCCGGCATAACGCCGGGTTTTGGTTTTTGGATCTGTTGGCAGAGCGTTCGGAAGCTGTTTTCCGAATCCAGTCGAAGTTTCACGCCGAGCTGGCTAAAATCAGCTTGTACGGCCAGGACTGCATCCTGGTGAAACCGATGACCTTCATGAATCACAGTGGACAGGCTGTGCGTGCGGTAGTCGATTATTACAAAATTTCGAGCGATCGCCTGCTGGTCGCATATGACGAACTCGACCTGCCGCCCGGGGTGGCCCGGCTGAAGCAGGGTGGCGGCCACGGCGGGCACAATGGTTTGCGGGATATCTTCCGCCATAAACGGGACCATGAGTTTTTGCGCTTGCGCATTGGCATCGGGCATCCGGGTCGCAAAGACGCGGTTACCGGCTACGTGCTCAGCAGACCATCTGCAGAACAGGAATTGTTGACTCGCCGTGTGGTGTCAGACGCGGCGGACGTGATGCGCGAAGTGTTGGGTGGCGAAGTTTCGAAGGCAATGAAAACTTTACATACTGTGACAGGGTCTGACATAAATGGGTTTTAAGTGCGGCATTGTCGGATTACCTAATGTTGGTAAATCGACCTTATTCAATTCACTGACGCGCGCCGGTATCGCAGCAGAAAATTATCCGTTCTGCACGATTGATCCCAACGTGGGTGTTGTGGCAGTCCCCGATCCGAGGCTTGGCCAGCTGGCGGACATCATCAATCCACAAAAAGTGCTCCCGACAGCGATGGAATTTGTTGATATTGCGGGGCTGGTGGAAGGTGCTTCCAGGGGTGAAGGGCTGGGCAACCAGTTCCTCGCACATATTCGTGAAACAGACGCGATTGCACACGTCGTACGCTGTTTCGATAATGACGATGTCATCCACGTGGCAGGCAGGCTGGACCCCCTCGGCGATATTGAAATCATAAACACGGAGCTCGCACTGGCAGATCTCGAGTCCGTGGAGCGGGCGATTGCGCGAGCGGAAAAGCGGATCAAGGCCAATGACAAGGATGCCAGGATGCGGATGACAGTTCTGGAAAAATTACAAGCGTGTCTTGACCGGGGGCGCCGTGCGAAAAATGTGGATCTGAATGATGATGAAACACGTTTGGTTCGCGATCTGCACCTGATCACGACCAAGCCCGTGATGTACGTGGCAAATGTTGCCGAAGACGGATTCAGGAACAATCCTTATCTTGATGCCGTGCGCGACAAAGCGGAAACTGAACAAGCCCGGGTGGTGCCGGTCTGTGCCGGGATCGAAGCAGAAATCGCCCTGTTGGACGAAAGTGACCGGCAGGAATTTCTGAGTGAGTTGGGTCTCAGGGAATCCGGTCTGGAGCAGGTGATCCATGCCGGCTACGAATTACTGAGCCTGTTGACTTTTTTTACTGCAGGAGAAAAAGAGGTGCGCGCCTGGACAGTGAGGTCTCACTCAACCGCGCTGCAAGCAGCGGGACGTATTCATTCGGATTTTGAGCAAGGGTTTATCCGTGCGGAAGTCACCGCATTCGAGGACTTCGTAACGCTTGGAGGGGAACAGGCGGCGAAAGAAGCCGGAAAACTAAGACTCGAAGGGAAAAACTATATCGTAAACGAAGGCGATGTGATGCACTTTCGCTTTAACGTTTGAGGGCAAAAATACACGGTGTGCATTGTTGACAGACAATGTTTTGTGGGTGAAAATACACGGCTTGCCTGCGGATGCTGAAAAATAGCGGTTTGCCGGCAGTTTTGCCCTTGGTGGCAGTACAGGATCGACCATTTGAATCATGGTTCGAGGTATCGGAGGGGTACTCAAGCGGTCAACGAGGGCAGACTGTAAATCTGCTGGCTAAGCCTACGTAGGTTCGAATCCTACCCCCTCCACCACTTCGTGCATTCAGACGAGCGAGGTGAGTCAGAGTTGAAGGAACGGAGGACAACAGTCGCAAGACCGATGTCGCTCCGTTGTTGTTATGGCGGGTGTAGTTCAAGGGCAGAACCTCAGCCTTCCAAGCTGA
>JAZFUZ010000025.1:0-9582 GCA_036447475.1 Lysobacterales bacterium | reverse complement strand
TCGCCGGAACAATGGCACTGCCCGGACCGGTCTCCCGCATAGCCACAGGGGCAGGGATTCATGGCTGCGATCAGTTGGAACCGGGCGGGAAACTCCGCATACCGGGCGGCCCGTGAAATTATGATCCGCCCTGATTCCATCGGTTCGCGGAGCACTTCCAGGACATGCCGACTGAACTCCGGTAATTCGTCCAGGAACAAGACACCGTGATGGGCCAAAGATATTTCCCCAGGGCGAGGTTTGGAACCACCACCGACAAGTGCGACAGCGCTTGCGGTATGGTGGGGCGCCCTGAAACTGCGGGTCTTCCAGTGCTCGAGATCAAGCCCGCCCTGGCTGATGGAACACACCGCGGCCGCTTCAAGGGCTTCGCGCTCGGTCAGGGGCGGCAGAATTCCGGGCAGGCGTGAAGCCAGCATGGTCTTGCCGGTACCGGGTGGTCCAGTCAGCAGGATGTTGTGCCCACCGGCAGCGGCAACCTCCAGAGCCCTGCGGGCGAAAGGCTGACCGATGACGTCCGCCATGTCCTTGCAGGTAGACGCTGTTGTGTCCGGTTTTGCAACTGTTGGCGAAAGCATTTCCTGGCCATTGAGCCAGGCCACGACGGACAGAAGGCTGGCCGCTTCATATTGGCGCGGACCTTTTGCAAGTGCAGCCTCGGCGCCATTGCCCCGCGGGACGATCAATCCACGGCCGGCTTTTTTCGCTTGCAGGGCTACCGGAAGCACGCCTTTTACCGGGTTGAGTTCGCCGCTCAGGGACAGTTCGCCGATGAATTCAAATTGCTGGAAATTATCGTCGGGTATCTGGCCGGATGCAGCCAGGATTCCCAGCGCTATGGGCAGGTCAAAACGGCTCCCCTCCTTGGGTAGGACTGCCGGTGTGAGGGATATTGTGATCAGCTTCGCCGGGAAATCGAATCTGGCGTTCAAAAGGGCTGCCTTGACGCGATCTTTTGCTTCCCTGAGTGCCGTCTCCGGAAGCCCCACCAGTGACATGCGCGGCAATCCGCCACCCAGGTGAACTTCTACGGTAACCGCCGGCGCTGCCACGCCCAGTCCCGCGCGGCTATGGACCAGTGCAAGTCCCATCCAATCCGTAGCCTCCTTTGCGTTCTAATCCTAGCCATCATGCCGGAGCAGGCGGCCTGGGCCGGCAGGAAACCGGAGGAGATCTTTGTAGGAAATTAACGCGCCTTACAGCTAATACCTTCTCGTCTCGCTTAATCGTCACTTAATGTTGGAGTACTAGATTCCAGCCGTTTTTCCAATTCTTCCAGCTTTTCCCGTGTGCGGGCCAGGACCGCGCACTGGGCATCGAATTCCTCCCGGGTTACCAGCTTCATTTTTTTGAATGCCCCGCTCAATATGGCCTGGAAGTTGGCCTCAGCTTCTTTTTTTACTGCGGAAAGTCCGGGTGGCAGTGAATCGCTCAGTTTGCGTGTCAGATCGTCAATTGTTCGCAGATCGATCATGTTTTGTTTCTCCTCCTGGGGCCTGTAGGACTTGCGACCTGATTATGCTCGCATTACAGTCTGGTGATCTACTTTTGCGCAGGGAAATTTTACAATGAAAATGATTATTGCAATTATCAAGCCGTTTAAACTCGACGATGTTCGCGACGCCGTTGCAGAAACCGGAATTCAGGGTATGACCGTGTCAGAAGTACGCGGATTTGGGCGGCAGAAAGGCCATACCGAACTATATCGTGGCGCCGAATATGTCGTTGACTTCCTGCCCAAACTCAAGCTTGAAATTGCCGTGCCCGATGACCGCGTTGAAGCTGTTGTGGAAGCAATCACCGACTCAGCGGCTTCCGGCCGCATCGGTGATGGCAAGATTTTCGTCCACACCCTGGAACGGGCGGTACGAATTCGCACCGGAGAAGAAGGAGACGAGGCGCTTTGATGATCGCCAGCTACCGCGCAAATTCCGGATCCTTCGTGCAATATGCGGGCTAACCCGCGAATTCCACCTGCATCCAGGCTTTATAATCACACCATCGCAAACCTTGTTGAGTCACCAATCCAGCGGCGGACCAGTTTTTCCGCCAGCTCCGGGTTTTCCCTGAGCAAGCGGTCCGCCACCGGTGGAATCTGCTCCAGCAGGTGCTGGTCACGGGCCAGGTCCGCCACCCGGAACTGGAGCATTCCGGTCTGCCGGGTGCCCAACACTTCGCCGGGCCCGCGAAGTTCCAGGTCTTTTTCAGCGATCTGGAATCCGTCCGATGTTTTCCTGAGAATATCCAGTCTTTCCCTGGCCAGTGGCCCGATCGGCGGATTGTACATGAGCACACATGACGCTTGCTGGCCGCCTCTGCCTACCCGACCTCTTAGCTGGTGCAATTGGGCGAGTCCAAGGCGCTCGGCATTTTCAATAATCATCAACGATGCCTCGGGAACGTCTACGCCAACTTCGATAACGGTTGTGGCCACCAATAACTGAACGCCACCCTGCTTGAAGCGATTCATTACATCCTGTTTATCAATCGCTTTCATTCGTCCGTGAATCAGGCCCACGCAGACTCCGGCCAGGCCGGTCTGCAGTTCCCTGGCCACGTCCTCGGCCGCCTGCGCCTGGACCGCATCGGATTCTTCGATCAGTGTGCAGACCCAGTAGGCCTGTTTTCCTTCGGCGCAGGCGGCCGCCACGCGTGCAATTACTTCATTACGGCGATCATTTGAGATGGCAACTGTGGTCACGGGCTTTCTTCCGGGTGGCAATTCGTCAATGACGGAAGTTTCCAGGCCGGCGTAGGCAGTCATCGCCAGTGTGCGGGGAATAGGGGTAGCTGTCATGATCAACTGGTGGGCATGCAGTGAGGTTGCAGCAGCCTTGTCCAGCAGTGAAAGTCGTTGATGGACGCCAAAACGGTGTTGCTCGTCCACGATGACCAGTCCCAGTTGTCCAAATTGAACGCTCTCCTGCATCAGGGCATGCGTCCCAATCACCAGCGGGACCCCTTCGCGGATGGCTTCGAGTGTTGTCTTCCGGGCCTTTCCGGTAATCTTGCCGCTGAGCCATGCGGGCTTCACGCCCATGGGCTCCAGCCAGTCAGTGAAGCTGCGCAGGTGCTGTTCGGCCAGTAATTCAGTTGGCGCGGTAATGGCGGTCTGGTAGCCGTTACCCATGGCCCTTAATGCCGCCATCGCTGCGACGACGGTTTTGCCGGAACCGACATCTCCCTGCACCAGCCTTTGCATCGGGTGGTCGCGTGCAAGATCCTGGTGGATTTCGTCGATCACACGTTTTTGCGCCCTGGTCAGGCTGAACGGCAGTCGTTGGATAAAATCGCGCTCCAGCTTCGAAGGCCGATCCATAATGGGGGCGTGGAAGAGGCGCTGCCGCTGGTGCAATTGCTGCATGCTGAGGTTATGTGCCAGTAGCTCTTCCAGTGCCAGTCGCTGTTGGGCAGGATGTCTTCTCTCCACCAGGGCCGCCACGTCGGCCCCTGGCGGAGGCCGGTGGATGTAACTGATAGCCTCCTCCAGGGTCATCATGCGCAGCTTATCGCACAAGTCCGCAGGCAGGAGCTCTTCCAGTTGCAGGACTTTCTGCTCAAGCAGGGCCAATGCCTGGTCGCTTAGCTTGAGCCAGCGCGCCTGTCCCAGGCCATCCACCGACGGGTAGATCGGCGTGAGGCGGTCCGAGACGGGCTCGTCTTGCTCATGGAGGATAGTCTTGTAGCTGGGGTGTACCATTTCCAGCCCCTGGAACCCGGTACGCACTTCCCCGTAGCAACGCAGCCGTGTCCCGCGGGAAAATTGTTGTTTCTGTGCAGCTCGGAAATGGAAAAAGCGCAGAGTGATACGCCCGGTGCCATCGGATAATACGACCACCAACATGGACCGGCGTGCTCTGACGATAGCCGAGTGCTGCACGCGGCCTTCCACTTGTACCTGGGCTCCGGGATACAGGCTGCCAATCGGGTGAATGCGTGTCCGGTCTTCGTAGCGCAACGGCAGGTGAAACAGGAGATCCTGGACGGTGTGTATGTCCAGTTGTCCTAGCGATGATTCGAGCCGCGGTCCCACACCGTGCAACTCCCGGAGTGTAGGAATGGTCATTTCAGCCTTGATGGGGATTCAAAGCCCCAGGATGGCATCTATTTCCACCTGCGCGTCACGTGGCAGAGCTGCGACGCCAACCACGGCCCGTGCCGGATACGGCTCGGTGAAGTATTCCGCCATGATGGCGTTTACAGCAGGGAAGTTGGCCATATCGGTGAGAAAAACATTCAGTTTGAGAATGTCATTCAAGGTGCCGCCCGCCGCTTCGCAAACAGCCTGCAGGTTCATGAAAACACGATGGATCTGTGCCTCGATATCTCCATCGACCATTTCCATACTGGTCGGATCCAGGGGGATCTGGCCTGAAAGGTAGGTGATGTTGCCGTGACGCGCTGCCTGTGAATAGCTGCCGATGGCTGCGGGCGCCTGGCTGGTGCTGATGATCTGTTTGCTCATTTTTGTAAGCTCTGGATTAACCCGCATATTGCACGATAGAATAAACTGTATTTCTCGCATGGCAGTCATTCCAGCCATAACTCATTTAAAGTATACATAATTTGTCAATTATTCGTCCGCCTTCGTGCAATATGCGGGTTAAGGGAATCTCAGGTATTCAGCCGACCCGGTGGACACGAATTACGTAGCTGTTTCTTCGTAGTCTGCGCATGACCCGGGCCATGTGGTCACGGTCTTTCACGCTAATAGTGAACAGCAATGTCGCTTGCTCCGGGTTGGCTTCAGGCTGTGCAACCGTTTCAATATTGCTGCCGGCCTGGCCGATACTTGCGGAAATGCTGGCCAGGACCCCCGGCGTATTCCGGGCGATTATGCGCATGGCTATTGGGAACATGCCCTTGGTGATTGGCGCCCAGGCTACATCCACACATCGATCGGGGTGTTTTCGGAATTCACGTACGTTGTGGCAACTCACGCGGTGGACCACAACGCCCTTGTCGGTTGAGACAAAGGCCATGATCTTGTCACCTGGAACCGGCCGGCAGCAGACACCGAAACTGACGGCGCTGTCTTCAGTTCCGGCTATGGTCAGGGCCTCCACTGCATCCTCGTCATTCGGGAACAGGTTTGAGTCGGGTGCGAGTTTGGCTGCCACGAAATTAGCGAGTGTGGAGCCCAGGGCCAGGTCGTGGAACAGGTCTTCCTGGCGTTCAAAGAGGTTTTCCGAGAGAAAATATTCCCAGCGTTCCGGCGTTACTGCTTCCACCGAACTGCCACGCGTATTGAGGGCTTTCTCCAGTAATCGCAGTCCCAGTGCAACGGTATCTTCCTGGCGCAGGCTCTTGAGATAATGCCTTATCGCGGTGCGTGCGCGTGCGGTTGCCACGAATTCCAACCATTCCGGGCGTGGTTGAATGTCTGGGTCAGTGAGGATTTCGACCATCTGGCCATTGTCCAAGCGGGTAGAAAGAGGGACTTCCACCTTATCGACCAGTGCCTTTTTGGTGTGATTCCCCACATCTGTATGGATGGCGTAGGCAAAATCCAGAGCAGTAGAATTATGGCGTAAATCGATGATTTTGCCTTTCGGTGTGAATACGAAAATCTCATCGGGGAACAGATCAGATTTCGCGCGATCGAGAAACTCCAGAGAGTCTCCCGTGTGCCGTTGCACCTCAACCAGTTGCATTAGCCATTCACGCGCGCGGACTTGTGCGGAACCGCTGGATTCCTCGCCGGTTTTATACTGCCAGTGCGCTGCTGCACCCTTGCTTGCCATTATGTCCATCTCCTCGGTCCGGATCTGGATTTCGATCGGGAGTCCATAGGGGCTGTTCAGGATGGTGTGTAAAGACTGGTATCCATTGGCTTTGGGCAGGGCGATAAAATCCTTGAAGCGGCCGGGTTTTGGCTGGTAGAGATTGTGTACGGCACCCAGTGCAAGGTAACAATGCGTTTCTTCCTGTGTAATGATACGAAAAGCATAGAAATCAGTAACTTTGGAGAAAGATAGGTCCTTGGCCAGCATTTTACTGTAAATACTGTAAGCTGATTTCTGGCGGCCAGTGATGCGGCAAGGCAGGCTGGCCTCGTTCATCTTCTTCTCGATCGCATCCATGATGTTTCCGACGATTTCCTCGCGATGGCCAGTCATCTTCTGCAGGTGTTCCGTGATGGTGCGATAACGCCACGGATACAGATTGGCCAAGCCCATGTCCTCCAGTTCGTGTTTCATGCTGTTCATACCAAGACGGTCAGCAATGGGCGCGTAAATATCGAGGGTTTCCCGGGCGATGCGCCGCCGTGACTGGGGGTTCATGCTGTCGAGGGTGCGCATGTTGTGCAGGCGGTCCGCAAGCTTGATAAAGATCACGCGCAGGTCGCGTGACATGGCCAGCATGAGTTTGCGGAAGCTTTCCGCATCCGCCTCGATGCGCGTGCGGAACTTCATCTTGTCCAGCTTGGTCACGCCATCCACGAGATCGGCTATATATTCACCGAATTGCAAGATAATATCCGCCTTTGTGAGCGGGGTGTCCTCTATGGTGTCGTGCAATATGGCGGCAGCAATACTTTCATGATCCATGTTCATGTTGGCAAGGATCTGGGCCACAGCGATCGGGTGATGGATGTAGGGCTCCCCGGTTTGCCGGGTTTGCCCTTCATGAGCAGCATTACCAACTTCAAAGGCCCGCAGGATTATTGCGACTTTTTCGGGGTCAAGATAAGTGTTCAGCAAGTCCCTGAGCTTGAGGAAGGGTTCGGCGGAGACGGTGGCTTCCAGCATGGGACTGACAATCCTTAGGCCCTGCCACCAGCCCTGGATTCAGGGTGTGAGCTCATCATCCTCTGGATGGAGGTCAAATGCTTCCGCCGCTTCTATTTCCGCCTGGATGATGTCAACGTTTTCGGAATCGATCAGTCCTTCGGCAATTTCGCGCAGCGCAATCACTGTGGGTTTGTCATTATCTTCCTCCACCAGTGCAGCGGCGCCATTGGCAATTTGCCGTGCGCGCTTGGTGGCGGTTAATACGAGTTCAAAACGGTTGTCAACATTATCGAGACAGTCTTCTACTGTGATTCGTGCCATGGTGTATATTCCTGATTACTTGTGCATAAATTCATCGGTGTGCCGAGGTCTTCAAAGCCCGGGCTGAACCTATCAGTTTATCCATTTTCCTGCAGTTCTGCCAGAAGATCGTCATAATGACCTTTCGGAGCCGGCCGGTATAGTTTTCGATGGCGGACTATGGATTGCAGGTCGGCCAGTGCTTGATCGAAGTCATCATTGATAATCAGGTAGTCAAACTCGCTCGAGTGCGCAATTTCCGCCCTGGCTTCGCGCATGCGCTTCTCGATCACATCTTCGCAATCCTGTCCACGCCTGGCGAGACGGTTGCGCAGTGCTTCCAGCGAAGGTGGGAGGACGAAAATCGTACAACAGGAAGGGCAGGATTTCCGGATCTGCCGGGCGCCTTGCCAGTCTATGTCCAACAGGACATCGAAGCCTGCAGCCAGTTTTTTTTCTACTGCGTTTCGCCCGGTTCCATATCGATGGCCGAACACTTCAGCATGCTCGAGAAAGGCATTTTTTCCGATCAAGCCGATAAAGTCCTGGTCGTCGATAAAATGGTAGTGAACACCGTCTTTCTCGCCGGGGCGTGCGGTTCGTGTGGTGTAGGACACCGAGAGACGGACCCGGTCATCCTTGTCGAGCAGCGCGTTGATCAGACTGGTTTTTCCTCCACCAGAAGGAGCCGCCACAACATAAAGCTTAGCCCGCATCCGGGATAGTGGTGCACGATGCACGCTTGGATTATTCAATGTTCTGCACCTGCTCCCTCATCTGTTCAATCAACACCTTGAGTTCGATTGCAGCCTGGGTCGTTCGCTGGTCTACGGACTTGGAGCTGAGCGTGTTGGATTCGCGGTTGAATTCCTGCATCAGGAAATCGAGCCGGCGGCCGACTGGATCATCCCGATCCAGCACCAGCAGTGTTTCCATGACGTGAGCGGCCAGACGGTCCAGTTCTTCGTCTACATCCATCTTTTGGGCGAGAAAAGCAATTTCCTGCTCAAGCCGTCCGGGTTCCAGCGGCTGCTGCAGAGTTTCGATCCGGGCGAGCAGTTTCTGCCGCAGGGTTACGCGGATTTCAGGCAGCCACTGCCGGATCTGCTCTACCCATTTTTCAATTCCTACCAGTCGCTCACGGATGGCTGCAGACAACTGTTCTCCCTCCCGGCCACGTGCAGCATGCAAGTCTTGTGCAGCTTTTGAGAGCAGTTCCAGGGCCGCCTCGTGCAGCGGTTGGGGATTTGGTGCCTGTTCTTCCACCAATCCCGGCCAGCGTAACAGGGATTGTAAGTCCGGCTCCTGTTCCACACCGCTCAGGTCCTGAAGCTCTTTTTGCAGGCCAAGCAGCTTGCCGGCCAATTCCCGGTTCAGGTGCAGCCTTGAACTGCTTATGGCGCCGGCAGGTGTATATCGAAGCGTGGCATCGACTTTTCCCCTGCTCAGATGTACTCCAAGAATCCGCCGTATTTCCGGTTCAAGGACCCGGAATTCCTCCGGAACACGAAACCCGAATTCAAAGTAACGGTGATTCACCGAGCGAATTTCCCATGAAAGTCGGCCGAAATCATACTGGTGTTCCGCGCTGGCGAAACCGGTCATGCTGTGGATCATGAGTTGTTGCCTTTTGGATATCTTGGCACAATGTTACCGTTTAATGACCAGGGCAAGTGTTAACAAGCCCTAACACAGGAAAATAAATGCGACCCAGTGGCCGAAAACCAGATGAACTCCGCCGGATCAGTATCACGCGCAATTTTACCCGACATGCAGAGGGTTCTGTGTTGATTCGCTGCGGAGATACCCACGTTTTATGTACTGCATCCGTGGAAGATCGCGTTCCCCGGTTCCTGCGCGGTAAGGGACAGGGCTGGGTGACTGCTGAATACGGCATGCTTCCCCGGTCGACGGGTAGCCGCATGGGGAGGGAAGCTGTCCGCGGAAAGCAGGGTGGTCGTACGCTCGAGATTCAACGATTGATTGGACGCTCACTCAGAGCAGTCGTGGACCGGGAAGCCCTGGGCGAAAGAACCATCACCTTGGATTGTGATGTGCTGCAGGCCGATGGCGGCACCCGGACGGCATCTATTACGGGCGCCTACGTCGCGCTGGTCGATGCCTGCCGCTGGCTAATGAAAAAAGGTAGCATAAAAAAGGATCCGATACATGGGCAAGTTGCCGCAGTATCGGTGGGTATTTACGGGGATGTTCCTGTTCTCGATCTTGACTACCCTGAGGATTCTATAGCCGAAACCGATATGAACGTTGTCATGAACGACGGGGGTGCCTTTATTGAGCTGCAGGGTACCGCCGAAGGACATGCGTTCCGTCGGGGTGAACTCGATCAGATGCTGGATTTGGCTGATTCGGGAATCCGGCAGTTGATGGCCTGCCAGTTGGATGCGCTAGTGTAGTGTCCTATATTAAGTGACGATTAAGCGAAACGAGAAGGTATTAGCTGTAAGGCGCGACTCGCCGGGAATGGCTGGTCCTTCACAAGAGGCGCAACGCAGCAGATGATGCCTTCTCGTCTCGCCCGCAGGGA
>JAZFUZ010000024.1:0-21667 GCA_036447475.1 Lysobacterales bacterium | reverse complement strand
CCGTCGCTGAGTTGGGTGGTGATGGGTTCCCCGGGCGGTGCCTGGCTGACGCTGCTGATCACTTTTCCGGTTTGTGTTGAAGTTACCACGGCATAACCGCGACCGATGGTTTTCAGAGGGCTCACGGCGTTCAGGGTTCGGGCCAGGTCACGCAGTGTTTGTTGGCGAGCCTTCAACTGGCGCTGAAAGCTTCTGCTCAGCGCCTTTTGCAGCGTATCAAGGTGCCCGGCCTGCTCGCTTAACCGGGTGGCTGGGTGGCGCTGCTGGAGCCGGTGTGAAAGGTGGTCCAGCGCCTGGGTATCGCGTTGGAGACGGTCTTGGATGCGGCGGAACAAATGCCTTTCTGAACGTGAGAACGACTCTTGCAGCACGGCCTGGTCCGGCGTCGCCAGTTCGGCGGCGGCGGATGGAGTGGGCGCACGCAGGTCGGCAACGAAGTCACAGATACTGAAGTCCGTTTCGTGACCTACCGCGGAAATGACCGGAATAACTGATGCGAATACGGCCCGGGCTACAGCTTCATCATTGAAGGCGAGCAGGTCCTCGAGTGATCCACCACCACGCCCAACGATCAGGATTTCTGCCCACTTCTGTTCATTGGCAGCTTTCAGGGCGGTCAGGATTTCTCGGGGTGCTTCAGTACCCTGGACGGATACCGGGTACAGGCGGACTTTTGCAACGGGCCAGCGGCGCGCCAGTACGTGCAGGATATCGCGTACAGCAGCGCCGCCCGGGGAAGTCACCACCGCAATGCGCAGCGGGTAAGGCGGCAGTGGCAGTTTGGATGATGGGTCAAACAGACCTTCGTCTTCGAGCTTCTTTTTCAATTCCTCGAATTGACGACGCAACAAGCCTTCACCGGCATCGCGCAGGCTGTCAACGATCAACTGGAAGTCGCCACGCGGTTCGTACAGGCTGATCCTGCCGTGGGCAAGCACTTTCATGCCGTCCTCTGGGTCGATGGACAACGCTCTGGCTGAAGAACGGAAAAGGGCGCAGCGAATCTGGGCTTTGTCATCCTTCAGCGTAAAATAAAGATGTCCGGAAGCAGGTTTTGCAAGATTGGAGATTTCCGCTTCCAATGCGATACGCGGGAAGCCCATCTCGATGTGCAGGCGGACCTCGTGGTTTAGTTCGCGCGGTGTGTAGATGTGCTCGTTGGTATTACCGTTGGTGGCCATATGCAGATGATAAACTCTGTACCGAAAAATTTCGCTTTCCTGTGGGCTAATCCGGCAGAACTTTTTGGGCGCAAGCAGCCGCTTAACATTGCCTTGTTCAAATAGACCGCGCGGCGGGATATAATTGTAAGCCTACTACGCCCGGCATGTACCGGGCGTCGGCGCTCAGGAGAACTCGGAATATGCAGCTGATTGGTGAAGCTCTGACCTTTGATGATGTCTCGCTCCAGCCCGCCTACTCGGAGATTCTCCCTGGAGATGTCGAGCTTCGATCCCGTCTGACTCGCGACATCAGCATCAACGCGCCGCTGATCTCCGCCGCCATGGACACCGTGACCGAGGCACGTCTGGCCATTGCCATGGCGCAGGAAGGCGGCATTGGTGTGATTCACAAGAACATGACATTGCAACAACAGGCGGATCAGGTACATATGGTCAAGAAATACGAGGCTGGCGTGATCAAGGATCCGATCACCGTGGCGCCGGGCACCACCATTCGCGAGGTGCTGAACCTGACCCATCGCCACAACATCTCCGGCGTGCCCGTGGTGGACGGTGACGAACTGGTCGGCATCGTCACCAGCAGGGACATGCGGTTCGAGAAGCGGCTGGATGATCCGGTGCGCAACATAATGACCCGCAAGGACAAACTCGTAACCGTTAATGAGAATGCCAGCCAGGACGAGGTACTTGGCCTGCTGCACAAATACCGCATCGAGAAGGTGCTGGTGGTGAACAGCAGATTCGAGTTACGTGGCTTGATCACGGTGAAAGACATTCAGAAATCTACCGATTTCCCCAATGCCGCCAAGGATTTCCGCGAACGGTTGATGGTCGCTGCCGCAGTCGGCGTGGGCGGTGACACGGTGGAGCGCGTCACCGCCCTGATCGATGCCAATGTTGACGTTATTGTGGTCGATACTGCACACGGCCACAGCCGTGGCGTGCTGGACCGGATTCGTTGGGTCAAGCAGCAGTTTCCCGATGTTCAGGTCATTGGCGGCAACGTGACCACTGCAGAAGGCGCGTTGGCGCTGGTGGAAGCCGGTGTGGATGGTGTCAAGGTCGGCCAGGGGCCGGGCTCAATCTGTACTACCCGCATCGTGGCCGGCGTGGGTGTCCCCCAGATCACCGCCGTGGCTAATGTCGCCCATGCTCTGAAGGGCACCGGCGTGCCTCTGATCGCCGATGGTGGGATCCGCTTCTCGGGCGATTTCGCCAAGGCCATCGCGGCCGGAGCATGGACGGTCATGATCGGCAGCTTGTTTGCCGGTACGGAGGAGGCACCCGGTGAGGTTGAGCTGTACCAGGGACGGTCCTACAAGTCCTACCGGGGTATGGGGTCGCTGGGCGCCATGGCGCAAGGTTCCAGGGACCGTTATTTCCAGCACGATGTTTCGACGGATAAACTGGTGCCTGAAGGCATCGAAGGGCGGGTGCCCTATAAGGGTGTATTATCCGAGGTGATCCACCAATTGCTTGGCGGGCTCCGGTCATCTATGGGCTATATGGGTTGCGCGACCATAGAGAAATTCAAAACTGAGGCCAAATTCGTCCGGATTACGAATGCCGGCATCCGTGAAAGCCATGCTCACGATGTCCAGATTACCAAGGAATCGCCAAATTATAAGTTGTCCTGATCCCGGTCATTGCCAGGTAGCCAGGCTGGGGCCTGCAACGCAGTGACCTGGCAAGTGTTAACAGGCCCCGGGCAAAAAATAAGCCATGCAACAAGACATTCATCAACACCGCATCCTGATTCTGGATTTTGGCTCCCAGTACACCCAACTGATCGCTCGCCGTGTCCGGGAAGGCGGGGTGTATTGCGAAATCCGGCCCTGGGATACACACCCCGGCGACATCCGTAAATTTGCACCGCGCGGCATCATCCTGACCGGCGGCCCGGCATCTGTGCATGCGGAAGACGGCCCGCAGGCGCCGGATGTCATTTTTGAGCTCGATGTGCCGGTGCTCGGCATCTGTTATGGCCTGCACACCATGGCAGCCCAACTGGGCGGAAAAGTCGAGCCTTCCCCGTTCAAGGAATTCGGTTATGCGCGAGTCACGGTCGAGCAACCTTCGCGCTTGCTGCAGGACATCGAGGACCACGTTGACGATGACGGTCGTTCGCAACTTGATGTATGGATGAGTCACGGCGATAAGGTGACCGAACTGCCTGGCGGTTTCGAGGTTTTGGCCGCTACGGACTCTGCACCGATCGCGGCCATCGCCGATGACGGTCGCGGCTACTACGGCCTCCAGTTCCACCCCGAGGTGACGCACACCGTGCAGGGCCAGCGCATACTCGCACGCTTCGTGCACGACATTTGTGGCTGCGAAGAGTACTGGACCCCGGAAAATATCATCAGGGACTCGATCGCACGCATCCGGGGCCAGGTAGGCCAGGACGAGGTCATCCTGGGCCTGTCCGGCGGCGTGGATTCAAGCGTCGTGGCCGCTTTACTGAAGCGGGCCATCGGTGATCAGTTGACCTGTATTTTTGTCGATACCGGGCT
Source organism: Lysobacterales bacterium (assembly GCA_036447475.1). Classification (GTDB taxonomy): domain Bacteria; phylum Pseudomonadota; class Gammaproteobacteria; order Xanthomonadales; family SZUA-36; genus JAJRRA01. The sequence continues at coordinate 17,970 of JAZFUZ010000024.1, read as the reverse complement.
GCTCCGCTACCGTGAGTCCGAGCAGGTGATGGCGACGTTCGACCGGCACATGGGCGTACACGTGATCAAGGTGGATGCCCGCACACGATTCCTGGCCGGTTTGAAGGGCGTCACCGATCCGGAAGAAAAACGCAAAATCATCGGCGGCCTGTTTATCGATGTCTTCGAGGAACAGGCCAGCCTGAAGGGTCATGCGAAGTGGCTGGCCCAGGGCACGATTTATCCCGACGTGATTGAATCTGCGGGCAGCAAAACGGGCAGGGCACAGGTGATCAAATCCCATCACAATGTCGGTGGTTTGCCCGACTATATGAAGATGGAACTAATCGAACCCCTGCGCGAGTTGTTCAAGGATGAAGTTCGAAAAATAGGCATGGAGTTGGGCCTGCCCAGGGAAATAGTTTTCCGCCACCCGTTCCCTGGCCCGGGTCTGGCTGTGCGGGTGTTGGGTGAGGTGCGTAAAGAATTCGTTGATCTGCTGGCTCGTGCAGACCATATCTTCATCGAGGAATTGTACAAGGAAAACCTGTATGACCAAGTCAGCCAGGCGTTTGCCGTATTCCTGCCGGTAAAATCCGTGGGAGTTACCGGTGACCAGCGTCGTTATGAATATGTTGTGGCCTTGCGGGCGGTGGAAACCGTAGACTTCATGACGGCGCGCTGGGCCCGTTTGCCCTACGAATTCCTTGAGCGTGTTTCCATGAGAATTTCTAATGAGATCAATGGAATATCTAGAGTTGTTTACGATATTTCTGGAAAACCACCAGCCACGATCGAGTGGGAATGATCGCGCCCAACTCCTTATGAACCAATCTCCAGCCGTGACCGAATCTGACCGGGCATGGATGCGGCACGCTCTGGAACTGGCGCATCGTGCCGGGGAGGAGGGCGAAGTGCCGGTCGGGGCAGTGATTGTAAAAGACGGTCAAGTGCTGGGTAGGGGCTGGAACCGAGTCATCAAGCTGAATGATCCCAGCGCCCACGCCGAAATACTCGCCCTGCGTGAAGCGGGCCAACGACTCGGTAATTACCGGCTCCCCGGATGCTCACTTTATGTCACATTGGAACCCTGCGCCATGTGCGCAGGAGCCATGATTCATGCCCGGCTGGAACGCGTCGTGTATGGTGCAGACGATCCGAAAACTGGCGCAGCTGGCGGCCGGTTTGACCTTTTAAGTAATCCCGCTCACAATCACCACCCGGTAGTTGATGGCGGGTGTCTCGCAGACAAATGCTCCGTCTTGTTAAAGGATTTTTTCCGGCAGCGCAGATGATTCGAAATCGCCCTGTGGGCCTGACAGAGCCGATTGAAGAGATTTATATATGAGAATTTTTACCACTATTTTATTACTGTTTATATTCAGCGATGCCATCGCCTATCTTGATCCCGGTACCGGCAGTATGCTGTTGCAAGTCATCCTTGGTGGGGTTGCCGCTGTGGCTGTGGCGATCAAGCTGTACTGGCACAAATTGAGAGCAGCGCTGGGCATGGCGAGAAAGGAAGAAACCGAAGACGAGTCGGTTTGACACATTCATGAACAAGCGAACAACTGCGGTCAACGCCGGTTCATTCCGTGACCGCGACGGTCGTGTGTATCACTTCCAGGAGCGGGTCTTCCGGGGCATGAGTGAATCCGCACTTAGAAACTTCCGGCAGCTGCAGGAACAATCTTTTTATGCCAAGCTGGCCAAATCCGGCAAGGTGATCGGTAGTCGTGAGATTTCCGCTAAAGAGAACCCATTGCCAAGTGATGTGAAAGCACAATGGGCCGGTTTTCTTGAACACGATCCCGTAGCAGTGATCAGCTACCCCTATGAGTGGACCTTCAGCATGCTGAAAGCTGCTGCCAGCCTTCAGTTGCACCTGGTGGAACATGCAGTCAGTAACGGTTTTACGCTGAAAGATGCAAGCCCTTACAACATCCAGTTCGTAAACGGCAATACGGTGTTTATCGACATTCCCTCATTCGAGCCCTTGCAGCAAGGTGAGCCCTGGTCCGGCTACCGGCAGTTTTGTGAGATGTACCTGTTTCCCTTGTTCTTACAGGCATACAAGGGCTGTAATTTTCAGCCTTTCATGCGTGGTGCTATCGATGGTGTGGATGTGCAGACCGCATCTACTTTGTTTGGTTTCCGTGACCGATTCCGCAAGGGCGTGCTGAGCCATGTGTGGTTACAGTCCAAACTGGATCGGCGTTATGGCGGTTCATCTGAAAATATCCGATCCAGCCTCAAGTCTGCCGGTTTCAACCGTGAATTGATCCTGGCCAACGTACGCAAACTGCAAAAACTCGTGCACAGACTTGGCTGGGAGGCAAGCGGGTCAGAGTGGGGCGATTATGCAGAATTTCACAATTATTCAGATGTTGATCACCTGCGCAAAGAAGATTTTGTCCGAGATGTCATAACGGCCGAAAAACCGGACACGGTCTGGGATATTGGTTGCAATACCGGGCAGTTTTCACGGATTGCGGCAGCACTGTGCCGCCAGGTGGTGGCTACAGATATCGATCATGTTGCGGTGGAGCGACTTTACCTGGATGAAAACACGCCAGGCAACATTTTGCCATTGGTACACAACGTCGCAGATCCATCGCCTAACTGGGGCTGGCGTAACTGTGAACGCAGCGACCTGCAAAGTCGAAGCCGACCTGATCTCGTCCTGTGTCTTGCGCTGATCCATCACCTGGTCATCAGTGCTAATATCCCGCTGGGAGAATTGATAGACTGGCTGGCCGGACTGACCGATAAGCTGGTGATCGAGTACGTGTCGCGCAAGGATGACAAGGTGAAAGCCCTGTTGCGTAACAAGAAAGACAAGTATCAGGACTACAGCCGTGAATCGTTGGAAGCAAACCTGAAAAGGTATTTTGAAATCCGCCAGCAACAGGAAATGAACAATGGCGACCGAACGCTCTACAGTTGTGTCAAACCTTAAGAAAGCACAGGCTAAGCACGCTGGAACGCAGCTAGATTTAGTTTGAGCTACCTTTGGCGATCAGCAATTGTAGTGTTTTTACATTGATGGCAAGCAATCGCGTGTCATTGTTGATTCCTAATAACTTCGGGGATGCTGCATTCAGGAACCTAAGCTTTATTAGGACTATTCCATCAGGGCCGATATCTTTCGGTGCTATATGAATAACGAACTTACCCCCCGTTTTCCCTCGTTGCAGTTTGATAAGCTGGCTGGCGCTGGACAGGAACGAGGCTTCAATAACTTGTATTTCGTGCTTGCCTTTAACAAAAAACGGTGAAGATTGAACCATCAACTCTAAAGGATATTGATTACTCCTTACGGTAAAACTCAGGGAAGCATTATCTGTAGCATTCCACCTTGCTCCATTACTACTGACCTTGGACCATTCGGAACCGGAGAACAGCAAAGCCTGGCTGTCATCTGAAAAGTCATATACACGCCCGGGTTCGATGGCGTTTTTGTCCGTTTTCTCTAATAGAGTTTCACGGCTGAGTTTGATTTTCCTGGTATTGAATAGATGCTCAGCCCAATTGGTGTAACGTAACTCACCGGCTACGGGATTTGTGTCCGGATCAAACACAGCGATCGCTGTAAATAGCGCATACCTGAATTCATTCGGATTCCTTATGGGCAAAATGAGGTTGAATCCGGAATATTCTGTATTTGCAAAGCCGGTGAATTGCTGTGCCTGGGGATAGCGTGAATGGGGCTTAACCGAAGTGATAAGCTTATTCCCGGAGAAAAAGAAGATTTCCGCTGCAATCCGGCCATCATCCGAGCTTGCCGACCAGCCGGTTAGTCGAACCTGACTGGTTTTGTCATCCGCAATAATGGTGATCTCCCCGTGATTACCCGTGCGGGCAACCGGCAAACGTTGCGAACTGAAATTCAAAGACATTGAGTTGGCTGTTTCGTTGATTAACTCAACCTGATTTTTGCTCTCAAAAAAGATCGGGGACAGCGAGGTAGTACTTGCAGTTTTGTTGATCTGATAGAAGCGAATGGTATTGGCGCCGTTTTGGAAAGACTCCGGGGCTACCAATACCTGAAAATCGAATACTACAGTTTCAACATGTTGCAGTATCGAAACTCCACGTATGATGCCGTTTACGGCCACTGCGACTGTTGTTTTTACGGGTTTTTCGGACTGAGTAGAGCGGTTCGCACGTATCAGCGTCGGAACACTGGTTTGGACCAGGTTGATGTCACTATATAAATGTGGATTGTCCAGTCTTAAAGTGTAATCAACAGGGCTGTCGGCGGGAATTTTCTGTGCTTCCTTGTTCAACAAACCTTCATCGTTTAAAGCATAGATTTGATCAAAACTTCCGTTGGCCAGCGCATTATTCCTGTCTTTAACAGCCTGTTCGAAGCGATCTTTAAACTCGGCAAACTGAAAGTCCAGTATTTCGCCTGTATCCCGCTGCAGGTGAAGGATAGTTTGTTCTGAATCGTTGCCCTGCAGCAGTGACCGCCCGTCGAAATCCGGATTGTCAAATTCGCTATTCAAAGCATCTAGAATAGTGGGCAGCACATCAACGGATCGCGCTGCACGCAGACTTATTTCAGCGTGTTTTTGGCCGGGATACTTAATCAATAAAGGGATTGATAATATATCCTGATAACTTGCCTCATTGGCTTCCCGAAGCGATTCCCCTGGCCTGAAACTGACACCATGGTCGGCCATTACAATGATCAAGGCGTCGTCAAACATGTCACGCTTGTGTAGTAAGGAAAAAACATCACCAAGCAGTTTGTCAACGTAACCCATCTGCAGCAGGTGCCTCTGGTAGGCATGATCAACGAGATGCTGCTGGGAATATAGTTGTGCATTTTGCTTGGCGCCAGGGGCGCTTGGAGGCAAAGTTCCGGTGAATGATCGAAGCTCCGCTTGTGAATAAATCCGCCCATCCGGGAGGTACATCCAGGGTGAATGTGGCATCAGAATATGTAGATAATTCAGGCTGGCCGGTTCGATGTTTTCCAGTTCAGACATGAATTGACCGAACATTTCCAAACGTACTTTGTAACGATGATGCGGGTGCAGATCCCGGTCTGTATGAAGGTTGTCGCTTACACCTTTAGGGCGCAGATACCCAGCCCACTTATTATCAATTTGCGGCAATTTTTGTTTGATTCGATTGGGTGCAGTGATGTGGGCAAAAACAACCAGCGTGTCTTCAGCGATCATTCTCCAGTCAGCTCTCGTGCTCTTGCACAGCTCCTCAGGGCAGATATGGGTGAATGTCTCAAACGCGTTTATTTTGTGTGTGGCGGAAAAAAGCGTGAAAAGACTTGCCGGGTAGTTGGCCGCCAATGGGAGTTTCTTATTGCTGGGTTCAGTTAGTTGTCCGGTAAGAATGGGCGGTACAGCATTCAAGGTCGCTTCAGCTACAGTAGTTGCATATTTGTACCATGTTGATCGAGCAGAAAAGTTGGCAAGATTTGGAAAACGCTGATCATTGATATTTCCTTCATTATCCAGCAACGATAATAATGGAAGTTCATCAAGCAGAAGAATTACAACGGGGTGATCGTCGATGGGCTCCGCAGTTATCACATTGCCAGTGTTTTTTTGTGGCAGCAAAATTTGGCGAATATCAGCACCTGAAGCAAATATGGACGGGATGATCACGACCATAAAAGCGGCATATGAAAAAAATGTTCGTAAATAGATCGACTTTCCATAAATACGCAGGGTAATGATCGCCAGCAGACATGAAACGATGGCCGGGGCTATTAAACTTGATCCAATCGAGTTGTTCACGTGGATGAAAACAAACAGGCTGAGTAAAACAAAAAGTGAAGCTTTCTTGATCTTTTCCCTCGTCTGTGTAAAGACCTTGGTCAGGGCATAAACCACTGATGCCATTAACAAACCCGGGAAAAATCCAACGACCATTATCCAAAAGAGCAGCTTAAACCCGCTCAAATTGTGCGCCAGCAAGAATTCCGGTTGGCTACTTAATGTGTTAAACAGGGGGTGAGAGAAAACCAGGCTGCCCAATAACAGCACATGCCAGTAAAAGTGTTTCAATGTCTTGGTGTTTTCAGTCATTGCGGCCTAATGAAGGTCAGTCGGCTAGCCAGTCTGTATTCAGACGAACGATCAAATCCCTTAGTGGCCCCGGCCGGCCATTTTCGTCGTACACATTGAGTACTTGAATAAACGCGAATAAGCGAAGATCATCAACTTGTATCTCAACATCGCTTGAGACCGAAAATGTAACCTTTGATTGTTTGATCGCCTGTGCATCCATTTTCACACAGTGCCATGCTGTTTCACTTACATCAAAAGCCCCTATCAGCGTTCCGTTCAGCAAAAGCGTGATATGCGCCGTCTTTACCAGGCGAGTGAAGTTGGCACAGAATGTGAGTTGTTCGCTGGTGCCAAGACCGACGAAACGCTCGAAAGGAGAAAAGGTCTGACTGATAATCGCATCTGCCTGCATCCGCAGTGCCTGGTCCCCGTCAGCATTGGTAATAACCATTAGCTGACCTTGAGAGTCCCAACCACGCAATCCCAATTCAAACGAACCATTGTAAATTGCCGAATCGACATAGTCGCGGTAAGCCCACAAGCCGTAGCCCCTGGACTTTTGCTTCAGTAACTTCGCTGCACCCTCTAAAAATGCGGGTAATTCATCGTTTTCGATCTGTGCATGACGCCCCCCGTATCCCGGTGTGTTATCCGCGAAATTAAACTGTTCTACGATATGGTTAATATTTTTCCCGTGGTCGCTGACTTCATTGAGCATCTGTTCGAAATGCCGCAGGGCTTCATCCGACTTTAGCAACTCCCCCTGGTTGTTTGCCCCGTAATATGCGCCCCAATAACTGCCGCGTAGTTGCTCATCTGATAGTGCCAGGTCATGTTCGGCCCAAAAAATTTTATTGCTGTTATGGATGGGATCTTTGTCAACTCTCACCTCCATTGCCAACTCAGGCAAGACCTGCCGACCTGGTGTGAGTAATTGGTTGACCAGGAATTGGTCAATGAAGCGAAGGAAAAGCCAAAACCCGGGTGATTCTCTTTCCGGGAATGGCACATCCTCCATCGACTCGAAAGACTGTGAATAAAGAAGATTGACCAATTGTGCTGGAAACTGCTCACCAAGCCAGACCTGGTAACCGGATCGTCTGGCCATGTCCAGTCGTTGACCTTCTTTCAAGTTTGGAATACTCGAGTAGGGGCAGAAGAAATCCTCCCAGGAAAAAAAAGCAAATTTGAATGAATCGCGGTGTTGGTCGACCCGCTGGGCAATTCGCGCCAGGTACTGGACCCATTTTTCTCTGAGTGCGCTGTCGACAAATATTTCGGTGCAAAGTTTCCCGTTGCTAATCCCGTTCTCCGGGTCAAAGTTATGTGGGAAGCTGACGCGCAGGCCATAGTCCAAGCCTGCCTGGTCAATTTTTGTCAAAATCCACTCAAGGCGATCATACAAAGGGGATGGCTCAGGCACACCGTCCTCAAATCCAGTTTCAAAACCCAGCCACGGAATGACCAAAATAATGGTGTTGAATCCATCGGCCTTGATTTGAGCAAAATCGCTGTCGACTTGGCTTTGCTCAAAATCTTCCCAGAATGATTTCGGCCAGCTTGAGGAAAAGTAATGAACCGCTTTAATCTGCGCCGGATTATTTTCCGTTGGTAATGATTGGATTGCCGGGTCGCTGCCTAATCGTATGATGGACACGATAATGGCGAGCAGGAGCAAGATTAAGCCGGTGTATATTCGCTTCTTGATACGTGGATGCCTTTGCATGAGCCTTTTGGCGTTGACTATACTGCCTGCCGTTTAGAACAAGAAGTTGAATCAGATGCCCAGCTTGTGCCACGCTGCGGCGATACTGGAGCTGTGCTCGTGGATGTGCTTCTCCAATGGTTCTGCACATTGGAGCGAATGCCAATTATACTGCTCCTTATCAAGATACAGCATATGGACCAAAATATGGCGCGTCCACCGCAGTCAAACGTACAGTCAATCAAGGCGCAGGATGTGAGCGAGCGCAACCCGGGCATGGATTTTGAGCCGGACCTGTTCGGCCGTATCCGCATCAACCGCAGTGCGGTTGAGCGCCGGGCCGCCACCCTAGGTAGGCGCCGCTCGATCAAGCGGGACTATCAGGCCGCCTGGTTGCTGAAAGCCCTGACCTGCATTGACCTCACCACGCTGGCGGGTGACGATACGCCGGGCAAAGTCAGGCGCTTGTGCCAGAAGGCCAAACGGCCGGTGCGTCGCGACATACTCGAAGGTCTGGGGGTGGATAAACTCAAGCTCACAACAGCCGCCGTGTGCGTCTATCACAACCTGATTGAAACCGCTGTCCGGGAACTGGCCGGTAGTGGTATTCCGGTGGCCGCGGTCTCCACCGGGTTTCCGGCGGGGCAGATACCCCTGCCGCTGAAACTGGCCCAGATACGCGAGTCAGTTGCTGTTGGTGCTGCTGAAATCGACATCGTGATCAGCCGTGCCCTGGTGTTGACCGGCGATTGGCAGGGCCTGTATGACGAAGTCAAAGCCTATCGTGAAGCCTGCGGCGACGCCCACCTCAAGACCATCCTGGCCACCGGTGAGCTGGCGACGCTGGGCAATGTGGCCAAGGCCAGCTGGGTGTGCATGATGGCCGGGGCGGATTTTATCAAGACCAGCACAGGTAAAGAGTTCATCAACGCAACTCTGCCGTATAGCCTGGTTATGGTCCGCGCCATCAGGGATTACCAGGAATTGACCGGTTACAAAATCGGTTATAAACCGGCCGGTGGCATCAGCAAGTCGAAACAAGCAATAAACTACCTGATTCTTATTAAAGAAGAATTGGGAAATCAATGGCTTACGCCAACTTTATTTCGTTTTGGTGCAAGTAGCCTTCTGGGTGACATCGAGCGCCAACTGGAACACCACCTGACCGGGAGTTATTCAGCGCAACACCGGCATCCGGTCAGCTGATTTGGGAAGGAATCCAACATGTCCGTAAAAGCGATCTTTGAATCCATGGAATACGGCCCGGCGCCGGAAAGCCCCGACCAGGCCCGGCAGTGGTTGCAGGCCCGGGAACATACCTTGCTGCACTTTATCGGTGGTCAGTGGATGGAACCGGAGTCTGGTGAGTATTTCGATACGGTTAATCCCGCCAGCGGCGAGAAGCTGGCAAAGGTGGCCGATGGCAATGATGTGGATGTGAATCGTGCGGTTGCGGCCGCGGCGGATGCCCTGGAGGGCTGGGTGGCGATGGGCGGGCACGGCAGGGCCCGTTACCTTTACGCCATGGCGCGCCACATCCAGAAAAACAGCCGCCTGTTCTCGGTACTCGAGAGCATGGATAACGGCAAGCCGATCCGCGAATCGCGCGACATCGACATCCCACTGGTCGCACGGCATTTCTATTACCATGCCGGCTGGGCACAGGTCATGCACGAGCAGATGGCCGGTTACCGCCCCATCGGCGTGATCGGTCAGATCATTCCCTGGAACTTCCCGCTGTTGATGCTGGCGTGGAAAGTTGCACCGGCATTGGCGATGGCTAATACCGTAGTTTTGAAGCCGGCCGAATTCACATCCTCTACCGCGGTGCTGTTTGCACAGATGTGCGGTGAGGTCGGTTTGCCGCCCGGCGTGTTCAACCTGGTGCTGGGCGATCACAAAGCAGGCGAGGCGCTGACCAACCACCAGGAAGTTGGCAAGCTGGCGTTTACCGGTTCCACCGAGGTGGGAAGAATCCTGCGCAAGGCGACAGCCGGTACGGGCAAGAAGCTGACTCTGGAACTGGGCGGTAAGTCGCCTTATATCGTGTTTGAAGATTCGGACCTCGATAGTGTGGTCGAAGGACTGGTGGACGCCATCTGGTTCAACCAGGGTGAGGTCTGCTGCGCTGGCTCACGCTTACTGGTACAGGAATCGATTGCCGACCGCCTGCATGAAAAACTGAGGAAACGCATGTCGAAGCTGGTTTTAGGGGACTCGCTGGACAAGGGCATTGATATGGGTGCGCTGATCGACCGGACCCAGCTCGAAAGAATCAACAGCCTGGTTGATCTGGGAGTGGAAGAGGGTGCGGAAAAATGGCAACCACGCTGTGATTTGCCGGTTGATGGATGTTATTACCCACCAACGCTGCTGACCGACGTGCAACCATCGGCCACGTTGGCGCAGGAAGAGATCTTCGGGCCCGTTCTGGTTTCGATGACATTCCGCACACCGTCTGAAGCCGTTGCGCTGGCTAACAACAGCCGCTACGGACTGGCCGCCAGTGTCTGGACCGAGAACATCAACCTGGCCCTGGACGTAGCACCCAAACTCAAGGCCGGTTCTGTCTGGGTCAATTGCACCAATATGTTCGACGCAGCTGCCGGTTTTGGCGGCTACCGAGAATCCGGGTTCGGCCGGGAGGGTGGCAAAGAAGGCCTGTACGAGTACGTCAAGCCGTTCTGGGAATCCAAACTCAGTAAAGACCCCGTGCAGCAGTTGCCACGTTTCGTGCCGGTCGAGGAAATCGACAGTCGCGACGCGCCGGTAATCGACCGAACCCCCAAGCTGTATATTGGGGGCAAGCAGGTCCGGCCCGACGGTGGTTACAGCCAGGCAGCTTACGATGCTACCGGCAAAGTGATCGCAGAGATCCCGACGGGAAACCGGAAAGACATTCGGAATGCGGTTGAAGCCGCCCGGGCAACGACCGGCTGGGGCGGCACAACCGCTCACAATCGTGCCCAGGTTATTTATTACATTGCCGAAAACCTGAGTGCCCGGAGCGATGAGTTCATCCGCCGGATTTCGCAGCTGAGCGGTAAAGACGAAGCAGCCGCCCGGGCTGAACTCGATCTGTGCATCAGTCGCATCTACACCTATGCAGCCATGTCCGATAAATATGACAGCCAGGTTCACGCCACTCCCTTCCGCAACGTGACTCTGGCCATGAAGGAGCCGCTGGGCGTTATCGGCATCGTTGCCCCGGAAGAGGCCGGCATGCTCGGTTTTATCTCCACCGTGATGCCGGCCATTGCGATGGGCAACCGGGTCGTGATAGTGCCTTCCCGGCATTACGCGTTGCTGGCCACCGATTTTTACCAGGTGCTGGATACTTCGGATCTGCCCGGCGGTGTGATCAATATAATTACCGGTGACCCCGAAGTGCTGGCTGAGGTGTTGGCGAAGCACTATGACATTGAAGGTCTGTGGTACTGGGGCAGCCGTCAGGGCAGCCGTATGGTTGAGGAGGAAGCCGCCGCGACCATGAAACGAACCTGGGTTAATTACGGCCTGTACCACGATTGGGAAGATGAGCAGCAAGGGCAGGGCGAAACCTTCCTGCGCAAGGCAACCGAGATTAAAAACATCTGGATCCCCTACGGCGAGTAAAAACGGCTTAAAAAATATGATTCCAGGATTGCGAACTTTGGTTTTCAATGGCTGCCTGGTGCTCACATTAGCTCTGATTGTTACAGGCTGTGCATCCATGCTGGCGACTGCAGGCAGTGGCTTGGCGAGTAATTTAAGTACCGCGATCCTGAACCAGGATGATCCCGAGTTGGTGCGAGACGGTGCACCGGCTTACCTGCTGATGCTGGACAGTTTCGTTGCAAGTTCACCGGATAACCAGGCTGTTCTCAGTGCGGCGGCCAATCTCTATGCAGCATACGGTGTGATATTCGTGGACGACCCGAGCCGGGCGCGCAAACTGACGCTGAGGGCGCGTTCTTATGGGCGACGTTCCTTATGTCGGGCGGACAAACGAGCCTGCGGAATTTGGGAACTTGTTTTCGATGATTTCGTTGCTGCTCTGGAAGTGTTGAATGAAAAAGATGTGGCGGCACTTTATACCTTTGGAGTGAGCTGGATGGCCTATGTTCAGGCACACAGCGAAGACTGGGGGGCGTTGGCCAAGTTGCCCCATGTGCAAGCTACCATGCAGCGCGTGCAGGAAATCGATCCGCAGTACGAACAGTCTAACGTAGAACATTTTTTGGCGTTGCTCAATACCATTCGTCCACCCGCGTTGGGGGGTGATTTTGAGGCTGGCATTGCCCATTATCAGCGCGCCATGTCCCTATCCGGCGGGAAGGACCTGAGCATTAAGGTTAACTGTGCAAGATACTATGCCCGTACGCTGTATGACCGGGAACTTCATGACCGGTTATTACACGAAGTATTGTCCGCTGATCCGGTGCAGGAGGGGTTTACCTTGTTTAATACGCTGGCGCAAAAGGAAGCCCAGGAACTGCTCGACAGCGCAGACGACTATTTTTAAAGCATTTAAAAAAATGGAATTTAAAATTATTAGCAGAATTCTACCCGTGCTGATTATGCTGTTGTGGGCGCCACAGATTTTTCCGCAGACCCTCAAGATCGCAACCATCGCCCCCGAAGGTTCTTCCTGGATGAAAGACATGCGTGCCGGTGCCGAAGCAGTCGAGGAACGTACCGGCGGGCGCGTAAAGTTCAAATTTTACGGAGGAGGTATACAGGGTAACGACCGGCAGGTGCGGCGCAAGATGCGCACCGGCCAGTTGCATGGCGGCGCATTTAGTTCCGGTGGAATGAACGGCTTCCAGAAGGACGCAGACCTGTTTTCACTGCCCATGATGTTCAATACCATTGAGGAAGCGAAGTATGTGCGCAAGTACCTGGAACCGGAACTGAGGCAAAGGCTGGAAGATGCCGGGTATGTGAATTTTGGTTTCGCCACCGCTGGTTTCGGCTACATGATGTCCAACAGGCCCATGAGTACCCTGGCGGATTTTAATGGCCAGAAAATATGGACACCCGAAGGCGATCCGGTTGGTTACGCAGCACTGAGAGCACTGGGTGTCGCTCCGGTGACCATGCCGATAACAGACGTGATGACGGGCTTGCAAACCGGCTTGCTGGACAGCGTGACGGTTCCGCCGGTGGGCGCCGTTATCTTTCAATGGCACACCAAACTCGACTACATCACCGAATTGCCGCTGGCTTATGTGTATGGCGCGATGTTGATCGATAAACGGATCTTCTCGAAGATCAGCACGCAAGACCAGGCCGTAGTGCGTGAAGTGATGGAAGGGCTTTACCGTAAATTCGACCGGAGCGGAGCGTTGAATAATGACGATGCTATGCAGGCCCTGCTGGAGGGTGGGATGAAGAGGGTCACAGCTGATCGTTCAGAAATCAACCAGTGGCGTGGAATCGTTCTCGATTCTCACCGTAAACTGGCCCGCAAAGGTGTGTTTGATATTCAGCTGCTGGACCGGATGCAAGAGTTGCTGGTCGAATATCGTGCGGGGCAGGGCACCAACGGTCAAGCGCCTTGAACCAGGTCAAAACCATCCTGCAACGGCTCGAAAATACGGGCCGCAGGATGGAGAATGCGGTTCTCGTCATTATCCTGAGCGGCATGATTCTGTTGGCTGCCGGCCAGATCGTGGCCAGGAATATTTTTGGGTTTGGGTTTATCTGGAGTGACGAGCTGTTACGAATGCTGGTGCTGTGGATTGCCGTGGCGGGAGCAGTGGCTGCGAGCCGGACAGACAAACACATCAATATCGCTATCCTGAATCGTTTTTTGCCGTCCAGACTCAGACACGGTGTAAAAATCATGGTTGACCTTTTTACCGCGGGCGTATGTGCAGTAGTGACCTGGTACAGCATCAATTTCGTACGCACATCGTATCAGTATGAGGATGTTTTACTGGGTGGTATACCCGCATGGATGCTTCAGCTGGTGTTGCCGATCGGCTTCGGTCTCATTTCCTGGCGTTATACCCTGTTTTCCCTGAAGCGCCTGGCCACCCTGTTCAGAAGAGACGTGGCATCATGATGGTGCTCGGGCCGCTGCTGGTGCTCCTGGCCTTGCTCGGTGCACCTTTGTTCGTGGTGATTGCAGCCAGTGCAATGTGGGGTTTTACCCAGGAAGGAATTGATCTCCAGGCCGTTGTGATCGAGTTCTACGGAATGGCCGAAATGCCAATCCTGCTGGCCATTCCGCTGTTTACCTTTGCCGGTTACCTGCTGGGTGAAAGCGGCGCTCCACGCCGTCTGGTACGTCTGACCCAGGCACTGCTGGGTTGGATGCCAGCCGGTCTGGCCATTGTTTCGCTGGCGACCTGCGCATTTTTTACCGCCTTTACCGGTGCTTCCGGGGTGACGATCATTGCCGTCGGCGCGCTCCTGTTTCCGGCCCTGCAGGAGGCTGGCTACCCGGAGAAATTCAACCTGGGGCTGGTGACATCCGCCGGCAGCCTGGGTTTGCTGTTCGCGCCTTCGCTGCCGCTGATCCTGTACGGCGTTATTGCTGAAATTTCAATTGAAGACCTGTTCCTGGCGGGTATTCTGCCTGGATTCCTGATGCTGATCATGCTGTCAGGCTACAGCGTGTGGAAAAACCGGGCACTGCGAGTGCCGCTTGCTAATTTTTCCTGGCGCGAAGTGCGGGCCGCAGCGCGTGAAGCGATCTGGGAAATTCCACTGCCGGTGGTTGTACTGGGTGGAATTTACAGCGGCTATTTCGCTATTTCCGAGGCTGCGGCCGTAACGGCCCTGTATGTCCTGATTGTCGATGTTTTCATACTGCGCGAAATTTCACTGCGAAAACTGCCGGAAATCATGCGTGAATCGATGGTGCTGGTTGGCGGCATCCTGGTCATATTGGGTATGTCACTGGCATCAACCAACTACATGATCGATGCCGGCATTCCACAAAAACTCCTGGCGTACATCAGCACCATGGTTACCAGTCCCTTGAGTTTCCTGTTGCTTTTGCTTGTCTTCCTGTTGATGCTGGGCGCCATCCTGGATATTTTTTCAGCGATCGTTCTGGTGGTTCCACTGATCCTTCCGGTCGCATTGCAGTTTGGCGTGCACCCGGTGCACCTGGGTATCGTATTCCTGGCGACCATGCAACTGGGGTACCTGACCCCACCGGTCGGCTTGAATCTTTTCATTGCCAGCTATCGTTTCGACCGTTCAATTCTCGAATTATACATTTCCACACTCCCGTTTTTCCTGCTCCTGCTGGTGTCCGTGGCCCTTATCGCTTTCTGGCCGTGGCTGTCGCTGGTGCTCATAGGCTGATGCTTCGATTGCGCCACCCTGCTGCATTGTTGCTGATCAGTGCCCTGGTCCTGCTGGGGGTGCTGCGTTCCTTTTCTGCGCCTGAACCGGTAGGGGCAGACACTCCGGACGCAGGGTTTTCGGCGCTTCGATCAGAGGCGATTCTGCGTGATCTCCTGCAGGACGGGGGACCACATGTTGCCGGTTCGCCCGCTAATCTCGTGGTCCGCAAGCGAATTACTTCCCACCTGGAATCCTTCGGTTACGAAGTGGAAATCCAGTCCCGTTTTCACTGTAACCCGCTGTTTGGTGCCTGTAGTCCGGTCGATAACGTTATCGCAATCAAGCCGGGTTCTGAAGGCAACAACGCCGTTTTGCTTACGGCTCACTATGACAGTAGCTGGACGGGTCCCGGAGCTGCGGATGACGGTGCCGGCACAGCAGCGGTGCTGGAAATTGCCCGCATGGCTGCAGATTATCCACCCTACAAAAATGACATCATTTTCCTGCTTTCCGATGCCGAAGAAAACGGCTTGATCGGGGCCGATGCGTTTGCCCGGCATCATCCGCTTTTTGCACAAGTAAAAGCTGTCATCAATCTTGAGGCCCGCGGGATTACCGGTTCCAGCGCGCTGTTCGAAACGGGTGATGGCAACCGCGGCATCATCCGCATGTTTTCGAAGAATGTCGATCGACCGGTAGCCAATGCCCTGTTTAACGAGATCTACAAACGCGTGCCAAACAACAGCGATTACTCGGTGTACAGGCGCAAAGACGTGATGGGGCTTAACTTCGCCTTTGTACAGGGTGTGGCGGTTTACCATTCGGCAATCGACGACCCGGATCACCTGGACATCGGCAGTCTTCAGCATCACGGTGATAATGCCTGGAGCATGATGAAGGCGTTGGGAGAGCGTGATCTCGACCACATCATCTCGCCTGAAGATGCCGGTTACATTGATGTTTTCGCCAGCCGCCTGCTGCATTACCCCTCGAGCATCGTTTTGGGCCTGTCACTGGTGCTGGGGGTATGGGTATTGATTGCCATAGGCATGGCCTTCCGGCAAGACTTCCGGATCTGGCAGTTACGCTGGGCACTGCTGGTCGTTCCGTTCCTGCTGGGCTCCATCATTTTGGGCGGCTACCTTCTGTCATTCCCGCTGGGGCACTGGCCGGATCTTCACCCGATTGAACATCCATACCCATGGACGGGGCGGCTGGCCCTTTTCGGGTTGGTGCTGCTGGCCTTGTACACCAGCTTGAAACTGTTCGCCGACAGGGTGTCTCCCTGTGCCATGATGATGCTGGTATGGGGTCTAATTTTCCTGGCCGGCATGGTGCTTGCGAGCAAGCTGCCGACGGCTGGCCACCTCACCCTGATTCCGCTGGCGATGTTCGCCATCGGGTCTTTTATTGACCTGTTCCGGAAAAAATCTCCTGCCCCTTTGCTGATGGCTACCGTGCTGGGTTTTACCGGCACCGCTTTCATTTCTTTCTATCATTTTTTCATGCTGGACGCGGTGCTCAATTTGGACAGGAGCCATTTCAAGATCATCCCGCTGGGGTTCATGACTGTGACCGCTCTTCCCATGCTGCTCGCGTTTGTGCGCGGGCGGGAACTGAGCTGGCAGCCAGCCCGTTGGTTGCTGGTCGCTGTCCTGCTGGCTTGCCTGGTGCAGCTCTCACTGCCCGGATTTACGCCGGATCGTCCCCGTGGCATGACCTTGATGTACAGCGAGGTGGCAGGCAGCAAAACCGGCCACGTTGTGCTTGAGAGTATTTTTACCAGCTTCGATAAAGATTACGCCAGCGAGCACGGGTTCAAACCGGTTGAACTGGATTCCGGCTGGTCACAAGCTACTGAACGCCCGGCCCGGGCTGTGCCGGCCTTAAACCTTCCTGGTGTGGAAGTTAATGCACACAGTGTGAGGCACGAGGAGGCGGGATGGTCTCACAGCTTTGTTTTGCAAGTTCCAGAAAGACTGGAATTCCTGATGTTGATCGTGGCAAAGGAAAGTGGGCTTGAGAAAGCCTGGGTGGACGGCCAGTTGGCACTGGATACTTCACTCGAGCCGAAGCATGCAAGGCAGGCCGATTCACTGCGCTTGGTAAATCCTGACAAAAGTTCTTTTGCGATCCGGCTACTGACCCGCAGTCCGGATTCCATCCGTCTTGCCGTCGTCACCTGGCATGAGTTGCCCCAGGCGCTGGTCGCGCCATTCATGGGCAGCTGGCCGGAAGACGCGCAGGCCGCAGGATACGGATCCCGCGCGCAAAAAGTCCAGCATATTACCTTGGATACAGGGGATTAACCCGCATATTGCACCAGTCGGTCTCTGGCCTCTTTATATATAGCTGAATATTGTAAAGAATATGCTTCTTTTTATTACTATTTCAAAAGTACAGTTTATCCCCGGCCCGAGACCTATCCCGGCCCTGGCTTGTCCAGCTACGTCTGGACTTGGTCTTCCCTCTATCCATAGCTACGGCTATAGCTTTCGGTCCAGCCCGGTGTCCAGCCGCAGCTGTCCAGCGTCATCATCCGGGATATTGGTGCAATATGCGGGCTAAACTCGGTACTTTCTGTCAATTCGGCAGGAGTATCTTCGCTCCGAATCAGGGCATCTGCTGGATGACCATCGCTTCGATCAACTGCGGGCCGTGGTTCGCCATCGCATCGGCAAATTGCCGATGAAATTCCTCTGCAGTCGAGGCGCGTGTGGCCGGTACGCCCATGCCCCGTGCAATTTCGACCCAGTTTATATCCGGCATTGACAGATCGAACATCGACAATGTCTTTGCTGTGGGTTGGCCTGCGCCGACGCGAGCCAGTTCGATGTTGAGGATGGCGTAACTGCGGTTGTTCATGATGACCACGGTGACATCCGTGTTCTCGCGGGCCATGGACCACAGGGCCTGGACGGTATACATCGCGCTGCCATCGGCCTGCAGGGCAATGACCTT
>JAZFUZ010000023.1:0-11237 GCA_036447475.1 Lysobacterales bacterium | reverse complement strand
ATAACGAGACCTGCTCCCAGGCCATTACGGCGCCCCGGCGGCGGGACCAATGCGGATCAAAATAATGCCGCTTGAGTAAATGCCCGCCCTGTTGTTCGATCCACTCCGGCTTGATGACCGCATTGATGCGCGCCCAGGTTTTCGAGGTTTCGACGATCTCCGCTGCCATCAGCCACTTGGGTGAACGACCAAACAATCCTGAACCAGGGAAGATGTGAAAGCTCCTGGAACGGGTCCCCTGGTAACTCCTGTCTTGCGGATGCTTCAGGCCGACATGGCTCAGCAGGCCAGCCAGAAGAGCCCTGTGGACCTGATCGTAGTCACCCTGTTTCCCGCTCAGCTGTAAGCGCGATTCGCGGGCCTGGTCACGCAACTGCTGGTACAGATCGAACCACTCCAGCACCCGCTGCCAGCTAAGAAACTCCCTGCGACATAATTTACGGAACTGGTTACCGGATACTTTCCTGCGTTGCTCGCGCAGATACCGCCAAAGCCTGAGCAAAGTGGCAAAATCAGATTTCGAGTCACTGAACCGGCTATGCGCTTCATCCGCCGCAGCCTGCGCGTCCAGGGGACGCTCCCGAGGGTCCTGGATGCTGAGGGCCGCCGCCAGTACCAGCATGTCCTCCAGGCAACCCTGTTTTGAACCTTCCACCACCATGCGGGCGAAGCGCACATCCATTGGCCAGCGCACCAGGGCATGACCGAGTTTCGTCGGTGAGCGTGTTTCATCCACCGCGTCCAGCTCAAACAGCAGTTGGTAAGCGTCGTTGATCATACGTGGCGCCGGCGGATCGACAAAAGGAAATTCTTCAACCACCCCCAGTCCGGTCGTCAACATGCGCAGGATGATGGTGGCCAGCGAGGTACGCAGGATTTCGGGCTCCGTGTATTGCGGCCGCGAAAGCAAGTCCTCTTCGCTGTAAAGGCGGACACAAATACCGGGGCCCAGGCGTCCACAGCGGCCGGCACGCTGATTGGCGCTGGCCTGCGAAATGGCCTCAATGGGCAGTCGCTGGATACGGCTCCGGTGCGAATAACGGCTGATTCGTGCGAGGCCGGAATCAATCACGAAACGAATCCCGGGAACCGTCAGGGAAGTCTCGGCCACATTGGTACTGAGGATGATCCGGCGTAATGCACCGGGGTGAAATACCCGCCTCTGCTCGGCCGAGGACAGGCGGGAATACAAGGGCAGTATCTCGGTTTGGGTCACGCCGTGACGGGCCAGGTAATCAGCCGCTTCCCGGATCTCGCGTTCGCCGGAAAGGAATACGAGTATATCGCCCCGGGGGTCCTTGCGGCTAAGCGCCCTGACCGCGTCCGCTATGCCGCGGTAAAGATCACGGTCTGCACGCTCCGCCTTGTCATCATCGGATGCCAGGGGTTGATATATCATCTCGATCGGGTAAATCTTGCCGGACACTTCGATGATCGGAGCCTGCTCGAAATGGGCTGAAAATTTCGCCGTATCAATGGTCGCCGAGGTTATGATGAGTCTCAGGTCCCGGCGGCGAACCAGCAGGCGCTTGAGGTATCCAAGCAGGAAATCAATGTTCAGGCTGCGTTCGTGCGCCTCGTCTATAATGATGGTGTCATAAGCATTCAGAAACGGGTCGTGCAGAGTTTCGGCCAGCAGGATGCCGTCCGTCATGAATTTGATGTAGCCATCCGGACTGCTTCTGTCGCGGAACCGGACCTGGTATCCCACGATACTGCCGAGTTCGCTGCCAAGTTCCTCGGACACCCGCTCGGCCATGGCGCGGGCCGCGATTCGCCGCGGCTGAGTGCAGGCAATCATGCCCCGCGTTCCCCTGCCGGCCTCGAGACAGAGCTTCGGCAACTGGGTGGTTTTACCGGAACCGGTTTCACCGGCTACCACTATTACCGGGTTTTCTTTCAGCGCCTTTAGAATTTCCTCACGGTGCGCCGTAATGGGCAGGGTTTCGTCATAGCGAGGCACGGGTATACCTGCCACCCTGTGCAGGACTTTTTTGCGGGATTCATCAACACGGCGCACTACCTGGGCCAATTGCTGATCTGCCGGTTTATGCTCTTGCCGGAGCCGTTGAATCGAATGCAGGCGCTTGCGGCACCAGCCCGCATCAGAGGCCATTATGGAGTCCAGCCGACTTCTGGTTTCGCGAATGATGACTCGTGCTTCCATGGCCCGCACATTATCCATCAGTGCGCAACCATGAATCCACGCATATAATCTGATTGCCGGCCAATTTCCCGCCATCCACAAAAAATAGCTGATTGATATCCATGGAACTGAATTTCAGAAGTGACAATGAGTCCCCGGCCGCTCCGGCCATCATGGCAGCCCTGAGTGATGCCAATCACGGTACCGCCTGGGCCTATGCTGAAGACCCCCTGTCAGAACGGCTGGACGAGGCTTTTTCGGACTTGTTCGGCACCGGGACCACGGTGCTTCCCCTCAGCACAGGCACCGTGGCCAACGCCATCGCACTGGCCTGCGTCACACCTTCATGGGGCAGTGTCTTCTGTCATCGCAATGCCCATATTCTCAATGATGAATGTGGCGCGCCGGAGTTTTTCGGCAATGGCCTGCGCCTGGTACCGGTGGACGGCGCCGAGGGTAAATTCACCGCCAGCACCCTGCAGCAGACCATCGTCGCCACTGCAGGCCACGGTGTGCACGCCTATGTCCCGTCTGCAGTCAGTCTGACCCAGAGCTCAGAGTCCGGCACGGTTTACCAGCCGGAAGAAATCAGCTCCATCTGCACAGTGGCCACTGAAAAAGGCATGGCCACCCACCTGGACGGCGCCCGTTTCGGCAATGCGATAGCCGCCCTGGCCTGTCACCCCGGTGATGTGAGCTGGAAAGCAGGCATCCAGATGATGTCATTCGGCGCCAGCAAAAATGGTTGCCTGGCAGCCGAGGCACTGTTGTTTTTCGGCCGTCCGGAACTGCACGAAAAGGCACAGCGACTACGTAAACGTTCGGGGCACCTGTTGAGCAAAATGCGTTATGTCGCAGCGCAATTGCTCGCCTACATTGAAAACGACCTGTGGCTCAAGCTGGCAGCACATGCGAATCAACAAGCTGCCCGATTTTCCTACGAGGTGGTGCAACACCCCAAAGCAAGCCTCGAGTATCCGGTGCACGCCAACGAGGTATTCGTCAAGTGGACCGCCGGAGGATTCACCAAGCTGGAGGAATCCGGCATCCAGTTCCTGACCTGGCCCGGCAGAGACGACCTCGCGCGTTTTGTCTTTTCCCACTGCACCCGTAGCGAGGAAACCGAAACGCTGTGCGCCAGGCTGGCAGAGCTGAGTGATGGCTGAAATCCAACCCCGCTGTTCCGGGCCGGCATGCTTTCAGTTGTGCTCGCATTGATATTCAGTGCTTCGGCAATTCCAGCCAGATCACACTGGCCATGCGTCCGGTCACTTTATCCCTGCGGTAAGAGAAGAACCGTTCGCTGTCACTGAATGTACAAAAGTGACCGCCATAAACCGCAGTGATCCCCAGTTGGCTCAGGATGCGCCGAGCTACGCCATAAAGGTCCAGCAACCATCGTTCACCGTTTTTCTTGAAACAAATTCCCTGTTCCTGCTCAAAGGCCTGCCTGACGTCCTCACCTACCTGGTAAACTCCCGGGCCAATGGCCGGTCCGAGCCAGGACATGATTTCTCCCGGCGTTTCCTTCATTTGCCGCACCGTAGCCTGCAACACACCCTGCGCCAATC
The DNA here is from genome assembly GCA_036447475.1 of Lysobacterales bacterium. GTDB lineage: Bacteria > Pseudomonadota > Gammaproteobacteria > Xanthomonadales > SZUA-36 > JAJRRA01. Next base: position 7,520 of record JAZFUZ010000023.1, on the reverse strand, counting down.
CTCGCCAGCCGGCGTGTGCAGCCGCGACCCGGTTGCCGGACCGGTTGCAGAATAGTACCGGAAGGCAGTCAGCAGTCAAAACTGCGCAAACCTGGCCCGGTGAAAATGACACCAGGCCGTCGCCTTCCAGTTCTTCACTGCCAGCCAGGGAGTGTGTCACAACCTGTGTACCATGCACCTGGCGCAGCCATTGCGGCGCAACCGGCAGGCGCGACAGCAGTTTTTCCCGGTTCCTGTGCACGGCAAGCGGGTCGTCACCGCAGCGCAACCCCAGGTTCATGCTGCTCCAGGCATCCTTGCTGTAACCACCCGCCCTGGTGGTGGTGAATGCACGGACATTCGCCAGAGCCGGCCAGTCCGGTTTGACCAATTCCATGCTCAAATTGCAACCTTAGACAGGGCGGCCAGCAGACCTTCCATGTCTGCCGGAAGAGGAGCCTCGAAACACACGGTCGCGCCGCTGGCCGGGTGAACCAGGCCAAGCCGTCTTGCGTGCAGAGCCTGCCGGGGAAATGCGCGGATGGTCTCCAGCAGAGCATCCGGCACACCTTTGAGTGCCTTGAGAGACTTGCCATACACGGGGTCACCCACCAGCGGATGCCCGATATGCAGCATGTGCACACGAATCTGGTGCGTGCGCCCGGACTCGAGGGAAACTTCCAGGTGACTGAATCCCCGGAAACGCCGCATGACCCGGAAGCGGGTAATCGCCGGTTTTCCCGCCATCACCACGGCCATGCGTTTCCGATCGCGCGGATGGCGACCTATGGGAGCATTTACGGTGCCGCTGCTATCGGTTTCACCCCTGGCGACCGCCTCGTACACACGGCTCATTTGCCGCGCCTGCAACTGCTCCACCAGACTGGAGTGAGCCCTGAGACTCCTGGCCACCACCATAACGCCCGTGGTGTCTTTGTCCAACCGGTGCACGATCCCCGAGCGCGGTAGTACGGCCAGGCCGGAATCAAAGTGCAGTAGAGCATTTTGCAATGTACCATCGGGATGCCCGGCCGCTGGATGGACCACCAGCCCGGCAGGCTTGTTGATCACGATGATATCGTCATCCGCATGGATGACCTCCAACGGTATGTCTTGCGGCAGGACTTCATCGTGGCGTTCCGGCAGCGCATCCAGCCGCAGGGTTTCCCCCCCGCTGATCCGGTAGGTAGTCTTCAGTGCCTGGCCATCCACGGTCAGTTCGCCCCTGCGCACCCACTTTTGCAACCTTGCCCTTGAGAAGTCAGGGAACAGGACGGCGGCAAGCTGGTCCAAGCGCATGCCCGTGTGTTGCGACCCGGCTTTTGCCGTCATTCTGATTCGATTGGATTCAGACTGTTTTAAACGCCCCGATTCCGTTATCATTCCGCTTCCTGCAATACTCTGGTTTTTTACATGCCCGCTTGTTTCCGATCCAACAATACCACCAGATGGATGGTCCTGCTCACCCTGTTCCTTGCTGCCACGCTCCTGACAACGACCGGTTGCCGCAAGGATAAAGACTCCCGGGATGTCCGTAATGCGGCCGAACTTTATGCAGATGCGAAAAGATACCTGGACAGCAAGTCCTGGGACCGGGCCATCCACAGCTACAAGATGTTGCGGACACGTTATCCGTTTGGCCGCTATACCGAGCAGTCCATGCTCGATTTGTCTTACGCTCATTTCAAGGGAAAGGACGAGCAAAGTGCTCTGTCAACGCTGGACCGTTTCATCAGGACCTATCCAACCCACCCCAATGTGGATTATGCCTATTACCTTAAAGGCCTGGTCAATTACGAGCAGAATCTTGGCTTCCTAGAACGCATAATGCCCACCCGGGTGATGGACCGTGACCAGTCTTCCGCCCGGGACGCGTTTTTGGACTTCTCTGAACTGCTGCGCCGTTTTCCAGACAGCCGTTACGTGCCGGATGCTCGGCAGCGCATGGTGTTCCTGCGCAATAACCTCGCCGCCTATGAAATTCTGGTTGCTGAGTATTACATCAGGCGCAAAGCCTATATTGCTGCGGTCAACCGGGCCCGCTACGTGCTCGAAGTGTATCCCAACACACCGGAGACTGTGGAAGCTCTGGTGGTACTGCACAAAGCATATACCGAGCTGGAATTGCCGAAATTGGCGGACAGCTCCTGGGATGTTCTGGAGCTGAATTATCCTGACCACTATTATGTTCAGGGCAAGCAACAGAAACGCGGCTGGGCAGCTCGCCTGTGGCCGTTTGACTAGTGTGACAGCACACTAGGGCCTGTTAGCGGTCCCGCCAGCCTGAGGTAATCGGATAGCGCCGGTCGCGGCCGAAGGCGCGGTGGGTAATCCGTACGCCTGGTGGCGCCTGACGGCGCTTGTATTCGCTCGCCAGCACCTGTGCCGCAATGCGCCGGACCATAGCCTCCTCGAAACCATCCTCCACGATCTGGCCAATCGACCAGTCCAATTCCACGTAGCGCTTGAGGACAGGGTCCAGGACTGCATAGGGTGGCAGGGAGTCCTGGTCCAACTGGCCGGGGGCGAGCTCTGCTGAAGGGGCGCGCTCAATCACTGCTTCGGGAATAGCTGCTGAAACGCTGTTGCGATAATGGACAAGATCATAGACGCGGGTTTTGAGGCAATCCAGCAACGGTCCGAAACCACCACACATGTCGCCGTAAATCGTGCAATAACCTACCGCCAGTTCGCTCTTATTGCTGGTAGCCAACACCAGCCAGCCAAACTTGTTGGACAGGGCCATCACGATGTCACCCCGCATCCTGGCCTGCAAGTTTTCCTCGCTGAGGTCCGGAGCACGGCCTGCAAAGGAGGGTTCCAGCAGTTGGAGTAATTGCTCATACGCCGGCTCAATCGAGATACAGCGATGATCCACGCCCAGCATGACCGCCTGTTCCTGTGCAAGGTCCAGACTCAGGCCCGAGGTATGCCGGGACGGCATCATGATCGTGTGCACCCGATCGGCGCCCAGGGCATCCACCGCAATGGCCAGTGTCAGCGCCGAATCGATCCCTCCGGACAAACCAAACACCACATCGCTGAAACCGTTCTTGCGAACATAGTCGCGCAGGCCGCAAACCAGGACCCGGTAAATTTCTTCCACTGGATCAATCGGCGCCTTTGGCCAGTCGCGTGCCTCCAGTAAGCCGGCGCCCGGGTGAAAATCCGCCAGTAACAGGGATTCTTCGCACAGTGGCCCCGGTTCGCTGCAGGTGCCCTGCCGGTCCATCAGCATGCTGCGGCCGTCGAATACCAATTCATCCTGTCCACCTACCAGGTTGCAGTACACCATCGCCAAGCCGGTATCCTCATGACGGTCGGCCAACATTCGTTTGCGGTTGGCTAACTTATCATCGCGATAAGGCGATGCATTCGGCACCAGCAATAATTCAGCGCCCAGATTTTTCGCCAGCAAGGCAGGTTGGGATTCCCAGGTATCCTCGCAGATCAGAACAGCCATCCGGCAACCTTTCAGTTCAAGCACCAGCGTCTCAGAGCCAGGGATAAAATAACGCCGCTCATCAAACACTGCGTAATTGGGTAACAGTTGCTTGAAGTAACGACCGGCCAGCCGGCCATCACGTATCCAGCTGACTGCGTTATAGCGCTGATCTCGTTCCTCCCAGGGATGGCCGATCACCACGTCTATGCCCTGCACACTTTCAGTCAGCTCAAGTACGGCATGACGCACAGCCTGCAGAAAACCGGGGCGCAGCAGCAGGTCTTCCGGAGGATAGCCGGTTAACGCCATCTCGGGGAACAGCACGAGGTCTGCCCCTGCGCTGCGTGCCTGGGTAATCAGTCCCTGCGCTGTGCGCAGGTTTCCCCGGATATCGCCAACCAGGAAATCATATTGCGCCAGTGCGATGGTGATCATGGGGGAATCAGGGCAGTGTCGGGGCAAGGGTTCGCCGGCCCTAGTTCCGCAAACGCTCGAGGATCGCGCGGCCCAGGTCTGCCGGTGAACGAACCGTAGTGACTCCCGCCGCCTCCAGTGCCTTGAACTTGGCTTCAGCGGTGCCCTTGCCGCCTGCAATGATGGCGCCTGCGTGACCCATCCGTTTGCCCGCAGGCGCCGTGACACCGGCAATGTAAGCTACAACAGGCTTGGTCATATGGTCGACAATAAATTCGGCCGCATCTTCCTCGGCCGAACCGCCGATTTCACCCACCATGATGATGCCTTCAGTTTCAGGATCATCCTGGAACAGGCGCAGACAATCGATAAAATTCATGCCCTGGATCGGATCGCCGCCGATTCCGATACAGCTCGACTGACCGAGTCCGGCCAGGGTGGTCTGGTAAACCGCTTCGTAGGTCAGAGTGCCCGATCGCGATACCACTCCCACGTGGCCTTTGCTGTGAATCTGCCCAGGCATTATGCCAATCTTGCATTCTTCAGGCGTGATAATACCCGGACAGTTAGGGCCAATCAGCCAGGTGTCGGGTTTATCATCCACCACGGCCTTCACGGTTAGCATGTCCTGCACGGGAATACCTTCGGTAATTGCAACGATCACCCGAACGCCCGCATCCACTGCTTCCAGGATCGCGTCTGCCGCGAATGCCGGCGGCACATAAATAACACTCGCCTCAGCGCGAGTCTCAGCAACAGCGTCTGCCACCGTGTCGAATACCGGCAGGCCGAGGTGTTCCTGGCCGCCCTTACCCGGTGTGACGCCACCCACCATGCGGGTGCCGTAATCCAGCGCCTGCCGGGAATGGAAAGTGCCCTGGTTGCCGGTAAACCCCTGGCAAATGACTTTCGTTTTGCGATCAATCAATACGCTCATTATTTTTCTCCGCTCCCCGCTGCCGCGACCACTTTCTTTGCTGCATCGTTCAAATCAGTAGCGGTAACAATCGAGAGGCCGCTTTGACCCAGTAACTGCCTGCCTTGCGCAGCATTGGTACCTTCCAGCCGGACCACCACGGGAACCTCAACGCCCACCTCATGGACAGCCTGAATAATACCCTGGGCAATTTCATCGCAGCGTACGATGCCACCAAAAATATTCACCAGGATGGCCTCCACCTGATCGCTGGCGAGGATGAGCTTGAATGCCTCACTGACTCGCTCAGCATTCGAGCCACCACCCACATCCAGAAAATTGGCGGGTTCGCCACCGTTCAGCTTGATCACATCCATGGTGGCCATGGCCAGGCCGGCGCCATTCACCATGCAGGCAATATTGCCGTTCAGTGTGATGTAATTCAGGTCATGCCTGCTGGCAGCCACCTCGGTGGGATCCTCCTGGGTCTCGTCACGCATTGCCGCCAGGTCCGGGTGACGGAACAGGGCGTTGTCATCCGCGCTGATCTTGGCATCCAGCGCCAGCAGGTTTTGCTGCTTGTCTATGATCAGTGGATTAACTTCGATAATACTCAGGTCCTTGGTCCGAAAGAGCCGGTACATGTTGGACATAATTTTGCCCAACTGACGGACCTGACTTGCGGAAAGCCCCATGCCGAAACCCATCTGGCGCGACTGGTAAGGTTGCAGGCCGGCCGTATTGTCAACTTTCACGGTGAAGATTTTTTCAGGCGCGCTCGCCGCGACTTGCTCAATATCGACCCCACCCGCCGCCGAGCCCATGAACGTGATACAACGGTTGACACGATCGACCAGGACGGACAGGTACAATTCACTCTCAATATCCAAAGCTTCGGCAATCAGCACGCTGTTAACAGGCAATTCCAGCCCGGCAGTCTGGAAGGTACTGATTTTCAAGTTGAGCATGCGTTCAGTCTCCGCCCGGACCTCCTCCATACTATGTGCCAGCTTCACTCCACCGGCCTTGCCGCGTCCACCGGCGTGAACCTGGGCCTTGACTACCCACGTGTTCCCCCCCAACTCTCGTGCAGCTTCCACTGCAGCAAGGGGCGTGTTGGCAACGATGCCGGCGGGCACAGGTATCCCGTATTCGGCGAACAGATTCTTCGCCTGGTATTCATGAAAATTCATGCTTGCTCCTCACTTTGGATTCGGGGTTTCTGGCGCCCGATCCAGGACGGGTACCGGGATTCTGGTAGCGATGGATATTTTCTCCCGAATCTACGATTAAATCAAAGACAATTCAGAGTCCCCGTCTCTGGATGTTATACTCTTGCCGCGCACAATACCCACGTCATGCAACACAGGGAAAGGGTTTGCTTCTTGGGGCCTGCTAACACTTGCCAATGAAAAGATCAGATGATTTCGCTTCATACCCTTTGTCATCCTCGCTGACGCGCAGGATTGTTAATTACCTGAACATTTATCGCCTGGTCATTGCCATGCTGCTTGGTTTCGCTCACTTTGGCCAGCCGATAGCCGTCGAAGATTGGGGTGGTAGCCGGGCTCTTGCCAGCACCACGCTAATCTCCTACATGCTGTTTGCCGCATATCATCTATTTAGCGCCCGGCGCAAGAATGCCAATTTCTTTAGGCTGGCCACCTACTCCCTGACCGCTGACATCCTGTTCCTGTCCTTACTGGTGCTGGCTCTGGGTGAGTTAGAGGGTGGAATCGGCATCTTGCTGGTGTTCACCAGCGCAGCTGCCGCAGTCTTGCTGCCGCTGAGACTCGCCCTGTTCCTGGCTTCCATCGCCAGCCTGACAATGATCGGTGGTGCAATGTGGAATCACCACCCTGGCACCACCACCACGGAGTCGCTGTTGCAAGCCGGCCTGTACAGTGTCACCGCCATGATATCAGCCGTCATGGCCAATCAATTAGCCTACTGGGGCAGGGATTACCGGCTGATCGCTCAAAAGCATCGTGAAACGCTTTACGAACTGGAGCAGGTCAACGAACTGATTATCCGGCGTATGCGAACCGGAGTGATCGCGGTAGACGACGATTGCAAGATCCGGGTAATGAACGAAACGGCCTGGTTCCTGATGGGCAGCCCACGGGTTCGTCAATGCCCGTTGAAAACGCTGTCGCCCAGGCTAAACCAGGCACTTGCTGCCTGGAAAAAAGACCCGTTTGCCGACCAGGAACCGGTACTGCTGGAACCCAGCCAGGCCCAGGTACTGCCGAGTTATGTTGCGCTGCCCGGTGATCCCGAGTTCGGTGCCCTGATTTTTCTCAGCGACGACAACGTTGTAGCCCGCAGGGCAGTGGAATTGTCCGTCAATACCCTGGCCAAGTTATCCGGCAGCATTGCCCATGAAATCCGTAATCCGCTGGCTGCACTCAATCACGCGGCCCAGCTATTGGAAGAGTCGCCCCAGATCCGCCTTTCGGAAATGCGGCTGGTCAACATCATTCAGAACCACGCAAAGCGCATGAACGGCATCGTAGAAAATATCCTCCAATTGTCACGCCGGGAACATTCCCGCCCGGAACTGGTGCCCTTGCATGTCTTCCTGAATGAATTTGCCAGCGAGTTCAGGGCTTCCCTGGTCAATCGCGATCTCGATTTTGAGACTGCCATTGATCCAGAGGAGATCCTGGTCCTTTGCGACAAGGGCCAGCTGGACCAATGCCTGTGGAAACTGCTGGACAACGCCGTAGACCATGCCAGCAAGGACAAGGCCATCCCCAAGATCAG
>JAZFUZ010000022.1:0-3541 GCA_036447475.1 Lysobacterales bacterium | reverse complement strand
GGTAGTCCATGCGGGCGACAGGCTTTGTTTCACCTGGACATCCCGGTAGCCGGCGGCGGACAGGGTTTGCCTGATATCTGCCTTGATCGTGCTCATTGCCGGACAGCCCGAGTAAGTTGTCGTGATCGTTACTGTCACTTGATCGATATCCAGGGAAATATCCCGCAAAATGCCCAGGTCGCGGATGGACAATATGGGAATTTCAGGATCCGTAACCTGTTCCAGCAGAGCTTCAAGTCTCTCTATTTCGCTGTTTCCCGGTCCGGCGGTGACCGCGATGTTTGGCGTAGTATTCATTATGGGGTTTACCACTCCAATCCGGGATAGGCTCGCTGCATGAACTGCAACTCAGCCAGCAGATAACCAAGGTGTTCGGTATACATGCCTTGGCGGCCACCGCGGATGGACCACTGGCCGTTCGGCGTATCCAGGGTAGCCTCGTTCAGCACCGACTGCACGTAGCGCTCCCAGTCAGCTTGCAGTGCTGGCCGGTCTACTGCGATACCTGCATTGATCAGGCTTTGTTCGATCTTGTCTACTTCGAATAACTCATGCGTGTAGCCCCAGACGTTGTTGAATGCCCGCTGTATGCGATCGTGGCTTTCCCCGGTACCGTCGCCCAGGCGTTTCACCCATTCTTCGCTGCGTCTCAAATGGTAGCGTGACTCCTTAATTGCCTTGGCAGCGATCGCGGCCAGGGTCTCATCCGTTGATTTCATCAGTCCGCTATAGAAGCCGACATCGTAAACGTCCACCAGGAATTGACGCGCCATGGTGTCGGCGAAGTCGCCGATGGGCAGTTCACAGATCAGCAGGTTGCGGTACTCGCGGCAGTCTCTCAGGTAGGCAATATCGTCCTCACTGCGTCCGGCATCTTCTGCCTCGCCGGCGTAAGAATAGAACATCATCGCGCGGCCGATGAAATCCAGGGCTACGTTGGACAGCGCCAGGTCCTCTTCCAGGAACGGTGCATTGCTCGACCATTCCGACAGCCGGTGGCCGAGGGTCAGTGAATCATCGCCCAGCGCAATGGCGTAGTTGCCAATATCCTGCTTGCTGGCGTCTTGATTACCGGTGTTTTGTTTGTTCAAATTGGGATTCATCGGGTTTCTGGTTTTACATGTTGTTGACTTCGTCCGGAAGCTGGTAATGGGTGGCGTGCCGATAGGGCTTGTCGTCCATCGGATCGTAGAACTGTTCGACGTCGCTCTCCTGCGAGGCGACGATGTCGCCGGAATTTACCACCCAGATGCTGACACCTTCGCTGCGGCGGAGGTAAACATCGCGGGCGTACTCCATCGCCTGCGCATGGTCCTGGGCGTGCAGGCTGCCGACATGGCGGTGGTCCAGGCCACGTTTGGAGCGGATGAAGACCTCGAACAGGGGTAAGGCATTGTGATTCATAATCGGATTCTCCGGTCTTACGCCGCTGTTCAGGCTGCGCTGCGGGTGTTTCGTGCCTGTTGCTTCTTTTGATGAGCATGCATGGCCTGGCGTACCCAGGCGCCGTCTTCCTGGGCCTTGATGTGGTGTGCCAGGCGTTGCCGGTTGCAGGGCCCGTTGCCGGAAACCACCTGCCAGAATTCATCCCAGTCGATTTCGCCGAAATCGTAGTGTCCACGATTTTCGTTCCAGCTTAGATCGGGGTCGGGCATTTTCAGGCCAATGACCTCGGCCTGCGGTACGGCCTGGTCGACGAATTTCTGACGCAACTGGTCATTACTTTCACGCTTCAGTTTCCATCGCATCGATTTTGCGGTATGGGCCGATACCGCATCATGCGGACCGAACATCATCAGCGATGGCCACCACCAGCGATCAAGGGCGTCCTGGGCCATGGTTTTTTGCTCCTCACTGCCTCGTGCCAGTACCAGCATGATCTGGTAACCCTGGCGTTGGTGGAAACTTTCTTCCTTGCAGATACGAATCATCGCCCTGGAGTAGGGGCCATATGAGGTGCGCTGCAGTGAAACTTGATTAACGATGGCGGCGCCGTCCACCAGCCAGCCGATGGCGCCCATATCCGCCCAGGTCAGTGCCGGGTAGTTGAAGATCGATGCATATTTGGCCTTGCCCAGGTGCAGGGCTTCAATCATTTCTTCCCTGGACGTACCCAAGGTTTCCGCGGCGCTATACAGGTAAAGTCCGTGGCCACCTTCATCCTGTATTTTGGCCAGTAAAATGGCCTTGCGTCTCAGCGAAGGCGCTCGTGTGATCCAGTTGCCCTCCGGTTGCATACCGATCACTTCGGAGTGTGCATGCTGTGACATCTGCCGCAACACGGTTTTCCGATAGTCGTCCGGCATCCAGTCTTTTGGTTCGATGCGTTCCTCGTTGGCAACCTTGGCGTCGAATTTCTGTTGGCGCCGTTTGAGTTCCTTTTCTTGCATGTTATTTCCGATGGCGTTGTTTCAATATTTTGAATTTTTAAGTGATACAAATATACCAGTGTATAATCAACAATCGTATCATTATTGAGCTGTGAAACGAAACCGCTTGGCTATTACTGTTTCAAATAACGTTCTCAATGATCATGGCGATGCCTTGGCCGACGCCGATGCACATCGTGCACAGGGCGTAGCGTCCGCCGGTACGCTGCAACTGGTACAGGGCGGTAGTAACCAGGCGGGCGCCGCTCATGCCCAGGGGATGGCCTAGGGCGATGGCACCACCGTTCGGGTTGACGTGTTCGGCATCGTCGGGCAGCCCAAGGTCTCTCAGCACAGCCAGGCCCTGCGCGGCAAAGGCCTCGTTCAGCTCAATGACATCCATCTGGTCCAGGCTCAGGCCGGCAATCTGCAGCACTTTGCGGGTGGCAGGCGCCGGACCCATGCCCATGATGCGCGGCGGCACACCGGCCGTGGCCATGGCCACGACTCGTGCTCGTGGTGTCAGGCTGTGTTTTACTGCGGCATTTTCTGATGCCAGTAACAGCGCACAAGCGCCATCATTGACTCCGGAAGCGTTACCGGCGGTGATGGTGCCGTTTTCGCGGAACGGTGTGCCCAGTTTCGCCAGCGTTTCCAGGCAGGTGCTGGGGCGGGGATGCTCATCCTGGTTAATCACCAGATCTTCTTTGCGTTTTCGTGGAACGGTGACCGCTATGATCTCATCGACGAACACACCGTTGGCCTGCGCCCTGGCTGCACGCTGCTGGCTGAGCAATGCGAAAGCATCCTGGTCTGCGCGGCTGATCGTGAACTCCTCGGCCACATTTTCGGCGGTCTGGGGCATTGAGTCGACCCCGTATTGTGACTTCATCAGGCGGTTGACAAAGCGCCAGCCGATGGTGGTGTCGTACATCTCCGCCCGGCGGCTGAAGGCCTTGTCCGCCTTGGCGATTACGAATGGTGCGCGGCTCATGGATTCCACACCGCCTGCTATGACCAGGTTTGCCTCACCGCAACGGATGCTGCGGGCGGCACTGCCAACAGCATCCAGGCCGGACCCACACAGACGGTTGAGCGTGATCCCCGGCACAGAGTCGGGCAGGCCGGCCAGCAGGCTGCTCATGCGCGCAACGTTGCGGTTGTCTTCACCG
>JAZFUZ010000021.1:0-9379 GCA_036447475.1 Lysobacterales bacterium | reverse complement strand
GTACTGCTGTCCAGGCGATCACCAGCAGCCTTCCCATCACTGCTTTCCTGCTCCAGGCCACTGACACCCATACCGATCAGACGTACCGGGGTGGTCCTGTGTTGGTCCCGCCAGTTTTCGAACAGGGCTCTGGCCATGCGGTAAAGTGTTCGTGTGCTGTTTGAACATGCCCGCATGCTGCGACTGCGGGTTACGGTGCGAAAATCAGCGTCCCTGATTTTTACCACGACTGTACTTGCCATCAGTTCCTGCGCGCGCAGGCGCCGGGAAACTTTTTCTGACTGGCGCAGGAGTTCAGCCAGTAATTCCCTGCGATCCATCAGGTCGGCGTCAAAAGTCACTTCTTGACTGATCGACTTGTCGGGGCGTCTGGATTGCACTTTCCGGTCGTCTTCTCCCCGCGCCAGAAGATGAAAATGTTCCGCCCGATTGCCCAACACAGGCCGGAATATCGAGACATCACAGCGGCGTAACTGGCCAATGGTCAGGATGCCCAGGGCGGTGAGTTTTGGTGTCGTCCGCTTACCGATGCCCCACAGGCGGCTGACCGGCATTGGATCGAGAAATCGAAACACCTCGCCCGGGTGGACGTACACCAAGCCATCCGGTTTTTGCGCGTCGGAAGCCAATTTGGCCAGAAATTTGTTGTGGGCCATGCCGACCGAAGCGGTCAGGCCGGTCTTACGCAAGATTTCCTGCTTTAGCTGCAACCCGATCTGTTCAAGCCCGCCAAATAGCTTAAGGCTGGATGTGACGTCCAAAAAAGCTTCGTCCAGGGACAGGCCTTCCACTGTTGGCGTGAAATTCCTGAACACGGAAAAAATATCAACCGAAATTTCCTGGTAGCGACTCATCCGGGGGTGGATGTACTGAGCCTGGGGACACAGCCGGCGGGCCCGGCTCATCGGCATCGCAGAATGAACCCCAAAAACCCGGGCTGGGTAATTTGCCGTGGCTACCACGCCCCTTGGGCCCAGGCCGCCCACGATAACCGGCTGCTTTTTTAGTTCAGGCCTGTCCAGGCATTCCACCGATGCATAGAAAGCATCCATGTCCACGTGGACAATGGCGCGTGCTGTTGCCTGAGCTATTTTTTGCCCTGCTTTCATGCCATATGCGATCTTGATTTGCCCACGGGATGGTTCAGCTTCATTATATCCGCATGACTACACCAGGAAATTCCACCACCGGCAGCGCCTGGATACGAGAGCAATTTCCAATCCTTGATCGGGGCCTGTACCTGAATCATGCCGCCATCGCTCCCTGGCCAAGTTGTACAGCGGATGAAGTACAAGCCTTCGCCAGGGAAAATGCTCTAAGGGGGCCGGAACAATACCGTGACTGGATTTTGCGAGAAAAAGAACTGCGCCGATTTCTTGCCCGCATGATTGGGGCCGTATCGGAAAATGATATCGCTTTGCTGAAGAATACCACCGAAGGCATCTCGCTGGTGGCCTGGGGCCTCGACTGGCAAACTGGAGACAATATAGTGCTGCCGCAGGGTGAATTCCCGTCAAACCGCCTGCCCTGGCTGGCGCAGTCTGCGCACGGCGTCGAAATTCGCGAAGTTGATATACGGACCGCAGAAAGCGCCGAAAACGCGCTGCTTAGGACCATGGATAGTCACACGCGCCTGTTGTCCGTCAGCGCGGTGCAGTGGAATGACGGATTTCACCTGAACCTGGAAATACTGGGCAAGGCCTGCCGCGCAAAAGGTGTGCTCTTTTTCGTCGACGCGATTCAGCAGCTGGGCGCACTATCCATGGATGTAGAAACCTGCCGTGTTGATTTCCTGGCAGCCGACGCCCACAAATGGCTACTGGGTCCGGAAGGCATAGCGGTGTTCTATTGCCGAGCAGGCGCAAGATCTCGTTTGCGCCTGCTCCAGCAGGGCTGGCATATGTTTGACAATCCCTGGAATTTCCATCGCGGGGAAAGGCAACCATCCACCAGCGCCAAACGATTCGAGGCCGGAAGCCCCAACTCTGTGGGCCAGGTGGCGCTGCACGCTTCGCTGAATCTGCTGCTCAAGGTAGGTATGGAACAGGTGTCCGGACGGGTCCTGCAAAACACGGAATTTCTGATTAACGCCCTGTCGCTTATTGCGGGCGTCCAAATCACCTCCCGCACCGAACCGGAACGGCGCTCGGGCATCGTCAGCTTCGCCCACCAAAACATTCCTTCGACAACGCTCAACATCCGCCTGGCGGAATCAGGCGTCACCTGCGCAGTACGAGAGAACTCAATTCGCCTCTCACCCCACTTCTACCAGGACGAAACCGACCTGACTGAATTCATGCGAATCCTGGAAAGAGCCCTCTAAGAACCTGACCCCCTCGGAACCTGACTCCCTCAAACTAATTACATGGTATGCGTGTTTTCGTGACTCTTGAGCGTGGTGGCGAGATGGGATTCGATGACGGTGCGAGCGTGGACTCCGTCGTTGGTGTCGGCAAACTGGATGCCGATTCCCGCTTTTCGGTTGCCGGCTGCACCCTGGGGCGTAATCCAGATGACTTTGCCGGGAATGGGCAGGCGTTCTTCAAATTCCATGACGGTCAGCAGCAGGAATACTTCATCGCCGAGGGAAAAATGTTTGGTGCTGGGTACGAACAGCCCGCCACCGGTAACAAACGGCATGTAGGATTTGTACAGCGCGTTCTTATCCCTGATGGAAAGCGACAAAATTCCCTGTTGTGCCATAAATACTCCTTTCAGCCCGAATATTGAACCATTACCCCACCTCGGCTACCGGTGCACTGTTCGGGCTAGGTTTCCAATCGGGCCCATTGTATCAGCCAATCCTGCAGAAGTAAGTCTTTACGCACCGGGGAAGACAGCAGGGCGCGATTCCTGTCCGCCATGCTCTGCAGTTGCACCAAACTGAGGGTGACTGTGTGACTATCCCGGTTCTGCCGCAACCTGTCAGCGGCGCTCAAAGAGAGCCAGGTCCACAGCCGGTTGGGTTCAACATCCCCCAGCGCCGAGTTTGCGCTGGCCGGCGCACAGTGGCCATCAAGCATGGATTCAAGTGTATCGTTGACCAAGCGGTAATGGTCCGGCCCGTCTTCAGACAACATAGCGCGCGCGCGCAAGGGGCTTCCCGCAGCTGCCTGCAACGCGGATCTTGCTTCAGCCTCCCGGTAAACTCCGGATTCCAACAGCCAGGCCAGGGCGGTGTCCGTATCGGGCGACCGCACCTGCAGCTTCTGACAGCGGCTGGTGAGGGTGACCGCGAGCCGGGAGGGATCATGCGAAAGCAGTATGATGACGGCATCACCGGGCGGCTCTTCCAGGGTTTTCAGCAAAGCATTGGCGGCATGCCTGTTCATGACCTCGGCCGGATGAACCAGGGCTGCTTTTTTTTCGCTGATGGTGGTGGTCAGCTGCAGAAACGAAATGAGCTCACGAATCTGATCGATAACAATTTCGGTGCGTAGTTTTCCATTTTTATTCAGTTCAAAGGACAGGATGCGAAAATCGGGATGAGCTCCAGACACCAGCAACTGGCAGGACCGACAGCTGCCGCAGGCCGGCAAGCTGTTCTCCAGGCAGAGCAGTGCCGCTGCCATCTCCATCGCCAAGCCCTGCTTTCCGGTACCGGTCTGACCGGATAAAAGGAAGGCATGCGCAAGTCGATCACCTTGCAGGCGTTTGCGAAATTCCTCACGCACCGGGTCCAGCCATGCCATGGTCATTGGCCGAACCTCCTTTCCAGTACGGATTCGATCTGTGACCATACCTGATCGACGGAGCCCGAAGCATCGATGATCTCAAAGCGCTTGGCGCTGGATTTTGCGCGTGCCAGGTACGCCTGCCGGACCCGTTTGAAAAACCTCGATGATTCCTGCTCGAAACGGTCAGCTTTTCCTCGGCGCGAGGCACGTTTCAATCCCTGCTCCACAGGCAGATCGAGCAGCAGGGTGAAGTCCGGCTGCAGGTCGCCGTGCACCATCTGTTCCAGAGTTGCGATCCACTCAACGGGCATTTGCCTGCCGCCCCCCTGATAGGCCCAGCTTGCATCCGTGAAACGATCACACAGCACCGTGTCGCCACGCGCCAGGGCCGGGCGGATCAGCTCTTCCAGGTGTTGTGCACGCGAGGCAAACACCAGCAGAAGTTCCGCCTGGCCGGACAGTTCCCCATGCCGGTCATCCAACAGTATGGCGCGAATTTTTTCGGCCAGGGCGGTGCCGCCGGGCTCCCGCGTCCTAAGCACACGGTGACCGTGGGATTCCAGCCAGAGGCTGAGGCGATCCATCATGGTGGACTTACCTGCGCCTTCCCCGCCTTCAATGGTAATGAACCTGCCTTTCATCAATTTCTTATGATCAATCTGTTTACCGCTTCGCGGTGCTGCTGCAGTGTGGCCGAAAAAGTATGCCCACCCGTTCCATCTGCAACGAAATAAAAAGCATCCCCGGCAGCAGGCCGGGCTGCTGCCAAAAGTGACGCCCGGCCCGGCATGGCGATGGGGGTCGGTGGCAAACCGGAGCGTGTATAGGTGTTGTACGGCGTGTCGGTCTTGAGGTCACGGCGGCGGATATTGCCATCAAATGAATCGCCCATGCCATAGATTACCGTGGGATCCGCCTGTAGTCTCATCCCTTTTTGCAAGCGGCGGACAAATACACCGGCAATCCGTCCGCGTTCTTCCTCTTTTCCGGTCTCTTTTTCAATAATTGAAGCGAGGATGAGCAATTGGTAAGGAGCGTTCAGCGGCAGATCATCATGCCTGGCTTCCCATGCGCTCCCCAGCTCCATTTCCATCGCCTGGTGAGCCCGCTCCAGGATATCGGAATCGGAGTCACCCCGGGTAAACTGATAAGTTTCCGGAAAAAACCAACCTTCCGGGTGATCAATGCCCAGGCGGGAAATCATCACTGCAGCGGCTTCATCGGGGTCCCGTCCCCGGGTTTGCTTCAGCACCTCGTCGGTTGCCAGGGCCTGCAGCAATTGGCTGAAGGTCCAGCCTTCAACCAGGGTGAAACGATACTGAATCACGGCACCACTGGACAACAGCTGCAAAAGCTCGCGCGGCGCAATACCCGGATCCAGCTGATATTCGCCCATTTTGATGGCGGGTGGTTCGAGTCGCATCAATAATCTCCAGCGCCAGGATTGGCGGGTAACACCAGCCCGGGCCAGCTGCTTGATGATGGTGCTGCCTGATGTTCCGGGCTCGATCTGCAACACGTAAGCCTCCACTGGCAGGTTCAGCGGAGTTGCCAGGAAACGCTGGTACTGTTGCGAGGCAAACAAGATTGCAGAGCCCGCCAGGAGCACCAAACTGCCTGTGATTGCCAGCACGCGCTTCATTGATGAAAATCAGCTCCAGCCCGCATATTGCACTAAGGATCCGGAGTTCGCGGGGAAATTATGTCCCTCAACCAGTGCTGGAGTTCCCGCGTCACCGGCCCGATTGAATATTTCCAGTGATCGATGCGGGTGACCGGGAATATGCCGCGTACCGAATTGCAGACAAACACTTCATCGGCTTCCGGTAGCATATCGAGCGTGATTCTCCTCTGTTGACAGCGTGATTTAAACGCCTTGAGAATTTTCGCTCTCATCACGCCACGCACACCGCAGCGATCCAAGCGTGGGGTCAACAGGCTGTCACCGCAAACCAGGAATATATTGGAAGAAATTGCGCTGATGACATAATCTTCGGAGTCAAGCAGAATGCCCTCATGAACGGCCTTGTCTTTCCATTCCGCCCTGGCTAAAACCTGTTCCAGCCGGTTTAGATGCTTCAGACCTGCCAAGGCAGGTTGCAGCGCAAGCCGCAGGGTGCAAATCCGGGTTCGGATACCGGTTTCAACCAGCTCGCCGGGATCCACAGGCCATGCATAAGAACAGACAATGCGGTTGGTTTTAACCGGAAAACCCGGAGCATAGCCCCTGCCCGAAGTCCCCCGGGTGATGATGATCTTGACCACACAGTTTTGCCGCCCAGCGCTCACGGTTTGCACTTCCCGATACAGGACAGCTTGCGGCGTTACCGGGAGACCAAGCTGTTCACAACCGCCAGTCAGTCGCTCCATGTGCGCTTGCCAGAACCGGGGCTGCCCGTTCAATATCGCCATGGTTTCAAACAGGCCATCTCCGTATTGAAACCCGCGGTCAGCCGCCAGGATCCGATCCGAGATTTCACCATCTACCAGACATTCGAGCATGTCATCCCCTCTTCACTTCTGAAACTGTTTGAAAACCAGTGTGCCGTTGGTACCCCCAAAGCCGAAAGAATTGGACATCGCAACCTTGATCGGCAGCTCCCTGGCCGTATGAGGCACATAATCGAGATCGCAGCCTTCACCCGGATGATCGAGATTGATGGTGGGTGGAGCAATGCCGTCGCGCATGGCAAGCAGGCTGAAAATTGCCTCGGCACCACCGGCAGCGCCCAGCAGATGACCGGTCATGGACTTGGTGGAGCTGATTGCCAGGCGATTGGCATGCTTACCGAATGACTTTTTGATCGCATCCGACTCCGCCCGGTCTCCCAGCGGCGTCGATGTTCCGTGGGCATTGATGTAATCAACCTCATCCGGATTAATGCCGGCATCGCGCATGGCGATATTCATGCAACGGGTTGCACCTTCACCGTCTGCCGGTGGGGCCGTCATGTGATGAGCATCGCCGCTCATGCCGAATCCGACAATCTCGGCATAAATAGTGGCACCGCGCTGTTTGGCGTGCTCGAGTTCTTCGACCACCAGCACGCCGGCTCCATTGGAAAGAATGAATCCATCCCGGTCCCTGTCCCAGGGACGACTGGCTGCCGCGGGATCGTCATTGCGGGTCGACATGGCCTTGGCTGTAACAAAGCCTGCCATTGCCGTTGGCGTCGTTGCGTATTCTGCGCCACCAGCCACCATCACCTCAGCATCACCGTATTTGATGATGCGCGCTGCCAGTCCGATGTTGTGCGTGGCTGTCGCACAGGCACTGACCACCGCAAAATTCGGACCCTTGTAGCCATAACGGATGGACAGGGATCCACCAATCATGTTGACGATTGAACCGGGGATGTAAAACGGTGAGACCCGGCGGGCCCCCCGGTCCCGGTAGGTCAGCATCGTGGTCTCAATGGTTGATATCCCACCGATTCCGGCCGCCAGTGCGAATCCAACCCGTTCGGGGTCGATCGCATGGCCGTCATCGAGAAGACCGGCTTCGGACATGGCTTCCTGGGCAGCAGTCAGCCCGTAATGCATGAATTTGTCGCAGCGCCGCACCTCCTTGCCAGGGATGAAATCCGTTACCTCGAAGTTCCTGATTTCCCCTGCAATCTTGGTGGACAGCTGTGAGACGTCAAATTCCGTGATCAGGTCAATGCCACTGCGGCCGTTACAAATAGCGTCCCAGGCTTCCGCCACGGTATTGCCGACCGGCGACAAAAGACCCAGGCCTGTTACAACGATACGACGCTGTGACACGATAGGTACCTCACGGGGCTAGCCCGCATATTGCACGAAGGATCCAGAATTTGCGCGGTAGCTGGCGAAACAGTTTGGTTGATCGTTCGAAGAAGCATAGCGGTAGCTATGGTTTGAGAAGGATCGGCCGAAATGTGAAGCCGGATGCAGTGCAAAACCGGATAGGACAAACTGTATTTCTCGCATGGCAATCATTTTAGCCATAAACATTTAAGATATTCATAATTTAGTCAATTATTCGTCCGCCTTCGTGCAATATGCGGGCTAGGATAGGATTTTCATCTTAACGCCCGGGAGCGAGGCGGCGTAAGCGGCACCCATTAGCAATGAGGGCGTGTAGTAACCGCCTTCCACGTCGTTTTCAAGCAGGTGCTGGGCGATCCCCAGGCCGGCAGTGACCGTCAGGTCGTATCCGTTGGGGGCGGTCATGGTAGCGGAGATGGTTCTGCCATCTGCACTGGTGACCTCACCCCAGAGCTCTGACCGGGATTTTTGCCGCTTCGAGTCACTGGGGCCACGAAAGCGATTTTCCACCTGTTTTTTCAAGAAGGACTGGATGAAGCCCAGGCCCAACAACGGTTTGAACCATCTCATGCGCTGCATTTTTGCAATCGTGCCCGGGGAAACGGCCATGTAAACCTCGATGTCAGGAATACCTGTGCTGATGAAGGCAGTGTAAACATCACCCCAGGGTATCGTCATTGCGCTGCGATCAGCATGGGCAAAGGGAATCGAGCGGGTTTTCCAGGCAAGCGGGACTTCGACCAGCTTCCCATCCCGCCGCACGCGCCCACCCATCCCCAGGCCTTCCACGCTGGTCTTGGCGGTACCCGGACTTGGTCCGCCTCCGGCCTCGAAAGCCAGTACCAGCTTTATCGCCGCGGGAAGGGCCTCTACCAGGCTGGCGGCCAGACAATCAGAGGGCACCACGTCAAAACCGACGCCCGGGATGAGTACGATATCTGCACGCCGGGCCTGGTCGGCCTGTCGGTGGGCATTCTGGAATACCGGAATTTCGCCGGTAATGTCCAGGTAATGCACACCTGCCGCCAGGCAAGCCTCGATCATCGGCTGGCTGGTATCGGAAAACGGGCCGGCACAATGCAAAACAAGTTTGCAGCCCGCAACACCCCTGAGCGTGGTGGGTGGATCATCCAGACTGAATACCCGGCTTTCCAGTCCCAGTTCAGCAGCCACTGCGCATATTGAATCTTGGTTACGGCCAGCCAGGATCGGATGAAGACCCCGCCGGGCGGCTTCACGGGCCATCAATTTCCCGGTGTAGCCATTGGCGCCGTAGATCATCCAGTTCATCAGAAAAGGCTGCCCTGCCGGCGAGCTTCGACCGGTGTCTTCTTTTCGTCTGCTTTCTTCTTGACCTCCAAAGCATGCGGAGCAGCTTGTTGTGCCGGTTCGGGCACGGGAGCAGCCTTAAGCGGATCTGGCCGTGTTACCAGTGCCAGCAATTTTCCAACGCTGCAGTGTGATTCCAGGCCGTGGCGCAGCGACTTGCGCTTATTGAGCCGGTAACGGTTGCACCGGCCTTGCTTGCTGATCGTAATAAAACCCGCATCCTGCATGTCCCTCACGATTTTCTGGACTGCGCGCTCGGTGATGCCCACCTCGAATGCAACGTCTCTCAACCTGGCTTGGTTATTGCGGGACAGGCAAACCAATACATGACCGTAGTTGCTCAAAAAAGTCCAATTACCCATCATCTTCTCGCTTGTGTGAACTGCACCCGATCCATACCATGAACGTCATGCCAAGCGCAATAACTATGAATTAAATTTCGCGTTTAATATTTCTTCTATTCTAACACCATGACGGAAACCAGCCATCACATGGGCCTTCTAATCGGTATTGTCTTCTGGCTGCCGGACTATTTTTCGCTATCGACAAAGCTTCCACCTTATATCGCCACAGCCAACTCCGTC
>JAZFUZ010000020.1:0-3748 GCA_036447475.1 Lysobacterales bacterium | reverse complement strand
GTGATTGAACAGCGGGTGCCTGATCCGCAAAAGGGTCAAAACGCCCTGGCACGTTCACGGCACAATAACTATTTCACGCTGCCGGTGCTGTTTATCATGATCAGCAGTCACTACGCCGGCACGTTTGGCCACCCGTGGAATTGGTTGGTGCTGTTGGTGATTTCCATGGTTGGGGTGGGGATTCGTCACTGGTTCAACATCCGGCACCTTGAAAAACACAGCAGACTGGTGCTGCCGCTTTCCCTGCTGGTGCTGGCCGCGCTGATTTTTGCCTTGAGGCCCGAGCCAAGACCGGATATTGACGATAAAATTGCCTTCCCGTCGACCGCCGCCATAATGCCGGTTCTTCAGGCTCGCTGCGTTACTTGTCACGCAGCCAAACCGGATCACCCGGGGTTTGCAGCGGCACCGTTGGGCGTACAACTGGATCGTACCGAAGCGGTTGATTTGCAGGCTTCGATTATTTTTGACGCGGTGATTATTAAGCAATCCATGCCGCTGGCAAATGTCACGCATATGAGTGATGAAGAACGAGATCTGATTGCCCGGTGGTATGCTGGTCAGATGCGTAGTAAAAATTGAGGGATGCTGATTTCAATGAGTAAAATTAAGAGCCAACATTGGTCAATGGCTGATATATCCGGCAAGGCCGTAAGCCGGCGAATCGCCATTGCTGGTGGGAAGATTCACCTGGGAGAGCAGGCATTTTCTCTGTTGGTGGAAGGCAAGCTGCCCAAAGGAGATCCACTGGCAATGGCGGAAATTGCCGGTATCCAGGCAGCAAAACAGACGCCGTCCCTGATCCCGCTGTGCCACCCGATATCGCTTAATCGGGTAATGGTCCACTCAATTCTGCGACCTGACGATCATTCGGTAGAATTGCTTTGTGTGGCCGAGATCGCGGAGAAAACCGGTGTGGAGATGGAAGCGCTTACTGGTTTGTCGGTTGCGCTGCTGACCATCTGGGATCTGACCAAGCCGGTCAACGCGGCGCTGGAGATCGGCAAAATACGCCTGCTGTTCAAGTCAGGCGGCAAACGAGGTACCTGGATTAATCCAGATGGCATGCCGGAAGAAGCGCAGGCAATTGTTAAAGACCTGTTTGGCCAACTGTAAATGAGAGCCGGGGTCAGGTTCGAGCATCAGACCCCGGCTCTGGGCCCGGACTCTGGTGACGCCCGCAGTGCTTGCAGTTTACCCATTCGGTTTCACCGTTTTCGTAGTATTCTTTTTTCCAGATCGGCAGCCTGGCCTTGGTTTCGTCGATGATGTAGCGGCAGGCACGGAAGGCGGCATCCCGGTGCGGTGAAGAGACCCCCACCACGACTGCCACATCGGACAGTTCCAACAATCCACTACGGTGTACGCCGCAAGCATTAGTCACTCCAAAGCGCTCAATGGCTTCATCGATGATGATCTGACCCTCTTTCACCGCCAGCGGCTCGTAGACTTCATATTCCAGGCGCAGCACACGCTGCCCCTCGTTGTGGTTACGCACCCAGCCATCGAACTGAACATAGGCACCGCATGACGGGTCCAGCAATTGTTTCCTGAAAGCGTCCGGATCAATGGCTTGCCTGGTGATTTCGAAGTGCTTCATCCGCCTGCCACCGGTGGGAAAAACAGCACTTCATCATCCTCGCAAAGGGCTGTATTCCAGTCTGACATTTCATCATTAATGGCCACCAGGGCGGCGGAATAGGATTGCAGTCCTGCATGCCTCACGGAGCATTCGGCAAAAAGTTCAGCGGGGGTGCCCGCGCCGGTACTGACCGTTTCGGATCCGATGCCGGTTTCTTCACGGTATGCCGCAAAATACCTGACCTTGATGTTTTTCATTGGCTCATCCGCCCATTCGGTACATTTCAACTTTTTTCTGGTCGTGTCCCGGCTGGCCACGTTCTTCACTGTAGCGATCGTCCCGTTGCTCCCACTCCGACTGGATACGTTCGAGAAGTTCAGTAGAGTTCTCGTTGTGCCGAATCAGCGGCATCAGGTTGGTACCCTTGTTGGAGAACAGGCAGGTATAAAAAATTCCGTCGGCCGTGACACGGGCGCGGGTGCAGCCGCCACAAAAAGGATTGGAAATGGAACTGATCAAGCCAATTTCCCCCTGGCCGTCCACGTATTCGTAGCGTTGAGCAGTCTCGGCCGCAGTGTGCCTTTGCACCGACCTGATCGGCCACTCGGCGTTGATTTTTTCGATCCATTCAGCCGACGGCACAACTTCAGAAACGTCCCAGTGATTGCAGTTACCCACATCCATGTATTCGATCAGGCGGACGCTGTGACCGCTGCCGCGGAAATAGGCCAGCAGATCCATGATCGTGTGATCGTTTACACCGCGCTGTACCACGGTATTGATTTTGAGGTGCCTGAAACCGGCCGATTCTGCGGCTGAGATACCGTCCAGGATTTGGCAGAGCCGGGCCTTGCCGCCACTCATCCGATCGAGTACGGCCTCGTCCAGCGTATCCAGGCTGACCGTGATGCGGCCAAGACCCGCTTCTGCCAGGTCATCGGCCAGGCGGGGCAGCATGACGCCATTCGTGGTCAGCGCAATATCATTGAGCTCGGGAATGGCTGCCAGCGCCTGAATCAGTCCGGGCAGTCCGGGCCGGAGCAGGGGTTCACCACCGGTGATACGAAGTTTACGGACGCCCAGGTCGACAAAGGTATACACCAGGTCTTCGATCTCGTGATCGGTCAGGAGCTTCACCAGGGGCAGAAAATTGCGCCGCCCCTGCAGTGAGTCTTCCGGCATGCAATAGGTGCAACGAAAATTGCAGCGGTCGATGACGGACATGCGCAACTCGCGCAATGGACGCCGCAGGCGATCTTGCAGTGGCGCAGGTTCAGTGATTTTTATGGGTATCTGCATATTTCTATAGACCGAAAGTCATTTCATACCATTTCAATAACAAACGCGCTGCAACATAAAGCACCAGGGCTGCGGTCAGGGCCTTGACCCACCGTTCCGGCAGGTGCTTTGAGCCCAGGCGGCTGCCGATTTGTCCGCCAGCTACCACCACCAGGAACAGTGGCCAGGCATTGATCAACTGTTCTCCTGCCCACTGTCGTGATGGCTCACTCGCTGCCTGTTTCATCAATTGTCCGCTCAAACCGGCAATCGAGTTTAACAGTATAAACGCACTGGAAGCAGCAGCAATCTTGTATGCTCCGGCCCACCGGGTTAGGTGCAGCAAAGGTGAGAGAAATATACCACCTCCAATACCCACTATTCCCGAGAGCAGTCCGATGGCCGCGCCTGAAGGCAGCCCAACCAGCCAGGAGTTTACAAGCCGATGACGATGATCGCTATCCGCTCGGGATGGGCCGACCAGCATTTGCACACCCGTAAGCAGCAGGGTAAAACCCAGCAGGCCCAGGAACGATTGCTGGGAGATCGGGAGGCGTCCTCCCAGCCAGGCCATGGGGACCGACAGGGCGATAAACGGCAGAATTTCCCGGATGTTGAAATGACCTTCGCGCCAGAACCAGTAAACACCACCCGATACCACCAGGATATTGCAAATCAGGGCTATCGATGGAATCAGGCGGTAATCGACGTCTGCCAGAACAAGCAGGGCGTTGTAAGTGGAACCTCCGCCGAATCCAACCATGGAATAAGCCAGGGCCGTGATAAAGAATGCCAGTGTCAGCAGTGGCGAGATCAATTTTCAGTTTGCTCCTGGAGTTGGGTTTTTTTGAGCACCTGGTGATGCTCCAGTGTCCGGCGGTATATCTG
>JAZFUZ010000019.1:0-32494 GCA_036447475.1 Lysobacterales bacterium | reverse complement strand
GTTTCCACCCGCCTGTATCCGGCGGGCATGCTCAACACCCTTAGCCGCCACGAAGTTGAACGCCTGCATGACGCCAGCCGTGGTGATCTTGCGGGCCTGCTGAAACGCTGTGCCCTGGCGGTACTCAACAGCGGCAACCAGGGTGACGATGCGGAGGCGATGCTGGCGACATACAGCGATTTCAGGATCGAGGTGCAGCAGGTCAACCGGGGCTTGCGCCTCGAATTGCGTAATGCGCCGGGGTCGGCGTTCGTCGATGGGCGGATCATTGAGGGTATCCGTGAATTACTTTCCGCCGTCATCCGCGACCTGGTTTATTTCGACAGCGAAATCTGCGGGCACCCCAGCCATGACCTGGAAAATTCTTCCGGCATCACCAATGCCGTGTTCGAGATGCTGCGTAATGCAGGTACGCTGGTACCGGCGGTTGATCCGAACCTTGTCGTCTGCTGGGGCGGTCATTCAATCGCCAGGGCGGAGTACGACTACTCCAAGAAGTGTGGTTACGAATTGGGCTTGCGCCGGCTGAACATCATCACCGGCTGCGGACCCGGGGCGATGAAGGGACCGATGAAAGGCGCCACCATTGCGCATGCGAAACAGCGGGTCTCGCCCGGCCGTTATATCGGTATTTCAGAGCCCGGCATCATCGCGGCAGAGTCACCCAATCCAATCGTCAATGAACTGGTGATTATGCCGGATATCGAGAAGCGTCTGGAAGTCTTCGTCCGCTTGGGTCACGGTATGATCGTATTTCCCGGTGGTGTAGGAACCGCGGAGGAAGTCCTCTATCTGGTCGGTATCCTGCTCAATCCGGCCAACGCCGAAATGCCGGTTCCACTGATCATGACCGGGCCGCTGGAATCGGCCGCCTATTTCGAACAAATCGATCAGTTCATTCGGCTGACCCTGGGCGAGCAGGCCTGTCGGTGTTATGAGATCATCGTCGGTGACCCGGCCCGGGTTGCCCAGGTGATGGCACAGGGCATGGAGCAGGTACGCAAGTTCCGCGTCAAAACCCACGATGCTTTCTATTTCAACTGGATGCTTGAAATTGACCAGGCATTCCAGATTCCATTCCAGGCCAACCACGAAAACATGGCGGCCCTGGTCATCAGCCGTGATCTGCCAATCCACGAACTGGCTGCCAATCTGCGCCGGGCTTTTTCAGGGATTGTGGCCGGCAATGTCAAACCGGAAGGACTGCGGATGATCCGTGAACACGGGAATTTCGAAATTCGGGGCGAACCGGACATCATGCGGTCGCTGGATGCTTTGCTGTCCGGTTTCGTGGCGGAAAACCGGATGAAAATTCCCGGTGACAGCGCCTACCAGCCGTGTTACCGGGTGGTTGCCTAGTTACATGCCCCAGGAAGCTCATCTGTCCTGCATGGGCCCCAGCATTTGCCGAATGGTCATCAAATCGATGCCGTGGGTGTAGATCCATTGCCGGCCGGCGACTGCAACTGGCGGCATACCCGGCATTCCGGGCGCGGTCTTCTTTTTCGCCGCCTCAAAGGGAACGATCCAGCCGCCATCCAGCAGGGCGTTGCGCTCCGTTGATGCGAGGGAATCTTCATCTTCAATGGCGTACGAATCGCCAAAGTGCAATTCTGTTGCAAGGTCTTCCAGTGCATCAGCCAGATCGATGCCGGTCACTGGATAACGCAGTGCATAGCGATGATCATCCTCGACCAGCACGTCCAGGGCACAGCCCTCGGCAAGTCCCCGGTAGCGCTCCGGCTGGACAGGATCCGGCTGCAGAAACAGCAGGTACCGCCGGCCTTCTTCGAACACCGTAGGGTTGGGAAAATAGCATTCGTTTTCATGCAAGCCATGTTCATAGACTTCGATCAGTTCCATGGGTCTGTCGATTTTGTAAGCAATCAGGATTTTCAGATAGGCGCTGCCGCTGACCGGGTATGCACGCCGGTAAAAATAATCCGTGTCTTTGACCTGGGCCAGCACAATCACTGCAGCTTTTTCACCCAGATCTGCGAGGCTGATGGGTGGAACAGGGCGCTCATCTTGTGCCAGCGCGGCCGTGGAAATCAGGAGCCAGATAATGAGTCTTTTCATCGTTGGCGGGTGTTGCAAAGGTTCTACCATTAACGCAGGCGGCCGAGTTTCTGGCCCATGACCACGATGTCCCCCTGGCCGTAGTCTTCCAGCATGGATACTGCGCCGGCAGGCAGTAACAGGATCACGGTCGAGCCCATATTGAAGCGGCCCATTTCCTGGCCTTTTTCGAGCTGGATATCCCGTCTGCTCCAGTCGCCCCTGGTGACCCGCTTGCCCCGGGGGGGCGTGACGACACCGGACCAGGTGGTCTCCATGCTCGATACCAGCATGGCGCCGACCAGGATAACGGCCATCGGCCCGTGGGCGGTCTCGAACAGGCTGATCACACGCTCATTGCGGGTGAAAAGCCCGGGCACACGATGCACGGTATAGGCTGCGACACTGAACACCCGACCCGGCACGTGGATCATGCGCTGCAGATGACCGCTCACCGGCATGTGGACGCGGTGATAATCGCGCGGCGACAGGTAAATGGTATGGAAGAATCCGTTGTGGAAATCGCTGGCTGCCGGATCGTTGGCGAGCAGCGCTCTGAGGGTATAGTGCTGTCCCTTGGCCTGCAGTATCCGGTCATTCGTCAACCTGCCGCACTGGCTTATTTTGCCGTCACTGGGTGAAACAAATGAGGATGGATCCGGGTCAACCGGCCGGACGCCGGGCATCAGTTCACGGGTAAAAAAGGCATTGAAATTTTCAAAATCAGATACGGATTTCAGTTTTGATTCGCTCCAGTCCACACCCGTCAGCTCACTGATCAATGCGATTTGTGCGTTTTTTATCGTCTTGACCCGGATGCGCATGAACCAGTGCGCCAGCCCCGACAGCAGGTGGTGCGGGAGCAGGTACTGGATACCGGCGAGGATGTTTTCGAGTAAACCCACGGGGATTAATCCTCGATGATCACCAACAGATCCGCTGAGATCTTTGCCGCATCATGCGGCGCCGGGAATGCCCCGTAAAGCCGGCCCTGCGGGTTGATCAGCAGAATGCTGGCGGAATGATCAACACCGTAATCCGGCGTTCCAGGCTCGTGTTCCTCGATCCGGTAGGCGATTCCCAATTGACGGGTAAGCGGCAACAGCTGCGCATGATCTCCCGTGATGCCGATAAACCCTGGGTCGAAGTACGCCAGGTACTGCTCCAGCTTGGCCGGTGTGTCGCGTTCCGGATCCACCGAGATAAAGAGGATCTGCGGCGGGTCCGTTGCTGCCTGCAAAGTTTGTTGCATGTTTGCGTTGACCTGGTGCAGCTCAAAAAGTGTTCCGGGACAGACATCAGGGCAATGGGTGAAACCGAAGAAGATCAGCGACCACTTGCCGTGCAGGTCTGCAAGAGTGAAGGGCTGCGAATGATGATCGGTCAGCCTGAAATCTGCGACTACACGGGGGTCCGGCAGCACCAGCAATGACGAGACCGGGCTCTGGTTGCGAGCCTGGCTTAAGTTCCACAACGCCACACCACCGAGCGCGCTCACGGCTGCCAGCAGGGCCGCCATGATAAAAAACCGGATCTTGAAACCGTTGGCAGTCAAATCAAAACCATTCTGTAGTGAAAGCTCGATTATACTTTGTGCAAGGATCCTGCGCAGCAGGAATGCTTTCTATCGTGCAGGCCCTCGGGGATCTGTAAACAGTTGCCCTGAAGCGCTGGAATTTTGGACTTTGAAGATGAATGTTGGGCAGTGGACCGAGTGGGTGAGCAGGAAACTGGATGGCGCAGATCTTCATTTCGGCCACGGTACCGATAACGCCCGTGATGAGGCAGCCTGGCTGGTTCTGCATGCCGTCAGTGCCAGTGTGGACGGTAGTTTTGAGGATTGGGACAGGGAACTTGACGCGATCGAGGAACAACAGCTCCGGGAATTGCTGGATGCCCGCATTGGCCAAAAAACACCGCTGGCATACCTGACCGGCAGCGCCCGTTTTGCAGGGCTCGAGTTCGAATCCGGCCGTGCTGCCGTGATTCCGCGTTCGCCCATCGCTGAACTCGTGCTGGAACGGTTCCAGCCCTGGGTGGACCCCGCGAACGTCGGCCGCGTGCTGGATATGTGTACCGGAAGCGCTTGCATTGCGATCGCTATTGCCCGGTACCTGCCCCGGACCCGGGTCGATGCAGTGGATGTCTCCAGGGAGGCGCTCGAAATTGCCGCCCGCAATATCAGCCGGCATGCTGTGGGTGACCGTGTGAGTTTGATCGAATCTGATTTGTTCCACTCCCTGCCTGCCCGGCCTTATGATCTGATCGTGGCGAACCCGCCTTACGTTCCCGCAGCATCGATCAATGCCTTGCCGGGCGAGTATCGGGCAGAACCGGTTTTAGGCCTGGTTTCAGGGAGCGATGGGTTGAACGCCGTTTTATCCATCCTGATGGATGCACCGCGTTTTCTGTCGGCAAAGGCTGTGCTGGTGTGCGAAGTGGGTGAAAGTAAACACCGGCTGGTCGCGTTATTGCCGGAACTGCCCTTTCTCTGGCTGGAGTTCAGCAGCGGCGGTTCGGGTGTTTTTATATTGACCTGCGAGGAACTGGAACATGCCGGCTCGCAATTGGCAGATCTTTTAGAGGAAAGGAAAAATGTCACATAATACGTTTGGACACCTGTTCCGGGTTACGACTTTTGGCGAAAGCCATGGCCCTGCGATTGGCTGCGTGATTGATGGCTGTCCCCCGGGGCTGGAAATCGATGCGTCGGAAATCAGGGTCCAGCTCCTGCGCCGCGCCACGGGAAAATCCAGGTATACATCCCAGCGCCGGGAAAAGGACGATGTACAAATATTGTCCGGGGTTTTTGAAGGCAGAACCACCGGTACGCCGATCGCCCTGTTGATTGAGAATACGGACGCAAAATCCAGCGATTACGAGAATACCAAGCGTCAGTTCCGACCGGGGCATGCGGATTTCACTTATTGGAAAAAGTACGGTCTGAGGGACTATTGCGGAGGTGGGCGCTCTTCTGCGCGGGAAACCGCCATGCGGGTGGCGGCCGGCGCCATCGCCCGCAAGTGGCTCAAGCTGAACCACGGTGTGGAAATTCAGGGTTGGCTGGCGCAATTGGGGCCGATCAGGACCGATGAAAACATGCATTGGGAGACGATAGACGACAATCCATTTTTCTGCCCTGATCCTGAAAAGGTGCCTGAACTCGAGTCCTTCATGGATGCTCTGCGCAAATCAGGCGATTCAGTCGGGGCGCGGGTGAATGTCGTAGCGCGAAAGGTGCCCATCGGCCTGGGCGCACCGGTATACGGCAAACTTGATGCGGACCTGGCCAGTGCCATGATGGGCATCAATGCCGCAAAAGGGGTCGAAATCGGTGCTGGTTTTAACTGCGTTACACAAAATGGTACCCAGCACCGCGATGAAATGACCAGGGAGGGTTTTCTAAGCAACCACGCAGGGGGTATCCTCGGTGGAATATCGAGCGGACAGGATGTGCTTGTCAGCACTGCTTTCAAACCGACTTCCAGCCTCAGAATTCCCTGCAGAGGGCTGGATATTGACGGCAATGAAGTGGAAATTGTCACGCATGGCCGTCATGATCCCTGTGTCGGAATTCGGGCGACTCCCATTGTCGAGGCCATGCTGGCGCTGGTGTTGATGGATCATGTTTTACGCCATCGGGCGCAGAACGGATAAAAACGATGCAACGGCAACCCGTAATTACACTATAATTTTGCAGATGAAACACAAGCCGAATATAGCCGTGGTCGGAGCCAGTGGAGCCGTAGGTGAGGTAATGTTGTCCATTCTCGCCGGGCAGGGCTACCGGACGGATCACATTGTGGCCCTTGCCAGTGAACGTTCCGAGGGTGAAGACGTGGAGTTCGGCAATGCGCAGTTAACCATCAAAAATCTCGCGAATTTCGATTTCTCCAAAGTGGATTTCGCACTGTTTTCGGCCGGTGGCTCGGTCAGCAAGGAATATGCGCCAAGAGCGGTTGCAGCGGGCGCCATCGTTATTGATAATACTTCCGCTTTTCGTTACGACGACGACATTCCGCTGGTGATTCCGGAAGTGAACGCCCATGTGCTGGACGGCCTGACAGGCGGTTGCATTATCGCTAACCCCAATTGCTCGACCATCCAGATGATCGTTGCCCTGGCGCCGGTTTACCGGGCGGCAGGTATTGCCAGGATTAACGTGGCTACCTACCAGTCGGTATCCGGTGCCGGCCGCAGCGGGCTGGAAGAACTTGCGCTTCAGACTGCTCAGCGGCTGAATTTCAAGGAGCCCAATGTCAGCAAATTTGCCCAACCCATCGCATTCAATGTTTTACCGCAAATCGACGAAATTCTGGACAATGGTTATTCGCGGGAAGAAATGAAGATGCTGTGGGAAACACAGAAAATATGGGAAGATCCCGAGGTGCTGGTCAATGCAACGGCGGTCCGGGTGCCGGTCTTTTTCGGCCACGCTGAAGCGGTGCATTTTGAAACCCGTGAAGACATCAGCATTGAGCAAGTCAGGAAACTGCTGGCAGCCGCGGAAGGCGTGGAATTGCTGGAAGGCAAGGATATGATCCACCCCACGCCCGTTACCCATGCCGCCGGTAAAGATGCCGTATATGTGGGAAGATTGCGGCGCGACTTGAGCCATCCTCGTGGCATCAACATGTGGGTTGTGGCGGACAATATACGCAAGGGCGCCGCTTTGAACGCCATCCAGATTATGGATATTCTGTTACAAGTCAGGGAAAGACGGAGAGACTCATGAAGACTAGAAACTACTGCTACACCCAGGTCCTGTTGGCGGCATCTTTACTTGCTTTCAGCCAGCTGGCCTGGTCGCTTGGGCTGGGGGAAGCGAAGCTTGAATCTTTCCTGGGTCAGCCGCTGGTAGTCAAAATCGAGCTCATTACCAGTCCCGCGGACGACCTGGCTTCGGTAAGCGCCGGCCTGGCTGCTGGGGCAGACTACGAGTTGATCGGTGCCAGCCGTGATGATGTTTCGGTGCCGTTGCGGTTTTCAGTTGAAAATCTGGACGGGAACGCCTACATAGCCGTTAACAGCACATTAGACATCAATAATCCAGTGCTGCGTTTGATCCTCGAGGTGAACTGGTCCAGGGGACGCATGCTGCGCGAATACACGCTGTTCCTGGACCCCCCGACCTTCAGTCAGCCCGCTCCGGCGCCCCGCATCGAAGCGGCAACTGCAGCACCGCGCTCACGGCCCGCTGCTGCAACTGCAACTGCAACTGCAACTGCAACTGCAGCTACCACTGTGGGCGATGCTGCTATTTTAGGAGCAGATGATTATTACCCGGTGCAAGGCGGGGATACCCTGTGGCGCATTACAAGGGACTGGTCTGCCGGCAGAAGGCTCAACCTGAACAAAGTGATGCTGGCCATTCAGCGTCTAAACCCCGAGGCGTTTTCCAGCAACAACATTAATCTGCTGCAGCGCGGGGCCATTCTGTATATGCCGCAGCGGGACGACGTCAATTCAATCTCTGCTGCTTCGGCAAGCAGCGAGGTCAAGCGACAAGCTGATGCATTCCAGTCGCGACGGAATAGAATCATGGCCGTTCCTATACTTGCCGAGGAAAGTGTCGCGACAGAGCCTGCTGTGGACGAACAGATCGCGCAACAAGCTGTTGCAGAACCCCTTTCTGGGGATGAAGCGCCGCCGTCTGCATCACCTGATTTGGTGCCAGCTGATCCGGCCCCAAGTCAATTGGAAATACTGCCGCCATCTGAAGACAATTCTTCGGGCAGCGCCTCCGGCTTTGAGCAATCAGAGGTCGGCGCGGATGATGCGGAATCAGCGCTGGCGCTGCAGGAGAAACTGTCCCGTAAAGAAGAAGAACTGATCAATCAGCAGCAGCAGAATACCTACCTGGAACGGCGTCTGCAGGAGCTTGAAAGCCAGTTGGCGGAACGTCGTGAAGCTACGCTGGAAGACGAGAATCTGGCCAGCATGGAGCAGCGCCTGCGCCAGGAAAGGCTGGCCGATCCACAAACAACGGCTGTGCCGAAAGTTGTGTCTTCACCACCCCAGGAAGAGCCCTGGTACAATCGGCTTTCGCTTTGGCTGTTGGGTCTGCTGGTGCTCATGGTGGTGCTTTTGGGCTGGTTGATGAGCCATCGTGGCAGTACTGACAAGGTGGTTGCCGACCGGGGTGGCGCCCCTGATCCGCTGCGTGAATTCAAAAAGGAGACTGAAACTGTCCGCCGGGCTCCGGATTCCACAGCTGAGGAAACAGTGGCCGATCAGGAAGTGGCCCAGGATCAGGCTGCGGAAGAGGTGGTGGCAGCACCGGCAGAGGCGCCGGCCACCGGTGAATCTGAAGCTGCTCAAACCGAGCCGGCCGGTAAAAATCTTTTCGATGAGGATGAAGATGCCCATGTGCTGGATGAGGAAAGTGCTGATCCGGAAATCCAGTTGGACCTGGCACGGGCCTATATCTCCATGGGTGACAAGGAAGCCGCACGAGTCATTCTGGAAGAAGTGATCGTCAACGGTTCAGAACAACAACAAGCCGATGCGAACAAAATGAAGGATATGCTCTAGTACTCCTTCAATGTGATATGCGATATGCCTTAGGATTAGAATATGATGGCTGTGCCTTCCTGGGCTGGCAAATCCAGCGCCAGCAGCCCACGGTACAAGCTTGCGTTGAAAAAGCCCTTGCCCGGGTCGCGAATCACCCAGCCAGGGTCACCTGTTGCGGCAGGACAGACACCGGCGTACACGCATTAGGCCAGGTGGCCCACTTTGATTCAGATGCGGACCGTTCGGAACGATCCTGGATACTGGGCCTCAACAGCCACCTGCCTGCGGCAGCCAGCGCCTTGTGGATTCGCCAGGTGGATGAAGGGTTTCACGCCCGCTTCAGCGCCTTTTCCCGCAGTTATCGATACGTCATTCTGAACCGCTGGATTCGGCCGGCTCTTGATGCCAACCGGAAGAGTTGGTGCCGAACACCGCTGGACGCTGATAAGATGCAGGATGCTGCCCAGTTATTGCTCGGTGAACATAATTTTACTTCCTTCCGCGCCAGCGCCTGCCAGGCGACACACGCGGTTCGTGAAATCCAGCAAATCTCAGTGCAGCGCGAGGGCGATACAATCAGCCTGGAGGTGACCGCCAATGGTTTCCTGCATCACATGGTCCGGAACATTGCCGGCAGCCTGATCCGGGTTGGCCTGGGTGAGGCGTCCCCGGAGTGGGTTGGTGAAGTGCTGGCGCGGCAAGACCGTACACTGGCTGCACCCACGGCTGCGCCCGAGGGACTCTATTTTGTAAGCGCCCGGTACCCGGAACAATATGATTTCCCGGCACCGGCTCCGGCTTTTCCCGATGCGGGTTAGGGTTAAAATATGTGGCTTGACGCGGGGCCGTGACGTCCGTGCCGCGGTCTCCTACGGAGCGGACGCGGTTGGTTTTGTATTTGCCGCAGGCAGCAAGCGTGTGATCGACCCCCGCAAAGCACGGGAACTCGTACAATTGGTACCGGCGTTCGTGGCCCGTGTTGGCTTGTTTCTTGACCAGGATGCGGAGCAGGTTGCCGGCATCCTCGAGCAAGTGCCGCTGTCACTGCTGCAGTTTCATGGCAGGGAGGATGCCGCGTATTGCCGGCAGTTTGGCTTACCTTACATCAAGGCGGTGAGCATGAACTCCGGGCATGCTGCGCAGCAGGCGGCACAGCAATTTGTCGATGCCGCGGCCGTGCTCATGGACAGTCATGAGCCGGGTGAGCTGGGCGGTACCGGCCGGGCTTTTGATTGGGGGCAGATAGCTCAGACCGGACAGCCATTGATCCTGGCGGGCGGCTTGACCCCGGACAATGTCCGGGCAGCGGTCCGTCTTGTGAAGCCCTGGGCGGTGGATGTTTCAAGCGGTGTGGAGGAAGCACCGGGCATCAAGAATGCCGCAGCGATACGGCGATTTATTGAACGGGCAAAAAGCGAGTAGCCAGGTGAGTAAAGAGGCAGAAAACACCATCCTGTCCGTTTCAGAACCGGATGAATCGGGCCATTTTGGTCCTTACGGCGGCGCTTACGTTGCGGAAACCCTGATTCACGCCCTGGACGAATTGAAAGAAGCTTATGGGCGCTGGCGCCGGGACCAGGAATGCATGGCGCGCATGGATTCTGACCTGGCGTTTTATGTCGGGCGCCCTTCGCCCATCTATTTTGCCCGCAGGTTGACCGAACTGGCCGGTGGTGCACGTATCCTGCTCAAGCGCGAAGACCTCAACCATACCGGTGCACACAAGATCAACAACACGGTGGGCCAGGCACTCCTCGCCCACTACATGGGCAAGACCCGCGTGATCGCGGAAACGGGTGCGGGGCAGCATGGCGTCGCCGCGGCAACCGTGGCCGCACGCCTGGGGCAGACCTGCGTCATTTACATGGGAGAAGTGGACGTCCATCGCCAGGCCATCAACGTCTTTCGTATGCGTTTGCTGGGCGCGGAAGTACGTACCGTCACAGCGGGTTCAAAAACACTGAAAGATGCGCTCAATGAGGCTATGAGGGATTGGGTAAGCAACCTAGACGACACTTATTACATCATTGGCACCGTCGCCGGACCGCACCCCTATCCCGTGATGGTGCGGGATTTCAATGCGGTGGTCGGGCGCGAAGCCCGCCGTCAAATGATGGAGCACTACGATACTCTGCCGGATGCGCTGGTGGCCTGTGTCGGTGGCGGTTCCAACGCCATCGGCCTGTTTCATCCGTTTATCGGGGATGCATCGGTGAAAATGTTTGGGGTGGAGGCTGCGGGCAAGGGGCTCGATACCGGGCAGCATGCGGCTTCACTGTGTGCCGGCCGGCCGGGAGTCCTGCATGGTTGCCGGACTTATCTGATGGATGACGATGCCGGCCAGATTATGCATACGCACTCCATTTCCGCCGGTTTGGACTATCCCGGCGTGGGTCCGGAGCATGCCTGGCTCAAGGACTCCGGGCGGGTCGAATATGTCGCTGTGACGGACCGCGAAGCACTCGATGCATTTCACAAGCTGACGCGACTGGAGGGGATATTGCCAGCCTTGGAAAGCAGCCATGCGATTGCATATGCAATGAAACTGGCGCGCGCAATGAACGCCGACCAGACCTTGCTGGTCAATCTTTCCGGACGAGGCGACAAAGACGTCTACAGCGTTGCCGAACTGGAGAATATTTCCCTGTGAGCAACAGAATAAACACAGGTTTTGCGGCATTGTCGCGCACCGGTCGCAAGGCCCTGGTTCCCTTTATTACGGTGGGCGACCCCGAGCCTGCGTGGACGGTTGAGATCATGCACGCGTTGGTAAAATCAGGCGCCGATCTGTTGGAACTCGGCGTGCCGTTTTCCGATCCGGCGGCGGACGGGCCGGTCATCCAGTCGGCCAGCGAACGCGCGATTTCCAGGGGTGTAACGCTGCGCAGTGTGCTGGACACCGTCGCATCGTTTCGCGACCAGGATCCGGCTACGCCCATTGTGCTGATGGGATACCTGAATCCGATTGAGCGCTATGGTCATGCAGCCTTTGCCAGGGATGCCGGCCGGGCCGGTGTAGATGGGATACTGCTGGTGGATTGCCCGCCGGAGGAAATGAGCGACTTGCGCGGGCACCTGGCGGCGCAGGACATTTGTCCCATCTACCTGGTGGCGCCCACCACCACCAGCGAGCGGCTGCGGTTCATTGCCGCGCAGGCGAGCGGATTTTTGTACTACGTTGCGTACAAGGGCATCACCGGGGCTGACCGCCTGGACGAGGCTGACCTTGGCGGTCCGGTTCGGGAAATCCGCGCGCACAGCGATCTGCCGATCGCCGTTGGTTTCGGCATCAAGACCGCGGATAATGCGGCTGCGGTTGCCGGCCTGGCCGACGCGGTGGTGATTGGCAGTGCGCTGGTTGAGCAGCTGCAGCATGCCGGGTCCAGCAATGATGCCTGTGAACGGGTGATGGACTTTCTTGCGCCCATACGTCATGCAATGGACAATAGGAACTGATATGAGCTGGTTGCAAAAACTCATGCCTTCGCGAATCCGTACCGAAGGCAGGTCTAAACGTAAGGTACCAGAGGGGCTGTGGACCAAATGCGCGGCGTGTTCAGCCGTGCTGTACAAGCCCGAACTCGACCGTAACCTGGCCGTGTGCCCCAAGTGCGCCAAGCACATGCCCATTGCAGCGAGGGTCAGGCTGGAACAATTCCTTGACCCGGGCAAGAAACGCGAAATCGCAGGCGACCTTGAACCGGTGGATGTACTCAAATTTCGTGACCATAAGAGATACCGCGATCGAATTATCGCCGCCCAGAAAAAAACCTCCGAGAAAGATGCATTGATCGCCCTGGTGGGAAAGCTCGCCGGACGCGATATCGTGGCCTGTGCATTTGAATTTGCTTATATGGGGGGGTCCATGGGATCGGTGGTCGGAGAAAAGTTCGCACGGGCCGGCCAGGAATGTCTGCGCATGAGGGTACCCCTGGTGTGTTTCTCGGCGACCGGCGGAGCCCGCATGCAGGAAGGCTTGTTGTCCTTGATGCAGATGGCGAAAACCAGCGCTGTGCTGGGACGCATGGCAGAACAAGGGATCCCCTATATCTCCGTGCTGACCCATCCCACGATGGGCGGAGTTTCCGCCAGCCTCGGTATGTTGGGAGACATTAATATTGCTGAACCGGGTGCCCTGATTGGCTTCGCCGGGCCACGGGTCATCGAACAGACGGTGCGTGAGAAATTGCCGGAAGGGTTCCAGCGCAGCGAATTTCTTCTCGAGAAAGGCGCCATTGACATGATCCTGGATCGCCGGCAGTTACGCGACAAAATTCCCGCAATGTTGGCGCTGATGATGGATGGCAAGCAGCCCAAGCGCGTTAGCGGAGAAATCGTGGAGTAGCGCCCGGAAATGCTGCCTTTCTCATAGCCCTGGTCTGTGCATGCCGCCAAGCCGGTGCCGTGTCTCCCTTCAGGACACGCCGTGAACCCATCCCTGGGGGCTCGGATGAAACATCCCTGTTTCATACGGTCCTGAAGGGAGACACGGCACCGACTTGGCTGATTCATTAGGACACTACACTCGTTGGCCTGGTCGTTAATCGAGAGCTGAATATTGTTGGATATTTCACTGAATGAGTGGCTTGACCTGCTGGAATCGCGGCATCCCAGCACGATTGATCTTGGCCTGGAGCGTAGCTGCGAAGTCTGGGAGCGTATGGGTTCTCCTCGCCCCGCCAGGCAGATCTTTACGGTAGCAGGCACCAATGGCAAAGGTTCCACGGTTGCTTATCTGTGCGCCATGCTCCGGGCGCTGGGCTACTCGTTCGGAAGTTACACCACCCCCCATTTATTCCGCTACAACGAAAGGATTCAGGTCAATGGAATCGACGTTTCAGACCGACACCTGGTCGATGCTTTCGAGCGCGTCGAGACAGCCAGGGGTGATGTCAGTCTGACTTACTTCGAGTTCGGCACCCTGGCCGCAATTTCCTTAATGAACGAAGCTGGGAACGGCGCTGGGAACGATGCTGGGAACGACGCCGGCCTGGATTTTGCCGTCATGGAGATCGGCCTGGGCGGACGCCTGGATGCGGTGAATATCCTGGATGCAGACTGCGCGGTCATTACCACCGTCGGACTCGACCACCAGGAATATCTTGGTGACGACCGCGAGAGTATCGGGCGGGAAAAAGCCGGGATTATCCGCCGGAATAGACCGCTTGTCTGCGGGGAAACGGATCCTCCTGCCAGCGTGATGGCACAAGCATCCCGACTGCAGGCCCCGGTGTCGCGCCTGGGTCGTGAATTCACCGTCGTTGACGAGCAGCAGAGCATTCGCTTCGCTCAAGGTGAAACCGTCTTTCTGCTACCCAGGCCGCTCATGATCGGCCAGCACCAGGTCAACAACCTGGCGACGGCCGTGGCCGCTTTGCTCGAGTTGTTGCCGGACGCTGCACATCGTGTCGATCAATGGGTGCGTGGCTTGACATCGGTGTCCCTGGACGGCAGGTTGCAGCAGGTCTCAGACCACCCTCGGGTGTACGTTGACGTGGGTCACAATGCGCTGGCGGCGGAGGCCGTTGTGGAGGCGCTCAGCAGGATTACGCAACAGGATGCGAAATTAAGCTGCCACTGCGTTATCGGTATGCTGGCGGACAAGGATGCGCCCGCCGTCGCGCAAATTCTCGCAGCCATAGTGTCCAGCTGGTATTGCGCAGGGCTGGAAGGCGAGAGAGGACAGACCGGGGAACAACTCGCCACACGGATCCGGGCAGGAGCAGGCAACGCAAAAGTCGTCTCCTGTACGGATGTCGACACGGCCCTGGATGCTGCGCTTGGGGCCCTGGGCGCGGAGTGCTCAGCGCCGGCTTGTGTGCTCGTATTCGGGTCATTCCTTACCGCCGGTCAGGCGATCAGCAGATGGCGGCCGGATCATCGTCGCAAAAGTTCCTCCGCATAAGGAACTTGATGCTGATAGAATTCCACCGTGATGCGCCGCGCAAAGAGTTGGATTTCGTCATGGACAAAGCCCTGAAGCAAAGAATGGTTGGTGCCAGCGTTTTGATCGCTCTGGCGATCATCGTTTTGCCCATGTTGTTGGGCGGCCGCCCTGAAGGTGAAACC
Organism: Lysobacterales bacterium; assembly: GCA_036447475.1. Classification (GTDB taxonomy): domain Bacteria; phylum Pseudomonadota; class Gammaproteobacteria; order Xanthomonadales; family SZUA-36; genus JAJRRA01. The sequence goes on along the minus strand of JAZFUZ010000019.1, from coordinate 17,851 downwards.
CAGCAAACACGGAAAATCGAACTACCGTCGCAACCACCGGAACTCAGTTTTCAAACCCGGCGCTACCCGATTGGTGAGCAAAGCCCTGAACCACCGGTAAAAAAGGACGAATCGACACGCGATGAGCCGATCCGGCAGTTGCCTGCACCGAAGATCCAGCTGCCTGAAGTTGATCCAGTCGGTACGGTCGATTCCAGCGCTGGGAAATCTGCCGTCGGTGAACAGGCATCAGCGCCTGAAGTGATAAACCCCGCGCCGCTGCGGCTTGAAAATTCAGGCGATATCGACCGTTATGTTGTCCAGGTCGCCAGTTTTAGTGCACTTGATAATGCCGACAGGCTCTCTGCTACGCTCAGGAGCAAGGCATATTCCGTAATGACGGACAGCGTCACATCGGATGTGGGAACATTGCACCGCGTTCGGGTGGGTCCTTATGCTTCCGAAACGCAGGCCAACAGGATCGCGCTTGACCTGGAGTCGAAGCTCAGTGGCATCAAACCCCGTGTCATGGACCTCCAACCCGGGAAAAGTGCTCAGATTACGACACCCTCCGACCCGCTCATCCGGTGGATTGTCCAGGTCGGTAGTTTTTCCAGCGCTGCCAACGCGGAACAACTGGTAGCCTCCCTGAGACTGGATGGATTGAGTGCTTATCAGGAAACAGTCAGCTCTGCGGGATCCAGCATTTACCGCGTGCGCATCGGGCCTTTCCTGCAGCGGGAAGAGGCCATGCGCGTCGATCGCCTGGTGCGGGAGCAGAGGTCGCTTGACGGTGTGGTGATGAGTGCAGATTGATTGCTTGGGCGATGCATAAATCAGGGGGGAGTGATATATGACCTGGCCTGACTACGTCATATTGGGCACCATCGCGATTTCCATCCTGGTTGGTGCTCTGCGCGGATTCATGAAGGAAGTGTTTTCTCTGGTGGTGTGGGCCGTAGCTTTCATCATTGCCTACCAGTATGGAGGTGATATTGCCGCCCTGATGGATGATCACATAAGCTTACCGTCCGCTCGCACCGCAATGGGTTTTTCCGGCCTGTTTATTGTGGTTTTGCTGATCGGCGGTTTATTGAATTACCTGCTTGGCCGGCTGGTTGAATCCACGGGCCTGAGCGGAACGGACCGGCTGCTTGGTGGTGTTTTTGGAGCTGCCCGGGGCCTGGCATTGGTCGTGGTGGTTCTCCTGGTAGCGGGCTTCACGCCGATGCCTGCTGATCCCTGGTGGAAAGATTCTCAAATGGTGCAGCGCTTGATGCCTTTGCTTGCATGGTCCTCCGGCTTTCTGCCTGAAAACGTCGGTGAGCAGCTTGCATTCGATCCGCCGGACCCATTGATGGAAGAGGAGGCGGAAGAGGCGGGGGAAGAGGCGGGGGAGATGGAGGAAAAAGCAAATGAGGACGGCAAAAAATGAAATCCCGAATTGTGCGGCCGGCATGCTAAAATTTCGCGCGAATGAGGAGCCGGAAATCCAACCGGGACTGGCGTAATGTGCGGAATAGTAGGGATCGTCGGTAAAAGTGCTGTTGTCCCGGCTTTGTATGACGCCCTGGCCATGCTCCAGCACCGCGGTCAGGATGCTGCGGGTATTGCTACCCTTGATGGTTATCGGATTAAGCTGCGCAAAGGCAGCGGGCTGGTAAGGGATGTGTTTGAGCGGGCCGACCTGCTCAGTCTTACCGGCAACGTGGGCATTGGCCACGTCCGTTACCCGACGGCCGGGCTGGATGACTCTTCGGAAGCCCAGCCTTTTTACGTCAATTCACCTTACGGCATCGCGCTCGCGCATAACGGAAACCTGATCAACACCCGGGAACTCACCCAGGAACTTTTCGACAGTGACCGGCGTCACCTCAATACCCGCTCGGATTCCGAAGTGTTGCTTAATGTGCTGGCGCATGAACTGCAGAAGCAGAGCCCGCCCACATTGGAAGTGGAGCATATTTTCCAGGCGGTGGATGCGGTGCACATGCGCTGCCGGGGTGCGTATTCGGCACTTGCCCTGATTTCGGGTCACGGTGTGCTTGGATTCAGGGATCCACGGGGCATCCGCCCGGCCGTTTTGGGCTCACGGGAGACGGCCAGCGGGGTTGAATATGCCATCGCGTCGGAGAGTGTCGCGCTGGATGCAATCGGGTTTTCCCTGATGCGGGACCTGGGGGCTGGTGAAGCGGTTTTCATCACGCTCGACGGTCAGCTTCACACCCACCTGAGCTCGCAGGCAAAGGCCCTGTCACCCTGCATTTTTGAATACGTTTATTTTGCCCGGCCCGATTCGATGATCGATGACATCTCGGTCTACAAGGCCCGTTTACGCATGGGGCAGGCACTGGCGGGGAAGATACTCAGGGAACGGCCCGATCATGATATTGAGGTGGTCATCCCGGTTCCTGACACCAGCCGCACGGCGGCCTTGCCGCTGGCCTACGATCTGGGCGTCAAGTACCGCGAAGGATTTATCAAAAACCGGTATATCGGCCGGACCTTCATCATGCCGGGCCAGGCAGAGCGCAAGAAATCGGTCAAACAAAAGCTCAACGCCATTGACCTTGAGTTCCGGGGCAAAAACGTGTTGATTGTCGATGATTCGATCGTCCGGGGAACGACTTCCCGGCAGCTCATACAAATGGCCAGGGACGCGGGAGCACGCAAAGTCTATTTTGCATCGGCAGCACCTCCGGTGCGTTATCCGAATATTTACGGCATTGACATGCCGGCGCCCGGTGAACTGATCGCCAGTGGCCGAACCGAGAAGGAAATTGAACAAGAACTGGGAGCCGACTGGCTGATTTACCAGAATTTGTCCGATCTTATCGAGGCTTGCCGGGAGGGCAACGCACACATCGTTAAGTTTGATACGTCCTGTTTTTCCGGTGAGTACATCACCGGCGTACAACATGGTTATCTGGAACAGCTGCAACTGCAGCGATCGGACCAGGCGCGGACTGAGCGCAGAACCGAAGGTTCACTGCAATATGCGGGTTAATGCGTGAGCCCATTTCCAATGGTTGTTACAGTCTGGTTGCGCGCCCGCAAGGGGTCAGGTTAGCGCCGTTGGCGGCGCCAGCACTCGACGATGTGGTCGACGTCGGTATCAGTGGGACCCCTGGTCCACATGCCGGCGTAATCGATGTCCTGGACGTTCGGTGGCGGGTCGGGCATGGTGACCTTGAAACGAACCGGCATGGGTGAGGCTTCGCCGGTGGCGATGGCTTCACCCTGGGCCAGCGAGGTCAATGCCTCCAGGATACCGCGGGCGGAATCCGGTACCAGCGAGCGAACATATTCCTGATCTTCCGGGTTGGTGGTGCGCATGCAGATGAAGCTGCTGCATTGGGCCAGAACCGTTTCCGATAATTCGTGGGGACGCTGGCTGACCACACAAAGCCCCACGGCGTATTTACGGCCGGCCTTGGCAATTCGCTCGAAACTGCGGCGGGTCGCGTCGTGGCTGCTGTTGGCACCCTCCCGGGTGATGTAGGAGTGCGCTTCTTCGCAAATCAGGAACAAAGGGAACTCGCGGCAATGCGGGTTCCAGAAATTGAATTCGAACGCCAGGCGGCCGATCTGGGCCGTGATCGTCGGCTGAACGTCGAATGGCACAGAACTCAGGTCGATCACGGTAACATTAGCCCTGGGCTCACCGAGACCGACGAAATCCCGCATCAGATCCGGCAGGGTTTCCGATGACGTTCTTTTTTTCGGTCGCAGCAGGAAGTCGTAGCGGGTGTCGTTCATGCGGCTTTGAAGCTTGACCAGCAGAGAGTCGAATTTCCCGGTTAGCGCGGTCTTGGATTTGCCGAAGTCGGCGGTTCGTTCGTTGATTGACTTGAAACGTTTGTACAGGGCTTCCATGGAAAAATAAATCGGGGAATCCACCGTGATATGGCCAAGCCCCAGGTGCTCGTTGGCTTCGTTTTTCAGCTCCAGAAGAGCGCCGCGTAAAAAAGCAATTTGTATGGATGCGTCTTCTTCTTCCTTATCGATCAGTAGCTCGATCAGTTCTTCATAGGTCAATAACCAGTATGGGATTTCGAGATCACTGGCCTTGATGCAACGAACTTTTTCTGCAGGGAAGGGCGGTTTGGTGTCCGGGTCCCAATCCTTGGCGCCGTATTCACCGTGCAGGTCAAGAAGGATGATATGGGCATTTGGCATAGACCTTAAAGTTGCCTGGATCATGCTGGTGACCGTCCAGGACTTGCCGGAGCCCGATTGGCCGAGGATCGCTGCATGCCGCCCAAAAAAAGCAGAGGCATCCAGGTACACATCGATGGACTCGAAAGAGCTGAGCTTGCCGACCTTGAAATCCGCAGCGCTGTATTTGGCAAACATGGTTTTCAGGGTTGAAGCGGACACCAGGTGCAGTTCCGCACCCGTCGTGGGAAAGTGTGCCACGCCTCGGATAAAACCACCTTGCGCGGTGATTTCGCCAAGTGGGTTGAGACGAACCATGCGCACGAGTTCGCCGTCAGGGTCGAGTTCCTGCCACATGCTTTCAACAATAACCAGGACATGCAGCCCCGACTGCTTGACCATGAGATAGGAACCAACCTGGCCGATACGGATCAGCTGTCCATCGATCGTGACGTCCGTCACAAATCCCTCTTCGACGGAAATTATGTGGGCCACAAAATCTGCACCACTGATCTCGACGATGTGTCCAATTAGCGTGTTATTTTCACTGATCATATTGTGTCCCTACCGGCTCGATATTCCTGGAAAATATTATTCTGGCATTATCCTGGTGTTTATTGAAGCGCCATGCGAACCCGGCTAGTGTGCTGATTCTACATCCAGCTTTTCAACGGCGTTTTTTTTAAGGGAATTAATTCCATTCGTACAGGATCAAAAGAGAATATCAGAGTAACGGTATTTTTTTAAATTAAAGTAGTTTCCAGGGCCGGTTAACAAAGGAGGACATTATGGTCAGGAAAAAGTTAAAAAAGAAGGTACGAGCTAAACCCGCAGCCAGCAGGAAGGTCAATTCGGTGGTCGATTCTGCGCGAGAAATATGGCTCGCAGGTCTTGGAGCTCTGAGTGTGGCCAAAGCCGAAGGTGGCAAAATCATCGACCAAGGCGGCAAGCTTTTCGACAAGCTGGTGGCCGAAGGCAGCAAGCTTGAAAAAAGGACACGCAAGGATGTAGAAGGCGCAGCTGATGAATTGCGCGGCGATGTCGAATCCCGTTTCGGGGGTGTTCGCGAGCAGGCCGAATCAGTCCGCAAGCAGGCCTCCGATAACTGGGGCAAGCTGGAAAAAATCTTTGAAAATCGCGTGTCCCGTTCCCTGGGCAGGCTTGGAATCCCGACCAGGGATGACGTGAACGACCTGGCCAAGCGTGTACGGAAGCTGTCCAGACAGGTGGCAGCGATGGATAAGCAAGCCAAGCCTGCGGCGAACAAAGCAGCAGCCAAAAAGACAACGGTCAGGAAAGCCGCTCCCAAGGCCCCCTGACCCTGGCTGCTTGCAATCAGGTCTGTTTCAGGTACTCAAACGCCAGGCTGGTGGTGAGAATCAGTTCTTTCGTGTTGCGTTCACTCACTCAGAACCCACCGCCGGGTTGGCGTATCAGCTTGATTTCAAATCGTTCGTTTCCGCTGCTCATGGTCAGAAAAATACCCAGATTCGCCTGGATCCGGATTTCGTTTTCACCCACTGCGATCGTGCCGCGTACACCGGGCCTTAATTCCAGCACACTTTTGGCCTGAACGCTTTACAATGTAAGCCTTGGTCTGCGGGCTCCGTGTCTCGGGGCAGCAGGTTATTGACGCAGGAAAGCATTTTTTTTCCGACAGACAGCAAGGCGGTAACCATTGAAGAAGCCGGATCATAATTCAACCGACCTGGAAAAGATTCGACAGGAGATCGATGGCCTGGACGAAAATATACAGAAGTTGATCTCCGAGCGCGCCACACTCGCTTTTCGTGTGCGCCAGAGCAAGGGCCAACACAAAAAATCGGTTGATTACTACCGGCCGGAACGGGAAGCACAGGTCCTGCGCCGCGTGTTGGAGCGGAACCAAGGGCCGTTGAGCGATGGAGAGATGCTCCGGCTGTTTCGGGAAATCATGTCCGCCTGCCTGGCGCAGCAGGAACCCCTCAAAATCGCCTACCTGGGTCCCGAGGGTACGTTTACCCAACAGGCGGTTCACCTGCACTTCGGGCATTCAGTCCATGCCCTGAGCCACCCCGGAATCGACATCGTATTCGATCAGGTACAGGCGGGTGATGCGGATTTTGGCGTGGTTCCGGTGGAAAATTCCACCCAGGGAATGGTCAGCCATACGCTGGACATGTTCCTGCTTTCGGAGCTCAAGATATGCGGTGAAATCGAACTCCGGGTGCACCAGAACCTGCTGACGCATGCCAACAACCTGAACCAGATCGAACGCGTCTATTCCCATGATCAGTCCCTGTCTCAATGTAAGGGGTGGATTCGCGCCCAGCTGCCGGGTATCGAGTTGATCGCAGTCAGCAGTAATGCTGAGGCAGCCCGGCGGGTTCGCAACGCCCCCGAGGCAGCGGCCATTGCCGGCCGCTCAGCGGCCGAAGTGTATGGATTGCCCATACTGTTTGCAGGCATTGAGGACCGGCCGGATAACACGACCCGCTTCCTGGTCATCGGACGCCATATTTTTTCACCATCCGGGCACGACAAAACCACCTTGCTGCTCTCCGGCCATGAAGGTCCCGGTTTGCTGCACAGTCTGTTGGAGCCATTCCATACTCATGGGGTCAATATGACCCGGATTGAATCCCGGCCATCGAACCTGGGTAAATGGCAGTACGTATTTTTCGTGGACATCGAAGGGCATGCCGAGGATGCCCCGGTTGCCGCGGCCCTCCAGGATTTGAATCGGATCAGCAAACTGACCAAAGTACTGGGTTCGTATCCCCGGGCCGTAATGACACCGTCATGATCCTGAAAGTGGGGCCGGCAGGCTCACCACTGTGTGGCGAGTTGACTCCACCAGGGGATAAATCAATCTCTCACCGGGCTGTTATTCTGGCCAGCCTGGCCGTTGGGCAGTCCCGGATCGAGGGATTGCTTGACAGCGAAGATGTCCGGGCGACCGCCAGTGCTTGTCGCCAGCTTGGCGTGAAACTCTCTGCGGATGGTGAAGCCTTACTGGTGGATGGGGTTGGGGAAGAAGGGCCGTATGCACCCGCTGGACCGCTGGACATGGGCAATTCAGGTACCGCCATGCGCCTGCTGGCCGGCGTGTTGGCGGCCCAGCCGTTTAGCTCGGAACTCATTGGTGATCATTCGCTCAGCGCACGGCCGATGCGCAGGATCGTGCATCCGCTTGCCCTGATGGGAGCGAGCATACAAACAACAGAATCGGGCACGCCACCGTTGTTGATCACCGGGAATCCGCATTTAAAGGGCATCGATTACGTGTCCCCGGTCGCCAGTGCCCAAGTCAAATCCTGCGTCCTCCTGGCCGGGCTCTATGCACGGGGGGAGACCAGGATTTCTGAGCCGCAAAAAAGCCGGGACCACACCGAAAAAATGCTTCCTGCTTTTGGTGTGCCCCTGCTGGCCGGCTGTGCTGTGTCCGGTGGAAGCCGTTTGACCGCAGCACATGTCAGGATCCCGGGAGACATCTCTTCCGCTGCTTTTTTCATGGCCGCCGCCGCCATGCTGCCGGGTTCCTCGCTGACCCTGAACAAGGTGGGCCTGAATGACACTCGTAATGGCATCATCCGCGTACTGGAGGCCATGGGCGCCGACCTCCGGGTGATCAATCGCAGCTTGTACGGAGAAGAAGCGGTCGGTGACATCCGGATTCATCACAACGGGCAATTGAAGGGGGTCGATATACCGCTGCAGTGGATTCCATCCCTGATCGACGAGCTGCCGGTTATCATGGCCCTGGCGGCAGTTTCCGCCGGCGTCACTCGTATCCGGGGTGCGGAGGAATTAAGGGTCAAGGAAAGTGATCGGATTGCGGTCATGGCCCGGGGCCTGGAGTCGTTGGGTGTGCGAGTGACCCAATACCGGGACGGGATGGATATCGAGGGCAGTGCGATCAGGGGAGGGAGTGTCGATGGCGCGGGAGATCATCGCTGCGCCATGAGTTTCTGTATCCTCGGGCAGCTGGCTGATGCAGACCTTGAGGTTGATGGCTGTGGAAATATCGGTACTTCCTATCCCGACTTTGTACGTGACCTGAAAGCGATTGGTGGAGTTATAGAACAATAAGTATTCCAGTCATAACGATAGACGGTCCCGTTGGATCCGGCAAGGGCACCATTGCCAAGCGCCTGGCGCAGAATCTCGGTTGGCACTTGCTGGACAGTGGCGCCTTGTACCGGATCGTCGCGGTTGCTGCAATGGAGCGGGCTATCGAGGTTGACGATGAACGGTTGCTGGGCGAGTTGGCAGGGCATCTCGAGCTTCGCTTTACCGGTGACGAGGTCGTGGTCCTGCTGGATGGAAACAGGATTACCGGGCAGCTGCGTTCGGAACAGGCCGGTGTATTTGCCTCGAAAATTGCAGGAGTTCCTGCGGTCAGAGCCGCCCTGGTGCACCGTCAAAGGGCCTTCCGCAAGCCTCCCGGACTGGTGGCAGACGGGCGTGACATGGGGACCGTCATTTTTCCGGACGCAAAGTTAAAAATATTCCTCACGGCAAGTGTGGAAGTAAGGGCCGACAGACGCTATAAGCAGTTGAAAAAGAAAGGAGAAAATGTTAGTCTCTCGCGCCTTTTCCGGGACATTGAAAAGCGCGATAAACGGGACAGGTCGAGATCAATTTCTCCCTTGATCCCCGCAGCAGATGCGCAGCTTATGGATGCAACGGAAATGAGCATCGAAATGGTGCTGGAAGAAATTCATAAATTACTTGAAAAAAATCAAGCAATAAGTTGAATTAAATTGGTTTTTTGGAGCTGCCAAATGGTAGTTATTGCAACGGGTACCTCGTGTGCCCCTCAACCCCGGGTGGATGGTTGCCGCTGAGTGCAATCCATCTGTGAGTAAACATCAACATGACTGAAAGTTTTGCAGAGTTATTCGAAGAGAGCCTGGCGGCTCATAGTCTCAGGCCAGGCACCATAGTTACCGGTATCGTCATGGAAATACACGACGACTCCGTGGTGATCAATGCCGGACTCAAATCAGAGGGTTTCGTCCCCATAAGCCAGTTCAGGAACTTGCAAGGTGAATTGGAAGTAAAAGTGGGCGATGAAGTTCAGGTCGCGCTGGATACCGTAGAAGACGGTTTTGGCGAGACACGCCTGTCCCGGGACAAGGCCAAACGTGCCCTGGTATGGGACAAGCTGGAAGGTGCTTTCGAAGGTGAAGAAACGATCTCAGGCAAGATCAGCGGAAAGGTCAAAGGTGGTTTTACGGTTGACATCGAAGACATCCGGGCTTTCCTGCCTGGCTCGCTGGTAGACGTCCGCCCGGTACGCGACCCTTCTTACCTGGAAGGCAAGGACCTGGAATTCAAGATCATCAAGCTGGATCGCAAGCGCAACAACATCGTTGTCTCGCGTCGTGCGGTGGTCGAATCTGAATTCAGCGCGGAACGTGAAGCACTGCTCGAAAGTCTGGAAGAGGGTGTCATCGTGAAGGGTGTGGTCAAGAACCTCACCGATTACGGTGCATTCATCGACCTTGGTGGTATCGATGGGCTGCTGCACATCACCGATATGGCCTGGAAGCGCATTCGCCACCCGAGTGAAGTAGTCAATGTAGCCGATGAACTCGAAGTGCGCGTACTGCGCTTTGACCGCGAAAGAAACCGGGTGTCACTCGGCTTGAAGCAGCTGGGCGATGATCCCTGGAGCGATCTCTCAAGGCGCTACCCGGTGGGCGCCCGCTTGTTCGGCACCGTTTCAAACATTACCGATTACGGTTGTTTTGTCGAAATCGAAGACGGTGTGGAAGGCCTGGTTCATGTTTCCGAAATGGATTGGACCAACCGCAATGTAAACCCGGCAAAAGTGGTTCACACCGGCGATGAAGTCGAGGTCCTGGTGCTGGACATCGATGAGGACCGCCGTCGCATTTCCCTGGGTATGAAGCAATGCAAGAGCAACCCATGGGAGGCATTTGCGGCTACCCAGAACAAGGGTGACAAGGTCATCGGAGTCATCAAGTCAATTACGGATTTCGGAATCTTCATTGGCCTCGAAGGCGGTATTGACGGACTGGTTCATCTATCCGACATTACCTGGCAGGAGGCGGGTGAAGAAGCCGTACGTAATTTCCGCAAAGGTGAGGAAATTGAAGCCGTTGTGTTGGCCGTTGATCCGGAGCGTGAAAGAATTTCACTGGGAATCAAACAGCTGGATCAAGATCCGTTTGCCACTTTCATGGCCGAGCATAAGCGTGGTTCACTGGTGAAAGGCACGGTCAAGAAAGTTGACGCTCGTGGTGCGGTTATTGAACTGGCCGAAGGTGTGGAAGGTTATTTGCGTGCTGCCGATATCAAGGATGAGCGAGTGGAAGACGCCACCAGGGAATTGTCAGTCGGGGACAAGATCGACGCAAAATTTGTCAGCCTGGATCGCAAGAACCGCATTTTGAGCCTGTCCGTTCGGGCCAAAGATGATGCAGAACTGGCTGAAGCTCTCAAAGAATACAAGCACAGCAACGCCTCCAGCGGTACGACTTCACTGGGAGACCTGCTCAAGGAGCAGTTGGACCAGGAGTCTTGAGCGCCGGCATGGGTGCATGATAACGGGCGGGGCTGTAATTCAGCCCCGCTCACTTATAATTGGTATTACAATGAGCAGCAGGAATATAGCGAGTATGTTATGACTAAATCTGAATTAATCGATCGCATGGCCGAAACACAAAGACATCTCGCTCACCTGGACGTGGAACTCGGGGTTAAATCCATACTGGAACAGATGAGTGTTGCGTTGGCCGATGGTGACCGCATCGAAATCAGGGGGTTTGGAAGTTTTTCCCTTCATTACAGAGCACCCCGCATGGGAAGAAATCCGAAAACAGGTGAGGCGGTGGCATTGCCGGGCAAGAATGTGCCTCACTTCAAACCCGGCAAATCACTTCGTGAACGGGTCGATTATTCCCGGGACTGATTTTATTTGCCCTGGTTCTGTTTTGTGGGGGCATCAGGTCCGACGGCCTGGTCCGGATGGAAAGCGGTCCTGGGCAGGAGTTTGACTTGTATCGAATTATTTTCATCATTGTCATTACTCTGGCAGTCGCCTCGGGTCTTCTGGTGGGCACTTTGAATTCAGCCATAGTCAGCGTTGACCTGTTGTGGGTACAACTTGAGTGGCCACTGGGACTGCTGGTGCTCAGTGCCCTCTCGCTGGGCCTGTTTCTCGGTTTGGGTCTGGCCTGGTTTTTCGCTATTCTGCCTGTCCGTGTCCGGTTGAGGAAACTGCGCAATGCATCGCAGTGACTTGGCAAGTGTTGCCAAGCTCTGGATCATCGGGCCTGCCGAATAATATAAAATGGCTGAATACCTGTTGTTTTTTTTGCTTCCCCTGGCCGTTTATTTCGGCTGGTGGTTAGCAAAAACACTCGCAAGAAAATCAGTCACAAAACACAGTCGCCTGTTCAGTAGTCAGTACTTCCAGGGTTTGAACTACTTGTTGAATGAGCAACCAGACAAGGCCATCCAGGTGTTCCTGGAGTTGGCTGAAGTCAACCAGGATACGGTTGAGACGCACCTGGCGCTGGGCAGTCTGTTCCGGCAGCGGGGTGAGCTTGATCGTGCCATCCGTTTTCACCAGAACATTATCGCCAAGCCGGGGCTGGAATCCAGCCAACGGATCCAGGCGCTGCTGGAGCTGGGCGAGGACTATATGCGAGCAGGTCTGCTGGACCGCGCCGAGCGCCTGTTTTCCGAATTGATTGAAAGTGATGCTCATACCCCTTCAGCCACGCGCAGCCTGCTTGAAATCTACCAGCAGGAGAAAGACTGGGAAAAGGCCCTGGAGCAAGCCCGGCGCCTGGAGCAACTCACCGGTGAGCAAAATGCTGAAGTCATGGCCCAGTTCTGCTGCGAGATGGCAGAGACCGCAGTAACGGAAGGAGACAAGGAACTGGCCCGGCGGCATTTGCGGCAGGCGCGGCGCCATCATCTCCATTGCATCAGGGCACGCTTTATCCTGGCCAGGCTGGCCACGCAGGATGGCGACCACCAGGGAGCAATGGACAGCTATGAGGAAATCGCGGAACTTGACGCGGACTACATCCCGGAGCTGCTCGAACCTTATCTGAACGCTGCAGCCATGGTGGGCCAGCCTCAGCGGGGACGAAAAAAACTGGAAGACTGGGTGACCGGCTATAGCGGCATTTCGCTGATTCTCAAACTCACGGAATTGATTGAACACGAAAAAGGTGGGTCTGCAGCAGGTAAATACCTGGTTGAGGCTATGGCCTCGAATCCATCAGTACGCGGCCTTGATCGCTTGATTGAGCTGAAAGCACAAGGCCACCTCGAGACGGGATCAAGCGATGGTATCCTCAAGGAAGTGACGGCCCGTCTCTTGTCGCGCCAGCCGGGTTATCGCTGCAATAACTGCGGCTTCAGTGGACAGACCCATCACTGGCAATGCCCCAGTTGCAAAAACTGGGGTACGTCTAAAACCATACATGGCGTTCTCGGAGAGTAATCTGACGCAAATTGGCTGGCCCTCGCTACGATCGGTCAAGTGCGGCAGGCTCCTATGGAAATAAGGTCATGAATCGAATAATCCTGCTCATCGGAATCATGCTCCTTGCTTGTATTCTCACTGGGCTTGCTGCCTGGTATGCCCGCCGGAGCGGAATGGTGGACCATCCGGGTGAGCGGCACAGTCACACAGTTGTTACGCCCCGGGGCGGTGGTATCGGAATCATCCTGGCACTGTTCATTGCTTCCCCGTGGTTGATCGGCAGCGGGGATGAAACCTGGGGCAAATGCGTGCTTCCGGGCTTGCTGGTGCTGGCCATTCTGGGCTGGCGGGATGACCACGCGTCCATGTCTGCACGATTCCGGTTTTTCGTTCAGCTGGCAGTCAGCATTTATCTGGTAGCGTGCGCTATCAACAATGGCTGGATGCAGGGTACGGGCAGTATTTTCCTGGCGGTGCTGTTCCTGGTGTGGATGACAAACCTTTACAACTTCATGGATGGTTCCAACGGCATGGCGGGCTTGCAGGCGGTGTTTGGCGGTGCTGTTTTGTTCTACCTGTTTGATTCTGCCGGCCACCACAGTCTGGCACTTGCCTCGGCCTGTGTTGCAGCCAGTTGCGCAGGGTTTCTTCCCTGGAATCTCGGTAACGCCCGGGTTTTCATGGGAGACGTCGGCAGCATCTCACTGGGTTTCGTGTTCGGTGCTTTGCTGGTTATTGGTGTCGGGAATCAGGCTTTTTCATTGCCTGTTGCATTGATTGTGATGCTGGTTTTTATCATGGACAGCAGTTTGACCCTGATCGGCAGGGTATTGCAAAGAGAGCAGTGGTATAATGCACACAAACAACACTTGTACCAGCGGTTGATTGCGCGGGGGTGGACACACGGTCGTGTGGCGCTGTTCTACCAGGCAATTAACTTGGTGTTGGTCCTGCCGGGAATTGTAGTTGCAGTCAATTATCCGGCACTGGCCTGGGTGGTGGCCATGATCTTGATCCTGGCCTTCACTATAGCTTGGTACCTGCTTATAAAAAGAAATGGAGTGCTCGTGTAGTGCAATGTACCCATATATTACCCATGCACTACGCTGGCTCAAGCGGGGTAAACATATGAACGTTCTGCGCATTCTGCGTCATCCGCGTGCAGCTGTCATCGGGCATGACCTCATCATGGTTGGCGTTTCGTGGGTTGCCGCCGGCTGGATCATTCATCGCGGCGGTGTTAGCGGCGTCATCGATAACTTGCCCCTGTTAAGCGAATTGTTGCTTGTGCTGGCCGCTCAAGGCATGGTTTTGTGGTTCACCGGCCTGTACAAGGGATTGTGGCGATTTGCCAGTTTCCCGGATATGTGGAATATTGCGCGTGCGGCGATGTTCGGCACCATCCTGATTGGCGCAGCACTGGCGGTCTTCTATGGTAGTGAATTTCGGCAGGCATTGGGGGCGATACTGATCTATCCGGGCATCCTGTTCCTGACCCTCGGTTTGCCCAGGATGTGTTACCGATTCTGGAAAGATTCAAGATCGTCAGCAAATACTTCGAGCGATGGGCAGCAGCGGGTGTTGGTACTTGGCGCCGGCAGATCAGGCGCCCTGCTGGAGCGCGAACTGCGCCACCGAGGCAGCCTGGATGTGGTTGGTTTCCTGGATGACGATCGCAGGCTGCGAGGGGCGCAGGTGCACGGTGTACCCGTGCTGGGACCCATCAACAATCTGGCCAGGGTCTGCCAGGAAATGAACGCGGACCTGGCCATTATCGCCATGCCTTCCGCCACCAATCAACAGATGCAGCAGATCGTTGAGATCTGCGAAAAAAGCGACATTAAGTTCAGGACACTCCCGACCCTGAATGAATTGGGCAGCAAGGCCACCCGGATTGATGATCTCAAGCGTGTGGTGATCGATGACTTGCTGGGCCGAGAGCCGGTGTCACTGGTGTGGGATCCCATCCGCGAGGGTTTGTCGGGCAAGCGTGTGATGATCACCGGTGGTGGTGGTTCCATCGGGTCTGAGTTGTGCCGGCAGATTGCCCGTCTGAACCCGGTCGAACTGATCGTGATCGACAACGGTGAATATGCCCTTTATCGCATCGATCATGAATTGCGCAGTGAGTTCCAGGATCTTATTTTCTGCAGCGTGCTGGGTGATATCTGCGATTCTGCAACCGTGGAAAAAGTGGTCGGAGAATACAAGCCCGATATGATTTTCCACGCTGCAGCGTACAAGCATCTGCCCATTTTACAAACCCAAGTGCGTGAAGCATTCAGGAACAACGTGCTGGGCACCATGCGACTTGCCGAAGCAGCAGAGCGGCATGGTGTAGGCACATTTGTGCTGATTTCGACCGACAAGGCCGTCAATCCCTCCAATATCATGGGCGCCACCAAACGTGTAGCCGAAATGTATTGCCAGAACATGAATGCGCGTTCTCACACACGATACATCACCGTACGTTTCGGCAATGTACTTAATTCCAATGGCAGTGTTGTGCCCTTGTTCAAGGAACAAATCGCCAAAGGCGGGCCGGTAACAGTGACCCATCCGGAAATTTCCCGGTACTTCATGACCATATCCGAAGCCAGTCAGCTCATCATGCAGGCGGCTGTGCTCGGCAGTGGTGGAGAAATCTATGTGCTGGATATGGGAGAGCCGGTCAAGATCACCTACCTGGCGGAGCAGTTGATCCGCTTGTCCGGCAAAGAACCGGGGAAAGACATCCAGATTATATACACCGGTCTGCGGCCCGGTGAAAAGCTGTTTGAACAACTTTTCCATGAACTGGAACCCTACGAACAAACCCAGCACGAGAAAATTTTCCTCGCCCACCCTCGTGAGGCCGGTTGGGACGACCTGAGTTCCGAGTTGCGCGAAGCCGAACTGGCGGTCAAGCGCTATGACACCGAGAAGTTACAGAAAATTCTACTGAGACTGGTGCCCGAACTGAACAGGGCGACGGTCAGCACCGAGCCGGAATCATCCAAGGTCATTCCCATCCATCGTTCCAGTTAGCGGCATAGTGCTGACATGAGCCAGGGCAAACCGGTCAGGAAGGCAGTATTTCCCGTTGCGGGCCTGGGCACCCGGTTTTTGCCCGCAACGAAGTCGATTCCCAAAGAAATGTTGCCGATCGTGGACAAGCCGCTGATCCAATACGCAGTTGAGGAAGCACTGGAAGCGGGAATCGATACGCTGATCTTCGTTACCAGCCGGAAGAAGCATGCGATCTCCGATCATTTCGATACGGCTTTCGAACTGGAGACCAGGCTGGCCGACGCCGGCAAAGCGGAAATGCTGGCACGGATAACGCAGATCGTTCCGGAAAACGTCAGCAGGGTACACGTCACCCAATCCGAAGCACTGGGCCTGGGGCACGCGATTCTGTGCGCTGAATCCGTAGTGGGTGACGAGCCCTTCGCGATCCTGCTGGCGGATGACCTGATCCGCAGCCAGGGCCGGGGGGCGCTCGCCCAAATGGTGGATGTCCATGATCAGACGGGTGCCAGCGTCATTGGTGTGGAAGAAATTCCGCAAGATATGACCAGGAGTTATGGCATGGTGGGGGTCAATCATTCTGCAGAGGGCTGGCAGGAAATCCACACCATCGTGGAAAAACCGGCCCCTGAAGAGGCACCGTCCCGCCTTGGGGTTGTCGGCCGTTATGTGTTATCGCCCCATGTTTTTTCCTGTTTGCGGGATGTTCAGGCGGGTACTGACGGCGAAATCCAGTTGACCGACGGCATTGCCGCCATGCTGAGTTCGCATAAAGTTCTTGCCTATCCCTTTGCCGGCGTGCGTTACGATTGCGGCAGCCGGCAGGGATTCATCAAGGCCACCATCGACTATGCTCTGGATCATCATGATTTACGCGATGTTATCCTCGAACACATGTCCGGAATTGTCGGGCAATATGCGGGCGAAAGAGAGTCGGGAAAATCCTGAAAAGCCCGGCTTGGGATTGCGGTGCAAGGTCACTGCCTTGAAAAATGCCGTCAAGGATCAAAGTTAGTAGAATCTGGGAATATAAATGCAAGGCTTGGAGATATGATTGAAATCAGCGACGCCGCACAGCGGTATTTCAAACGGTTGATCGAGCAACAGGACGAGCAAGGACTTGGATTACGCATAGCCGTCAACCATCCGGGCACGCCGGGTGCGAACTGTGATCTGCAGTTCAGCCCCCAGGGGCAGTGCATGGAGGATGATCACGTTGTCACTTACGATGGCTTCAAAATGTACGTGGCGGACGCGAGTATACCGTGGCTGGACGAAGCCTCGATTGACTTCGAAGAAGATGATACCGGCGGCCAACTGACCATCAAAGCGCCGGGCATCAAAGGCACTGAGCCTTCATCCGGAGACAGTATCGAGAAGCGGGTGGGTTGGTTGCTCGAAACCGAGATTAATCCTTCGCTGGCATCACACGGTGGTCACGTTGACCTGGTAGAAATAACCGAAAAAATGGAGGTCGTGTTGCAGTTTGGCGGCGGCTGTCAGGGTTGTGGCATGGCCGACGTTACCCTCAAACAGGGCATCGAGGATACACTGACCCGGAATATTCCGGAAATCACCGCCGTGTTGGACTCCACCGACCACCAGTCGGGCCAGAACCCGTATTACGCGGGTGGAGAGAGTGGCACTTCCGCGATTTAAAAAACCTCTGCTCTACCATTCATTTGATTGAGAGATCCTGCAGACCTTGCTGGCTGGCAAACCATGCCGCAAGGTCTGCGATGGCCTGGTTACTGAGATTGGCAGCCATTTCAGCCATGACGGGATTGGTGCGCGCACCGGAACGGTAATCATTCAGAGCCTGTACCAGGTAACTCGCATGTTGTCCTGCCAGGTTGGGGAAGGTGGGGTCCGCACTTTTGCCGGTTGCGCCGTGGCAGGTCTCACACAGCCTGGATTTTTCCTGGCCCGCACTGGCATTGCTGTTGTCCTGCGGGGACAGAGGCAGTGAAGCAAAATAGGCGGAAACATTTTCGATGTCACCGTCATTCAGGCTGTTGGCGTGAACCTCCATCGTGGCGTGATCTCTTTCCCCGTTCCTGTAGGCCTGCAGGGCAGCTACCAGATATGCGTAGTTTTGGCCACCAATTTTAGGCACCTTGTAAGTGGGGTATGCATTGTTATAACCGGGAATTCCATGACAGCCAATGCAGGTATAAGCCTTCACTTTTCCGGACTGGACGTCACCGGCTGCTAAAACAGAACCAGCCGGGAAAATGCTTATGACCAGTGCAA
>JAZFUZ010000018.1:0-12212 GCA_036447475.1 Lysobacterales bacterium | reverse complement strand
GTGTCCTAGGCCTCTAGACGAAGGGGACAGGTGGTGGAGCTAGGCGGTCTCGAACCGCCGACCTCTACAATGCCATTGTAGCGCTCTCCCAGCTGAGCTATAGCCCCGGAAAGGCGACGAATATTACTGACTTGCACCCGGTCTGTCAATGCGCAAATCAGTAGATGATCGCGTATTCCGGAAGATTGCTTTTTTCGCTGATGGAATGTCTCGCCGGCTTCATTGTTACCACGCTGTGGCCCTGTTTCAGCAGGTAGTCCAGCCAGCGGTCCAGGGCACGGTTGCGGCGCCAGGTCTGTTGCAACAATTGCCGTGGTGGATACGCGGGATGGGCGGTTCGGGTACAGCCCTGTTGGACATTAAACGAAGTCGCTTCGGCAACGCGGGCATCGTGGTAGAAGCGGATGTGCGCATCGGGTGCATAAGTCCTGTCTGGTCCTTCCCTGAATTCGTAGGTCAAGCGGAGAAACGTGGTGTATTTGTGCCGCTCCAAAATCTCCAGTCGAAGAATGGGAGAGCCGGCAACGCGGGACAATAAGGAGTCGTGAAAAGCAAACTCATCCGGTATCAATAAATACAACTGGCGATAAATCTCCTCCTGCACGTCCTGCAGTTTTTTTAACTCCGGCCGTTTGCGCAGGCCATTGGGCTGGCTGAAGGAAACCATGTAGAAAAGCATATCACAGCATGGTGCGGGTCAGAACATTTCGCGCTGCAGTCCCAGTTGCAGCAGCACCCGGCTGGCGATTTCCTCGATGGAGCTGTGGGTGGTGTAGAAAATCGGGATGCCTTCTGTGCGTAGCAGGCTTTCAGCGGCATCTGCTTCCCAGTGACAATTTTTAAGCGAGGCATAACGGCTGGACGGACGCCGTGTTTCGCGGATTTGCGCCAGCCGGTCGGCATCGATCACCAGGCCGATTATTTTTTTCTTATGGCAGCGCAGAAAGGTGGGCAGGCATTGTTTTTCCAGGTCGGATTTGGTCAAGGGATAATTAGCCGCTTTGACCCCAAAATGCAGCCCCATGTAAAGACAGGTGGGTGTCTTCCCGGACCGGGAAATTCCGACCAGGATCAAGTCGGCATGGTCGTAACTCAGGCTGACGCCATCATCGTGGCTGAGCGCATAATTGGTCGCCTCCATACGTTCTTCGTATCGCTCCAGGTTAGCGACACTGTGTACCTGCCCCACAGTAGCCTGCCGTTTAACGCCAAGGGCCTGCTCGAGGGTGACGATGAAATCTGCAAAGAGATCCAGCGTGATTGCCTCACTGTTTTTGATTACTTGTCGGGTTTTCTTATCAACGATCGAAAGAATAACGATTGCTGCTGCGCCATTCTCCCTGCAAGCAGCGTTGATTTTCAGCACTGCATCCCGGGCCTTGCCGGAATTACTCACGAAGGGAATACGCTCCTGCCTGAACTCGACATCCGGGAACTGGGTGAGCAGACTGTGGCCCAGGGTTTCGGTTGTTATCGCGGTACCGTCCGAGATGAAGAACACCGTGCGTCGCATAGTTTGCCCTTGTAGAATGATCCACTTAAAACGGGAGTGTGATTCGTGGACCACTATATAGCATGGCTGGACGAACTGAGCATGGATGACCTGGACGAAGTGGGTGGTAAGAATGCCTCACTGGGGGAAATGATCGGTCAGCTTTCCAGCCTGGGGGTTTGCGTACCCGGCGGCTTTGTAACTACCGCGACCGCATTCCGGGAATTTCTGTCTCAATTTGGCCTGGATGAACGCATCCATACAAAGTTGGCTGCGCTGGATGTGGAAGATATCACAGCGCTGTCCCAGGCCGGTGCCGAAATCCGGTGCTGGGTCATGCAAACCCCGTTGCAGTCCGAACTGGAAAGCGCAATAGACAAAGCCTGGGCGGAACTCTGTGAACAGGCCGGTGCGGAGCCGGCCGTCGCGGTTCGCTCCTCTGCTACCGCCGAAGATCTGCCGGACGCCTCTTTCGCTGGTCAACAGGAGACTTTCCTGAATGTGAGAGGGCTGGATGAAGTGAAGGCAAAGATCCGCGAGGTCTTTGCCTCGCTCTACAACGACCGTGCCATCGCATACCGGGTTCACCAGGGCTTTACCCATTCTGATGTCGCACTGTCCGCAGGAATCCAGATTATGGTTCGCTCCGACCTGGGCTCCAGTGGGGTCGCCTTTACGCTCGATACCGAATCCGGGTTCCGTGACGCGGTGTTTATCACTTCGTCCTATGGGCTGGGCGAGACCGTGGTCCAGGGCGCCGTGAACCCCGACGAATTCTATGTGTTCAAGCCTGCACTTGCCTCCGGCCACGATCCCATCCTGCGCCGCAACCGGGGCTCCAAAGCAATTGAGATGGTTTACGGCGGTGATCGCGATGGTGGCGTTGAAACACGCGAAGTCAGTCAGGAACGGCGGCTCCGATTCAGTATCACGGATGAGCAGGTTATCGCCCTGGCCCGGCAAGCGGTCGTAATTGAACAACACTATGGAAAAGCAATGGATATCGAATGGGCCCTGGATGGTGACAGTGGGACTTTGTACATCGTCCAGGCCCGTCCGGAAACGGTGAAAAGCCGCAGTGGAAATATCGTGGAACGCTACCGTCTGCAAGAAACGGGAGACGTGATCTGCGAGGGCCGCAGCATTGGACAACGGATCGGTGCCGGCACATCCCGGGTGATCCAATCCATCGAACAGATGGACGAAGTCGGCCCGGGTGATGTGCTGGTGACCGACATGACCGACCCGGACTGGGAACCCATCATGAAACGCGCAGCCGCCATCGTTACCAACCGGGGCGGGCGCACCTGTCACGCAGCGATCATTGCGCGCGAACTTGGAATCCCCGCGGTGGTTGGCTGCGGTGATGCCACATCGCTAATCCCTGCCAACAGCGAGATAACCGTTTCCTGCGCCGAAGGTGAAACCGGTTTCGTCTATGCGGGAAAACTCGATTTTGACATCCAGTCAGATTCCGTGACGGACATGCCCGAGGCACCTCTCAAGATCATGATGAACGTTGGCAATCCGGACCGGGCCTTTGATTTTTCCCAAATTCCCAATGCGGGCGTGGGCCTTGCGCGGCTGGAATTTATCATCAATCGGATGATTGGTGTCCATCCAAAGGCCCTGCTTGAATTCGACTCTCTGGATGCGGAAACCCGTGAACTGGTGGAGCGTAAAATGGGTGGGTATGCCGATCCCGTCACGTTTTACGTGGACCGCCTGGCGGAAGGCATTGCCACCATTGCGGCAGCCTTCGCCCCTTCGCCGGTCATCGTGCGTCTGTCCGACTTCAAGTCGAATGAATATGCCAACCTGATCGGGGGGCGCAACTACGAGCCCGAAGAAGAAAACCCGATGCTGGGCTTTCGCGGTGCCTCCCGCTTCGTCTCGGAAGAGTTTCGCGATTGTTTTGAACTCGAGTGCCGGGCACTGAAAAAAGTCCGTGAGCGCATGGGGCTTAAAAACGTGTGGGCGATGATTCCTTTCGTGCGCACCGTGGACGAGGGCCGCAAGGTGATCGAAGTGATGAAGGATTTTGGTCTCGAGCGGGGCCAACACGAACTGAAGATCATCATGATGTGCGAATTGCCCTCGAATGCCCTGCTGGCCGATCAATTTCTGGATATTTTCGATGGCTTTTCGATCGGCTCCAACGACCTCACCCAGCTCACCCTGGGCCTGGACCGGGATTCAGGACTGATCGCTCACCTGTTCGATGAACGCAACGAAGCCGTCAAGGCAATGCTTTCCATGGCCATCCAGGCATGCAAGAGGCGAGGCAAGTACATCGGCATTTGTGGCCAGGGTCCTTCAGACCATCCTGATCTGGCCCAGTGGCTGCTGGATCAGGGCATAGACAGTATGTCCCTCAATCCGGATACCGTAGTCGACACCTGGTTACTGTTGGCTAAGCAGGCCCGGCACCAAAATCGCCCATGAACCGGCGATAGTAACGGAGCTCCTCGATGGATTCTCTGATGTCGGACAGGGCCTCATGGCGATTCTGCTTAAACAGCCCTTGCAGAATGCCCGGTGACCACCGGGCAGCCAGTTCCTTGAGAGTGCTGACATCCAGATTACGGTAATGGAACCAGCGTTCCAGTTCCGGCATCAGGCGGTGCAGGAAGCGCCGATCCTGGCAAATGCTGTTGCCGCATAAAGGTGAACTGCCGGGTTCTGTCCACTGCGCGAGAAAATCCAATGTCCCCTGCTCGGCCGCTCTGATGCTGTCCTTGCTGTCGATAACCCGCTTCCACAGCCCGGATGCCTGGTGGTGTTCTGTGTTCCAGTTGTCCATAGTCCGCAGAACCGACACCGGGTGCCTGATGGCAAAAACAGGTCCTTCCGCCAACTCATTCAAGTTTGAATCCGTGATAATGGTGGCGATCTCGATAATGGAATCCGTGACCGTGTCCAGGCCGGTCATCTCCAGGTCCAGCCAGATCAGCCTTTGTTGTTTATTCTGCTGCTGTTTTATTTTATCCATTAGCCATTATCCATGGAACTCCGGACCAAGACCATCTCAGCTAAAGTTTGCGCTATGCCCGGTACGGGTACAATAGCGGGTATGAATTTGCTGTCACCCAATATCCGGACCGCGGGGAGTGCATTTTGACGCAGGCCGCACTCGTCCTGGTTTCCTATGGTGGACAGGGCATGGTCGAACTGGATAATGGCGAACGGCTTGCTTGCAAGTATCGCCGCTCTGTCGGCAGGCCTTATTGCGGAGACCGGGTAGAAATCCAACGAGTGGATGGGCACTCAGCCGTGGTGAGTCGCATCCTGCCCAGAGACAATGTATTCGTCCGTGCCGATGCCAGGCTGCGCAAACAGCCTATTGCCGCCAACCTCAGCCAGGCATTGATTATCATCGCACCGCGCCCGGCGCCCAGCCGCGACCTGGTCGAGCGTTACCTGGTCGCCATTCATAGCCTGGGTATCCGGCCCGTGATCGTCCTCAACAAGACAGAACTGCTGCAGGAGAAAGAGTACGATAATAAGACTTCCCTGGGACGCCAGGCAGACTATCGGCAACTGGGTTATGAAGTCCTGCGCACTTCCTGCAAGACAGCACCCGGTATCGGTTCGCTCAAAGCAGTCCTTGAACACAAAACCAGCATTCTGGTTGGCCAGTCCGGGGTCGGTAAATCATCCCTGATCAACAGCCTCCTGCCGGACCTGGAACTCCAGACCGGCTCGCTTTCAGCGGCCACTGGAAAAGGCATCCACACCACTACGACAACCATCATGTACTCCATGCCAGCCGGGGGCAGACTGATCGATTCTCCCGGCGTCTGGGAATATGGACTGTGGCGGATGGAACCCGAGGAACTGGCAGACGGTTTTGTTGAATTTCAGGCTTATCTGGGCCGGTGCAAGTTCAATGATTGTCATCACGATCATGAGCCGCAATGCGCCATTCGCGAAGCTGCTGAATCTGGCGCCCTCTTCCCCTGGCGCTACCAGGCTTATCTCAGGCTGCTGAGTCAAAGTAGCTGAAATCCCATACAACCAAAGCGTTACGTGTTATATTTCAGGTCCCGTTCATCTCAAAATGGAGACAGTGACATGACAAGGATGGTTTTGACGCTGATGCTGGTACTCTCAACAGGCCTTGCACAGATCGGCATCGCTCAGGCCGACATACTGCTGATTGAACCAGTGCGCCAGTCTGATCGCATGAACCTGCCGGTAAACGGAATGAGCAGCGACCAGGCTCGCACCAGGTTCGGTGAACCCGTAGACCAACGCGCTGCCGTTGGCGATCCACCGATCACTCAATGGATTTACGACCGCTGGAGCGTTTATTTTGAATATGAATTGGTTCTTTTTACAGTTCTGCACAAAGGTGCGGTAATCGACAACAAAAGTAATCCTGTAAATTAGGGCCTGTTAACAGGCTCTGTGCTCTGCAAATTACACCGTGGTAATTACCAACTGTTGCGGGTGCGACACTGCCCTCGCCGGCCTGTATGAGGTATCCTTGCGCCGTTAAATTTTGCAGGCGTATTTATGTCCCAGGAAACTTCAGCGGAGATCACTCCCGTCAGCATCGAAAGTGAGCAGCCTTTACGGGCTGTCCACCGTGATGGTGTGGAGTACACCATCATTGGCACGGCGCATGTATCCAGAGCCAGCGCGGAAGCGGTCAAGGCGATGGCTGAATCCGGTGATTACGACGCCATTGCGGTCGAGTTGTGCCAGGCTCGTTACGACGCCCTGACCGCCAAGCGCAAGTGGACTGACCTCGACCTGTACAAAATCATCCGTGAAGGCAAAGCCGGCCTGGTCATGGCCAATCTTGCACTCAGCGCCTACCAACGGCGCATTGCCGATCAGTTTGGAATTGAACCCGGCGCCGAAATGAGAGCGGCTACTGTTGCGGCGAAAAAGCGCAATCTACCGCTGCAACTCATCGACCGGGATCTGGCTACCACCCTGCGTAGAAGTTATGCCAATGTGCCCTGGTACAAGCGTTTGTACCTGATGACCGGGCTTGCAATCGGCATGGTCAGTTCAGAAGAAATCGACGAGGAGGCGATCGAAAAACTCAAGGAAGGCGACATACTCGAGTCCACTTTTACCGAGTTTGCAGAGCAATCCCCTGAATTGTTCGAGGCTCTGATCGCGGAACGGGACCGCTACATGGCGGCCCGACTGCGGGAAGAAAACTCGGATTTCAGTGGCAGGAAAGTACTGGTCGTCATCGGTGCCGGCCACATGAAAGGGCTGGCTGCTCATCTGGAAAGCGGGACTGTTTCCCCCCAACGCGAGAGGGAAAGCCTGGATCGTATGCCCCCGCGTGCGAAATGGCCACGCCTGATTCCCTGGGCGATCATGGTGCTGGTCCTGGCCGGTTTCTTCCTTGGTTTCTCGCGCAGTCCCGAACTGGGTTGGCAACTGGTTTTTTTCTGGGTTGCGATCAACGGTGGGCTGGCCGCATTGGGCACCCTGATCGCACGAGGACATCCGTTGACCGTGCTCAGTGCGGTGGTGGCGGCTCCACTGACTTCACTCAATCCGACGATTGCTGCCGGGATGGTTACCGGCCTGGTTGAATCCTGGATCCGAAAACCTCGCGTGTCCGACCTGGAAAACCTGAGATTTGACATCACGTCACTGAAAGGCTGGTTCCGCAACCCGGCCACGCGTATTTTGCTGGTATTCTTTCTGTCAAACCTCGGCTCCGCAATCGGCACCTGGGTAGCAGGCTTCAAAATTATCGAAGCACTGAGCTGACGAAGTGCGGTTAATTTTTGCATGAATGCAGGTTTGAAAATGAATATTGGCCCTTAGCTCATAGAAAATCCGCTGCTTATATGAAAAAAAAGAGACAACCCCAATCAACAGCGAGGGTATTGACCTGCCTGTTGATGCTTATCATCCTGTTTTTCTCTACCCCGGTAGTGGCAGAAGATGGCCAAATTCCGGGTGCCGGAAGCTGGATATCCATCCTGCCCCCGCTGGTTGCCATTTTGCTGGCGCTGATACTGCGCCAGGTCATCCCTGCCCTGTTTGCAGGGATTTGGCTGGGCGCATGGGCGATTAATGGTTTCTCGCTGGCAGGCCTGTGGTTTGGGTTGCTGGAGTCTTTCCAGGTGCACATCCTTACCGCTTTCGCCGATCCGGACAGGGGCGCCATCATTCTGTTTTCACTGATGATCGGCGGGACGGTCGGGATTATTTCACGCAACGGGGGTATGCAGGGCATCGTCAACAGGATTGTCATCTGGGCTGACACGGCGAGGCGCGCGTGCCTGGCAACCGCAGCGATGGGACTTGCCATATTCTTTGACGACTACGCCAACACGCTGGTGGTCGGGAACACAATGCGGCCGGTCACGGACTCAATGAACGTTTCCCGCGCCAAGCTGGCCTATATTGTCGACTCAACCGCCGCTCCCGTGGCCTGCCTGGCACTGGTCACCACCTGGATCGGATACGAGGTCGGCCTGATTGGTGAAGCCATTGCCCGTCTACCTGATTTGCATGAAGAACCTTACCTGTTGTTCCTTTCCACCATTCCTTACAGTTTCTATCCCCTGCTGGCCGTCGCTTTTGTATTCATGGTGGCATTGAGCGGAAAGGATTTTGGTCCGATGCTCAAGGCCGAACTGAATGCCCGGGAAAATGGCAACGAAGAACTGGAACAACTCAATTCATCCATGGCAGATGACTGTGAGCCGATTGAGCCCATCGAAGGCAAACCTCAGCGTGCCATCAACGCCGTTTTGCCCATCCTGGTTCTGGTGCTGGGTGTCGTGACCAGCTTGTATGTGACCG
Source organism: Lysobacterales bacterium (assembly GCA_036447475.1). Classification (GTDB taxonomy): domain Bacteria; phylum Pseudomonadota; class Gammaproteobacteria; order Xanthomonadales; family SZUA-36; genus JAJRRA01. The sequence continues at coordinate 3,931 of JAZFUZ010000018.1, read as the reverse complement.
GCAAAGCAGAGTTTGCATCGACTGATGCCAGCCTCAGGGACATCATCGGCGCTGCTGATTCCTACAAGTCATTGATGTGGGGTTCCCTGCTCGGCATGGTCACTGCGGTGGTCCTGACGCTTGCTCAGCGGATCATGACTCTGGAAGAAGTGGTCAATTCCTGGTACCAGGGAATGCGGTCGATGATCTATGCCATGATCATCCTGGTCCTGGCATGGGCGCTGGGGGGGATCACGGACAGATTGGAAACGGCAAACTTCATGGTTTCCATCCTGGGCGATACACTAGCAGTAGAATTCCTCCCTGCTCTGGTGTTCATCCTGGCGGCCGGCACCGCGTTTGCCACCGGTTCCAGTTGGGGAGCGATGGGTATCCTGGTGCCCCTGATCATCCCCCTGACCTGGGCCCTCATGAAGGTCAATGGTATGACCGGGCCACAAGATATGCACCTGCTTTATTCATCCATTGCCGCAGTGCTGGGCGGCAGTGTTTGGGGCGACCATTGCTCGCCCATTTCCGACACCACCATCCTGTCTTCCATGGCGTCCGGTTGTGACCACATCGAACACGTACGCACCCAAATGCCCTATGCCCTGCTGGTAGGGATTGTGGCGATTGCCACCGGCTCCATCCCTGTTGCTTATGGCATGCCCTGGTGGATCGGCCTGGTCGTGGGTGCTGGACTGCTTTACCTGATCCTTCACCTGCGAGGTGAATCAGCACACGCCCCATCGAATTGAGCATCAGCCCGCATACAGCACGGTTTAACAACGATTCCGGCCAGGTGACAAGCTGGAGCGGACTGCATGGCAGTTCGCTCGCCCTGGCCCTGCTCAGTGCGGCCCGTGCGCATCGTGGAATTACGCTGGTGGTTGCTCGTTCCAGTCACCAGTCGCAGCTGCTGGCTCAGGACCTTCAGTTGCTATCTGTCAGCTCCTTACCGCTGCTGCAGTTTCCAGATCACGAAACCCTGCCCTATGATCCGTTTTCCCCGCACCCGGACATTATTTCACAACGTTTGAAGACGCTGGCGTCACTCGCTTCGTTGCAGCACGGCATCGTACTGGTCCCGGTTACGTCACTGGCGCAACGATTACCGCCTGCGCAGTACATACTGCAACGTAGTTTCAACCTTGTCGTCGGGCAGACACTGGTCATGGATGAATTCCGCCAGCGTCTGCTGCATGCTGGCTACCAGGCCTCGGAGCAGGTTTACCAGTCGGGCCAGTACGCAATTCGCGGATCCGTGCTGGACCTGTTCCCGGCGGGTAGTTCCTCGCCCTTCCGCCTGGACCTGTTTGACGAGGAAATCGACAGCATCCGTAAATTTGACCCGGAATCGCAACGATCCACCGGTCAGGTCAAGCGGATCGCCTTGCTTCCGGCGCGGGAATATCCTTGCGATGAAACCGCCCTGAAGGAATTCAGGCGCCGCTTCAGGTACCGCTTCGATGTCGATACGCGCCGCGTCACGCTTTACCAGGACTTGCGCTCAGGCATTCACCCGCAGGGCCTGGAACAGTATCTGCCGCTTTTTTATCAGGAGACATCCTGCCTGCTCGATTACCTGCCCGGGCCACCTCAACTGATCCTGCAGCATGACGTGTTCAGGGCTGCGCAAGACCAGGCCCGCAGAACCCGTGACCGCTGGGAACAGCGCCGTTACGATATCGAGCGGCCCGTACTGGATCCGGAAGAACTGTTTTTCATGCCGGATCAACTGCGCCAGCGCCTCGAAGCTTTCAGCACGGTCCAACTGGCTGAACCAGGCAAGGCCGGCCGTTCCCAGCCGGTATTCATCAGTGAGCCCGCGCCGGATGTTCACATTCATGAGCGGGGCAAGTCGGCCGCCGCTGACCTGGTTAAATTCACGCAATCGTTCAGCGGGAGAATCCTGTTCGCCGCCGATACACCGGGCCGCCGCGAAGTGCTCAGGTCGACTCTCGCAGCATTTGGGATCAAGCCACGCCTGTTTGAAACCTACGCGGGTTTCCATGGCGAGGGTGCGCAACTGGGACTGGCCGTACTACCCGTTGACGAAGGATTCGTCATCCCGGGTGAACTGGCGCTGATCACAGAATCCCAGTTATTCGGCAGACGGTCCCGGCCCCGAGCGCAACGCGCGGTGTCCGAGCGTGACCCGGAAACCATCATACGCAACCTGAACGACCTGAGCGGCGGGGCGCCAGTCGTCCATGAGGACCATGGCGTCGGCCGCTACCTGGGGCTGGAGATACTGGAAATCGACCAGCGCCGCAGCGAATTCCTGATGCTGGAATATGCCGGAGGCGACAAGCTGTACGTACCGGTTACATCTCTTCACCTGGTCAGCCGCTATACCGGTAGTGACCCCGATTCCGCACCTTTGCACCGCCTCGGCAGTCAGCAGTGGGAAAAAGCTCGCCGCAAGGCTGCCAAACAGGTTCGGGATGTGGCTGCAGAATTGCTGGATCTGTATGCCAGGCGCAAGGCAAGAAAAGGGTTTTCCTTCTCGTTTGACGAAAAACTCTATGCCGAGTTTGCGTCCGGTTTTCCGTTTGAAGAAACCCCGGATCAACAACATGCCATCGACACGGTTATCAGCGACCTTGTCTCCGACCTGCCCATGGACCGGGTGATCTGTGGCGACGTGGGATTTGGCAAGACTGAGGTCGCGCTGCGGGCCGCATTCATCGCGGTTCATGCCGGCTGCCAGGTCGCCCTGCTGGTGCCGACCACCTTGCTGGCCCAGCAACATCATTCGACCTTCACCGACCGTCTGGCGGACTGGCCGGTCGTGGTCGAATTGTTGTCCCGTTTCCGTACGGGAAAACAGTCAAAAGAGGTGCTGGAGCGACTCGCTGACGGCCGGGTGGACATTGTGATCGGAACCCATCGTCTGCTCCAGAAAGACATCCGCTTCAAAAACCTGGGCCTGGTGATCATCGACGAAGAACAACGCTTCGGCGTCCGGCAAAAAGAACGCTTCAAGCAACTGCGCACGGAGGTGGACCTGCTCACCCTGACCGCCACACCCATTCCACGCACGCTGAACATGGCTATGTCCGGCATCCGCGACCTGTCGATTATTGCCACGCCACCGGCCCGGCGCATGGCGATCAAGACGCTGATATTGGAGTGGGACAAGGCTGTGATCCGCGAAGCCCTGCACCGGGAAATCCAGCGTGGCGGACAGGTGTTTTTCGTGCACAACGAGGTTCGCTCAATTGAGCGTATCGCCCGTGAAGTACAGGAGCTTGCGCCGGACGCCCGCCTGGCCATTGCACACGGTCAAATGCCGGAACGCCAGCTGGAAACGGTCATGCTGAATTTTTATCGCCAGCGATTCAATATCCTGGTCTGCACCACAATCATAGAAAGCGGCCTTGATGTGCCAACTGCAAATACCATCGTGATAAACCGCGCGGATCGCTTCGGCCTGGCCCAGTTACACCAGCTGCGTGGACGCGTTGGCCGTTCGCACCACCGCGCCTACGCCTACCTGATCGTACCGGACAAGCGCAGCATGACCGCGGACGCACGTAAACGCCTGGAAGCAATCGCCTTGCTGGAAGAACTGGGCGCCGGCTTTACCCTGGCGACCCATGACCTGGAAATTCGCGGTGCCGGCGAGTTGCTTGGCGCCGAGCAAAGCGGCCAGATCAACCAGGTCGGTTTCAGCCTGTACAGCGACATGCTGGCCCGCGCGGTAGAAGCCCTGCGCAAAGGCGAAGATCCCGAACTCGACCAGCCGGCACGGCGCGGCATTGACATTGAGCTCCACATTCCAGCCCTGATCCCAGACACCTACCTGGGAGATGTCCAGTCGCGCCTGACACTCTACAAACGCATCGCAAGTGCCCGGGACGGAGCAGCATTGAGGGAACTGCAAGTAGAAATGATTGATCGTTTCGGTCTTCTTCCCAATCCGATAAAGAACCTCTTTAAAATT
>JAZFUZ010000017.1:0-2956 GCA_036447475.1 Lysobacterales bacterium | reverse complement strand
ACCAACACCCCGTCACAAATCAGTTGTTCCACCTTGACCGAGCCATTTACAAGAATACGTATATGCGCTGCCTGGTTCATTTGTCTCAACAGGGCAACCTCGTTGATGGCCAGGGCCGTGGACTCGTTGCCGCCCTCCGTGACGGCATTCATGCGCAGGGGGTTCAGCTCGACACAGTCAGCAATGCCGAGACGTTCCATCAGGCCCTCTTCACGATACAGGTTCATCAGAAACCCGACATTGCCGATTTTCATACCGTAAACCGGCAGGTTGACCGGCAGCAGGCGATGCAGTGTACGTAACATGAAGCCATCACCACCCAGAGCCACGACAACATTGGCATGCTCTGCCTCACATTGCCCATAGCGTGCCTGCATTTCTGCCAAAGCCATTTGTGCCGCATCTGAATTGCTCGCGACAAAATGAATTCTGCATTCAGTACTGATCCTGGCGCCTCCAGTAGTCATGCTGTTTCAGTGACCAGTTGGGCCAGAGACCGGACGGCAACCGCGATCGTGGCATAGTCCATTTGTGCATGGTTCCTCATGTCATGCATCATGTCCATGGGTCGTTGGACACGACTCCTGTTCGCGTCGATCCAGGCAGCCATCGGATCACGTTCATTCCCGGCCGCCTGTAGAATCCGTTCAACCAGGTGGTTGTGCTGCGCGAACAATTCATTGCGAAGATTGGCCCGTGCCTGTGCATGCCATTGCCCCAACACTTCCAGCGACTCCACCTGCCGCATCAACCATCTCAGATTCAGTGTAGCACCCAGGCTTGAAAATACCTTCGCCACCCGTTCCACCTCTGTTCCTCGCCTGGCAGCAATTTCAACCATATCCAGGGCTGGAAATACATAATCCAGCATCGCTGTGCGGGTGGCCAGCGTCTTGGGAAAAGCACCATTTAGGTATGGCTTGATCTGATTGTTCAAGCTGATGATGTCATCCGCAGACATGGTTTTCTGCATCGACCGCTTCAGTGTTCGGGTGCCAGGACCCAGCCGGTCCACCATTTCCTGAATATCAAGGTCACTTCCTGGCAGGTTCAATAACCAGCGGGTGGCCTGCCGGAGCAGGTTCCACATCTTAAGCAGAGCCGAAATCTGCAAGTCAGGATCGACCTTGTTATCCAACGCCTCGATTTTTAACCAGAATTTTCGAGCTTCAAAAATTCCGCGGGCAATGGTATACGCCTTGGCGACCTGGGCGGGCTCGGCAGCGGTATCTTCGCGCATACGCAGTGTGAAAGAAGCGCCCATCCTGTTAACCAGGCTGTTGGTTACCTGGGTGGCTATGATCTCCCGTTTCAGACGATGTCCGGTCATGTGATTCGCAAAACGATCCCGCAAGGGCTGCGGGAAATACCGGATCAATTCGCCTGACAGGTAGGGATCTTCAGGCACATCGGATGCCAGCAACTGCCGGTAAAGTCTGATTTTGCTGTAGGAAAGCAGCACGGAAAGTTCCGGCCTGGTCATTCCCTTTCCCTGGTTTCTCCTGGCCGTTAACTCTTCGTCATCGGGCAGAAACTCTAAATCCCGGTCGAGCAGGCCTTCTTCTTCCAGCACGCCGATGAAATGCTGCTTTGACCCCAGCCGCGGCCCGGAAAACTTCTCCATCATGGAGAGCGCCTGGGTCTGCAAGTAGTTGCTGCGCAACACGAGACCAGCAACCTCGTCAGTCATCTCGGCAAGCAGAGCGTTACGTGCTTGCATATTGAGCTCTCCGGCCCGCATCACCTGGTTCAGGAGAATCTTGATATTGACCTCGTGATCAGAGGTGTCAACTCCAGCGGAGTTGTCAATAAAGTCCGTATTGACCTTGCCGCCAGCCTGGGCAAACTCCATCCGGCCCAGCTGAGTAAAACCCAGGTTGCCGCCCTCGCCTATGACCTTGCACCTCAGGTCCCGGCCGTTAATCCGCACTGAATTATTCGCCGGGTCACCCACTTCAGCGTGACTCTCTGTTGAGGCTTTGACATAGGTTCCAATGCCTCCGTTCCACAACAGGTCAACCGGGGCTTTGAGCAGTTCGTAGATCAGCTTATTCGGCGTCAGATGCTCATCGTCAATACCCAGCCACTGCCTCAGCTCGGCACTGACCGGTATGCTTTTGTCCAGTCTTGAATAGACGCCCCCACCCCTGGATATCAGATCGGGCTGGTAATCCGACCAGCTGGAATTGGCTTTGTGGAACAGGCGGCGGCGCTCTTTGAGCCCGGTTTTTGCGTCGGGGTCGGGGTCCAGAAAAATGTGTAGGTGATTGAATGCGGCTTTCAGCCTGATATGCCTGGACAGGAGCATGCCGTTGCCAAACACGTCACCACTCATGTCACCGATGCCGACCACGGAAAACGACTCACGCTGTATGTCGCGGCCGATCTCGCGGAAATGTCGCTTGATTCCTTCCCAGGCGCCCCTGGCAGTAATTCCCATGGCTTTGTGGTTGTAGCCCACCGAGCCTCCGGAAGCAAAGGCATCGCCCAGCCAGAATCCATGCTCATCCGCGATGCCATTGGCAATATCAGAAAATGTGGTGGTGCCTTTGTCCGCTGCAACCACCAGGTAGGGATCATCCTCATCACGCCTCACAACGGCCTTTGGCGGCAAAATTTCAAGCTCATCTAAATTATCAGTTATATCCAGTAATGCATTGATAAAATTAGTATAACAACTGATTCCTTCTTTCAATAATGCATCGCGACCACCCTGGTCCGGTGGTCGCTTGACGACGAAGCCGCCCTTGGCACCAACCGGAACGATCATCGTATTCTTTACGTTCTGTGCTTTCATCAGCCCAAGTACTTCAGTGCGGAAATCCTCGCGCCGATCCGACCAGCGCAATCCACCGCGCGCCACTTTGCCGCCGCGCAAATGAACGCCTTCCACCCGCGGTGAATAAACGAAGATTTCGAACATGGGTCGCGGTAACGGCAGATCCGGTACCCGCAG
>JAZFUZ010000016.1:0-5084 GCA_036447475.1 Lysobacterales bacterium | reverse complement strand
GAGTTGCAGTTCCACCAGGTCGAGAAGTCCTGATTGCGTTAAATAGACGGGGAGCCCAGGCACTGGTTGCCGGGCGCTTGAACCCGGGGAGATAAGACAATGGCTAAGAAAATATCAGCTTATATCAAGCTGCAGGTGCCTGCTGGCCAGGCCAACCCGAGTCCACCGGTGGGTCCTGCGTTGGGTCAGCATGGCGTCAACATCATGGAATTCTGCAAAGCATTCAATTCCAAAACACAGAATATGGAAAGTGGTATGCCGATTCCCGTGATTATCACGGTTTACGGAGACCGGAGCTTTTCTTTTATTACCAAGACCCCGCCAGCATCGGTATTGCTGAAAAAGGCGGCAGGCATTCCCAAGGGAAGCGGTGAGCCGAATACCCGGAAAGTGGGCAAGGTCACGCGTGCCCAGCTGGAGGAAATTGCCAAGGCCAAGGAGCCGGATATTACCGCAGCAGACATGGATGCGGCGGTCAGGACTATTGCCGGCTCAGCCCGCAGCATGGGCATCAACACCGAAGGAGTCAGGTAATGTCCAGGCCAGGTAAAAGACTGAAGTCAATCCGGGAGCAGATCGAGCCCGGAAAAACGTACGCAATTGATGAAGCACTCGAAATCCTGAAAGGTGCCAGCAAGGTCAAGTTCACCGAGTCGGTTGATGTGGCCATCCGCCTGGGTGTCGACCCGCGTAAGTCAGATCAGAATGTCCGTGGTTCCACCGTTTTACCCAATGGCACGGGTAAGCAAGTACGCGTTGCAGTATTCGCTCAGAGCGAGAGCGCGGAAAAGGCCAAAGCAGCCGGTGCGGATGTTGTCGGTATGGATGACCTGCATGATCAGATCAAGCAAGGCGATCTCAATTTTGATGTCGTCATCGCCACACCGGATGCAATGCGTGTGGTTGGCAAGCTGGGTCAGATACTGGGCCCGAGAGGTCTGATGCCAAACCCGAAGGTGGGTACTGTAACCACCGATGTCGAAACTGCGGTGAAGAATGCCAAGTCCGGCCAGGTGCGCTACCGCACGGACAAGGCTGGCATCATCCACACCACGATCGGCAAAGCTGATTTTGAAGTGACCGCATTGAAGGGCAATCTTCAGGCCTTGATCGGTGATCTGCTCAAGCTGAAGCCCGCTTCTTCCAAAGGCATATACCTTCAAAAGGTGGCGCTGTCAACGACCATGGGCCCTGGAATCCTGGTCGACAAGTCAACGCTGGATTTTTAAGTATTTTTTCGCCCGGCTGATACAGCGGGTGATGGATGGACGGGTTGCCCCCTGTCCCTGGATCGGTTTTTTGAGCCTGCCAATGGTTCAGTCTGATCTGGTGTAGGGGATAGACCGTCAGAGACCGCAGGTGCAGCGTCTCCACGATGATTTTGGGTGGAGGCCTGTTTAAGGGTGAACCGGGTGACCGGTCACAGCCTGCGCAGATGGTGGCAGCCCCGCTACTCAATCGAGACTGTAGTCGAGATTGTGGGGATTCAAAGCTGACAAATAGTCAGCTCGATTGAATAGCGGGGTATCCACTGGAACCGAGTCTAAGGCTGGCTTACCGGCAATGAAGACTCCAGGAGGTAAGCAATGGCGCTCAATATTGAGCAGAAGAAAGCAGTAGTTGCCGAAGTGGCTGAAGTGGCCGGCAAGGCACTTGCCGCTGTTGCTGCAGAGTATCGCGGTTTGACCGTTGAGGAAATGACCCAATTGCGTGTCCAAGCCCGCAAAGATGGTGTTTTTCTCAAGGTAGCCAAGAATACGCTGGTGCGCAGGGCAGTCGAGGGTACCGACTACGAATGTATGCAGGATGCGCTTACAGGACCACTCCTGTTTGCTTTTAGCATGGAAGATCCTGGTTCTGCTGCACGCCTGGTCAGGGACTATGCAAAAGACCATGTCAATCTCATTGCAAAGCTTGTTGCAGTGGGTGGAGAGTTGTACGACGCGTCCGAACTGACACGTCTGGCCAGCTTACCGACCTACGATCAGGCCATCGCGATGTTGATGGGTGTGATGAAGGCGCCGATCGAGAAATTCGTGCGGACCCTGATCGAACCGCATACCAAGTTGGTTCGGGCCGTGGCTGCGGCGCGGGATGCAAAGCAAGCTGCTTGACAATTTTAACCCCTTTTATTAATCACACAGTGGGATCAAAGCCCCTGTAATTGCAAATATGGAGACGACAATGGCCGTTTCAAAAGAAGATATTCTGGAAACAATTTCCAACATGAGCGTGATGGACGTCGTAGACCTCATCAGTGCAATGGAAGAAAAGTTCGGTGTTTCAGCCGCTGCACCGGTAGCGGTAGTTGCCGGTGCAGCTGGTGGTGAGGTCGCTGCCGCGGAAGAACAGACCGAATTTGACGTGTTTATGTCTTCCTTCGGTTCGAAGAAAGTTCCGGTGATCAAGGTTGTACGCGAAATTACCGGCCTGGGCTTGAAAGAGGCTAAGGACCTGGTAGAAAGCGCGCCTGCCAATATCAAGGTAGCTGTAACTAAAGTCGAAGCTGAGGAAGTCGCGAAGAAACTTAAAGAAGTTGGTGCTTCTGTCGAGGTTAAGTAAATCTTTTTCCCTGATTCACGGGATTTGAAAGAAGTCGGCTGGGGACAATAGTCTCCGGCCTGCTTCTGTTGGTATTTTTATGAATTTTGATCGCATATAGGCGGAATCAGAACATGAGTTACTCTTTTACGGAAAAAAAGCGCATTCGCAAGGACTTCGGCAAACGCACATCGGTTCTCGATGTGCCTTACCTGCTGGAAACGCAAATTCGCTCCTACCGGGAGTATTTGCAACTTGAAGTTCCAGCGGCTGACAGGCGTGAGCGCGGCCTTCATGGAGCACTGAAATCGGTATTTCCCATCGTTGCCTATTCGGGCAACGCTGCGCTTGAGTATGTGAGCTACAAATTGGGTAACCCTGTTTTTGATGTGAAAGAGTGCAAATTGCGGGGCATGTCCTATGGCGCACCCCTGCGCGTGAAGGTCCGCCTGGTCATTTATGACAGGGAGAGTTCCGCCAAGGTCAAGCCGGTCAAATACGTCAAGGAGCAGGAAGTCTATATGGGTGACCTGCCGCTGATGACGGAAACCGGCACCTTCATCGTCAATGGCACGGAACGTGTCATCGTTTCGCAGTTGCACCGCTCTCCAGGCGTGTTTTTTGACCACGACAAGGGTAAGACTCATTCCAGCGGTAAATTACTGTTTTCAGCCCGGGTCATCCCTTACCGCGGCTCATGGCTGGATTTCGAATTTGATCCGAAAGATGGCATTTACACACGAATTGATCGTCGCCGTAAGTTACCGGTGACCATCCTGCTGCGTGCCCTGGGAATGAACAACGAAGAAATCCTGGATACCTTTTTCGAGACCAGCAAGGTCACCTTGAAGAAATCCGGGGCCAAACTGGACCTGATCCCTAAGCGGTTGCGTGGTGAGACCACCTTTTTTGATATTCGCAGCAAAACTGGCAAGATGCTGGTGGCCAAGGGTAAGCGGATCACGGCCCGTCATATTACGATGATCGAGAAAGCGGGTGTAAAAGCACTTGAAGTACCCGATGAATATCTGATCGGTAAAATTGTCGCCAATACCATCATTGACAAGGAGTCTGGCGAGGTTTTAGCGGACGTCAATGCCGAACTGACCGAGGAGTTGTTGCAGGCGCTTCGCGACGCAGGCGTCAAGCGCCTGAACATTCTTCATGTGAACGATCTGGACCACGGTCCGTACATTTCCAACACGCTGAATGTTGACCCGACAACGAATGAACTGGAAGCGCTGGTCGAAATTTACCGCATGATGCGTCCTGGTGAGCCGCCAACCAAGGACGCGGCGCAGAACCTGTTCAGGAACCTGTTCTTCGCCGAAGAGCGCTACGACCTGTCTGCTGTGGGTCGGATGAAATTCAATCGTCGCGTGGGCAGAACAGAAATTGAAGGGCCAGGTATACTGAATCGTGAAGACATCCTTGCTGTCCTGCGCATACTGATCGACATCCGCAACGGCAAAGGCACCGTTGATGACATCGATCACCTTGGCAACCGTCGTGTGCGCAGTGTGGGTGAAATGGCAGAGAACGTGTTCCGTGTCGGCCTGGTTCGTGTTGAACGTGCTGTCCGCGAACGGCTTTCGGTGGCGGAGAACGAAGGCTTGTCGCCACAGGAACTGATCAATGCCAAGCCGGTTGCCGCCGCGGTGAAGGAATTCTTTGGCTCTTCACAGCTTAGCCAGTTTATGGATCAGAATAATCCGCTTTCCGAAGTGACGCATAAACGCCGCGTATCAGCGCTTGGCCCGGGTGGACTGACACGCGAGCGGGCGGGTTTCGAGGTTCGTGACGTACATCCAACGCACTACGGTCGCGTGTGCCCGATTGAAACGCCAGAGGGGCCCAATATCGGACTGATTAACTCACTTGCTGTTTACGCAAGGACCAACGATTACGGTTTCCTGGAAACCCCTTACCGGAAAGTAATTAATGGCAAGGCGACCAGGGATGTCACCTACCTGTCTGCCATCGTCGAAGGCGATTTTGTCATTGCTCAGGCCAACGCTGAACTGGATAAGTCCGGCAAATTTGTTGACGATTTCATATCCTGTCGTTACCAGGGAGAGTTCATGCTAAAGCGACCGGCTGAAATCAACTACATGGACGTGTCTCCCAAACAGATTGTTTCCGTGGCAGCGTCCCTGGTTCCGTTCCTGGAACACGATGATGCCAACCGCGCCTTGATGGGATCCAATATGCAACGCCAGGCCGTGCCGACGCTCAGGGCAGAAAAGCCGCTGGTGGGTACCGGTATGGAGCGCTGCGTCGCTACGGATTCCGGTGTGACTGCCGTGGCGAAACGCGGCGGCATAATCGACCAGGTTGACGCCGGCCGAATCGTGGTGCGCGTCAACGATGAAGAAGTTCCGGTCGATGATCCCGGTGTTGATATTTATAACCTGACCAAATACCAACGCTCGAACCAAAACACCTGTATGAATCAGCGTCCGCTGGTGCGTGTAGACGACCGGGTCTCCACCGGCGACGTACTCGCGGACGGGCCGTCCACCGACCTGGGAGAACTGGCGCTG
>JAZFUZ010000015.1:0-8118 GCA_036447475.1 Lysobacterales bacterium | reverse complement strand
CCAACTGGCCAAACCCAAAGCCTTCGTTGTTCTTGCCGATGGTGTCGAGCCGTCAACCCAACTGCAAGGGGAACTGGTCGATTTCGTGCGCGGTAAGTTGCCGCCATACAAGCGTCCGCGCTGGATCGAATTCGTATCCGAACTGCCAAAAACCGCTACCGGTAAGCTTCAGCGATTCAAGCTTCGCTGAATCAAATCCATTCTCGCTGTACGCTTGCAACGGGCTAGGCGTTTTTTACCAGGATATCCAGTTTCTTAGAGCGGATCGTATTGCGGTGCAGGCCGGCATCTTGCTTCCCGTCCAGGCCGAAAGCCTTGGCCATAAGCTGGCTGTAAAACACCACCGGTAGGTTGAAATCTGTGCCGAATTTCTTATTGATCGCGGGCTGATACATTTCCACGTTGGTCTGGCACAGCGGACAAGGTGTGGAGATGACATCGGCCCCGGCATCTTGTGCGGCCTGCAGAATTTCCTTGATCAGGCGGAGGGTTTTTTCCGGCGAAATGACGGCAACGGAACCGCCGCAGCAGCTGGTCTTGAGCTTAAAGTCCACCGCCTCCGCACCGCAGGCCTCGGTAAACTGGTCGAGGAATTCGGGGTCGTCAAAGGTATCGTAATTACCGCCGGATTCCGTGTTGGCGAATGGCCGTACCGTCTGGCAGCCCACATAACCGGCCACCTTCAAGCCCTCCAGGGGGGTGGTGACCATTTCCTTGATTTTGTCGATGCCGACCTCGTTGACGATGACCTCGCAGGCGTGGCGAACTTGCAAGTTGCCTTCGTACGACATGTCGGCGGTGGCCAGGGACTCGTTCACTTTGTCGCGCAAGACTATGTCCGCCTTGATTCTCTCATTCGCGCCATGGGTGTTCAGATAGCAGGCTGCGCAGCCCGTGATGACATCGGTTGCCTGCTGTTGCTCCGCCTTGGCCAGGTTGCGTCCCGATAAAGCGGTGGTTGGCAATGATCCGCCACCGATATTTCCGACCGAGGTACCGCAACAGTTCCAGTCGTCTATCTCTTCCATTTCGAGCCCCAGCAAGGGAATCACAGCGCGCAGAGACTGATCAAGATGTTTTGAGCTGCCCTGTGAACTGCAACCGGGGTAATAGACGAATTTTTTCCTTATGACTTTGTCATTCCCATTGTTGGTCATGATTCGTTCCCACCCAGCTTATCGAGTGCTTCAATTTCTGCGGCCTTTTCCAGTATCGCCTGCAGGCCCTTCTTGTCCACAACCCGGTGCGGCAAGCCCAGCTGCATGCGTCCTGTGCGGACCAGGCCCACGGCGATTTTCAGGTTTTCCAGGCTCTTCCGGATACCTGCTATGAGGCCAAAAGAAAAATAATACTTCGCTGTCACCAGCCGCTCATCGGTACGGCCAAAATGCACCACGCTCCACCAGAAGGAGCGGGCAAAACGGGCGGTGTCCACTTTATTGGCATAGCCCAGCTCAGCCGCTTTGGCCGCCAGGCCCTGGACGACGTAGGTGACTGGAATGCCGCGGGGACAGCGAACCGTGCAGCGGTAGCATGAGGTACAGTTCCACAGCGTGTTGGACTGAAACACAGCTTCTTTCATGCCGGCCCGGACCATCATGAACAGTTTGCGCGGCCCATGATCCATGTCGGTACCAATCGGACAGGATCCTGAGCATGCTCCGCACTGCATGCACATCGACAGCTGGTCGCCGCCTTTGACGTTTTCGTAAACCCACCGGGCAAAACCCAGGTCGTATTTTTGACTGCTGTCGGATAAAAGAGTAGCCACTTCTAAAATCCCTTGAATGGATTAAAGCCAATTTCTTCGATGGTCTCAACAAAACGGTTGATGACCCCCGGCACGCTGCCCGAATCAGCGATCGAAACCTCCGCCATGGTCACTCTTTCCGCTTCCAGCATCAGGCTTTTCAGGGTCTCGCCGATCTTGGACAGGCGCTCTTCGGCCAGGGCGCTGCCTTTGATGTAGTGACACTGGTAGTCGTCACCGGACTTGCAGCCCATCAGCATGATGCCATCGAAGCCTTTCTCCAGTGCGGTTGAAATCCACAACAAGTTGATCGAACCCAGGCAGCGAACCGGGATGATGCGTACAAATGCGCTGTATTGATAACGGTTCAAGCCGGCCATATCCAGGGCCGGGTAGGCATCGTTTTCGCAAGCGAAAATCAGGATACGCGGCTTTTCGTCAAACTCGTCCGGTACCTCGATGGCATCGATCATTTGGTTGACCATGTGCGGGCTGTAGTTATCGAAACGGATGGTGCGCACCGGGCAGGCACCCATGCAGGTACCACAGCGCCGGCAACGCGACTCGATCAATTTGGGAAATTGGTTTTCGTCCTCTTCGATCGCACCGAACGGGCATTCGATGGTGCAGCGGCGGCACTTGGTGCAGATATCCAGGCCAATTTTCGGAAAAGACAGGTCGCCCACACGGGGGTGCATAGCGGCGCCCCGTGCCGCGCTCTCAATCGATTGAATGGCCTTGAGGGTGGCTCCGGCGGCGTCTTCGGCTGCTTCCGACATGTCCATCGGACGGCGGACCGGTCCACAGGTATAGATTCCCGTTCTGCGGGTCTCATACGGAAAGCAGATATAGTGTGAATCGGAAAAACCGTCGGCCAGCACCGGGAGATGCGGTCCCTGCACATACTGCAAGTTGAGTATCGGCCCGCCCGGCAGAGCGGGCGCACCCTCATTTTTGGCCTCGGCTCCCGCTCCATTGGTTGCTGTTTTTTCGACCGGGGCAGGCTCGGCATCATCGCTGTCAACAATCCGGATGGCCAGTGGAAATGGTGCCTGCGGATTGATGTCGTCGGCCAGTTGCTCGGCACCCGTTTCGGCCGCCTCGATTTCAGGATTGGTCGAGTTGGGCACCATACCGGTGGCCAGCACCACCAGATCCAGGCCCTGCAAGGTCACTTCCTCACCCAGCAGGACGTCGTCGTAGACCAGTCGCAGGCCGGCGGACACGCTCTTGACTTTGCCCTTGATGAAGATCACGCCGGCTTCCTGTGCCTGGCGGTAAAATTCTTCCGCTGTGCCGGGGGTGCGCAACTCATCAAACAGGATGTAGACGTTGGCGCCGGGATCTGCCTGCGTGATTTGCAGCGCCTGCTTGATCGAAACACCGCAGCAAACAGAGGAACAGTAGGGCAGGTGATCGGGATCGCGTGAGCCTGCGCACTGCACAAACAGGACGGTTTTTGCCGCTTTGTGATCCGACTTGCGTTGCAGTGGGCCGTCACCGAGCATTTCTTCAAGTTCGATGCCGGTCACCACATCGGTGCTGAGTCCGTAACCCAGGTATCCCAACTTGTTGGCATCATAAGCACGCCAGCCGGTGGCCACCACAATGGCGCCGACGTGCTCCGTCCGTGGCTCACCGCCATGGCCATGGTTTGTGGTGAGGCGGACGGTGAATTTTCCCGGACCACCCTCGGTCTTTGTCACCAGGGTATCGGTGAAGATCGTGATGGCCGATTCCGCCTCGACTTCCTCGATCAATTGATCCAGGCCATTGGGCTGCGGGTCGCGATACGGCGGCAGGTGCGGCATGGTTTTTGACCATTTTCTGGCCCAGCCGCCCACGCGGTCTTCGCGCTCCACCAGCAAAACTTCATAGCCGGTCCGGGCCGCCTCCAGCGCGGCCGACAAGCCGGTTGTGCCGCCGCCGAGAACCAGTATGGTCCGGCTGTATTCACCTTCAGGTGCCGCTACCGTGGCTGAGGTTTGAGCCGCCTGGGCGATGGCCATGCGCAGGTAGTCGTCGGCCAGCATCTGGGTGTCGTCGCCGGCGTCTTCCTTGGCCGCAGGTTTCGACCAGGCCACCTGCTCGCGCAGATTGGCGCGTATCGCCGTTGTGCCATCGAAGGTAAACCGATCGGTCATGACGCGCGGGGAACAGGCGGCAATAATCGGCTGGTTCACACTGCCATCGGCCAGGTCGGTATCGATCAGCGCCCGCCCCTCGTCGCTGCACAGGAAGTCATGCTGCCGGCATACCGGTATTTTGTAATCGGTGGCGGCTATTTGCATCAGCGCATCGACAGAGATTGCATCGCCGATGCCACAACCCTTGCATAGATACACACCGGGTTTCATGGCTTGATCATTCATCCTGCTTGAACTCCCTGTGTACCAGCATTGCGGATCGCCTGGATCGCGCTCAACGCGGCTGCGGTAGCTGATTGAACCGACATGGAAACATCCAGCGGCGCACTTGCGACTCCGGCCGAAGTCATGCCGGGCTCATCGCCCGGCATCGGCACGATAAAACCGTAGTCGTCCTGGCTTCCCATGCGCAGGGCGTTGATGTCCGACAGCGCGCTGGGCTCCATGCCGAGCGCCAGCACCACCAGGTCATATGACCTCGCGTAGATTTCCCGGCTTTGGGTATCCTCTCCACAAATCACCGGCGTACCGTCTTCTTCAACCTCGATATGGCCTGGTTTGGATTTGATGAAATTCACTTGCGGATCGGTTTTGATGCGCTGGTAAAACGCTTCCAATTTATCGTGTGCGCGAAGATCTATGTAGTAAATATCGACCACTGCGTCTGCATACTGCTCGCGCACATAGGCCGCATGTTTCATCGAACCGAGGCAGCAAATCCGTGAACAATAGGGCAGATGGTTGGTGTCGCGGGATCCGGCACACTGAATCATCGCGATGCGTTTCGCCGGTTCCCCGTTTGAGGGCCGCAGGATCCTGCCCCGGGTTGGTCCATCGTGCGCAGCGAGACGCTCCATTTCCACATTGTTGATGATGTCCGGGCTCAAAGCATAGGCATAGGGGGTGATTTTGGTCGCGTCATAGGGTTTCCAGCCGGTTGCCCAGATTATCGCCCCGACCTTGAGTTCGACGACTGCTTCGGTTTCCTCCAGATCAACTGCGCCATATTTGCAGGCATCCCTGATCTTTTCCGCATCCGCTGTGCCGATCACTTCGGGCGCGATTACATAGCGTTGCGGATAAGCGTGTTCGTGCGGCAAATACGCGGCGTTCACCTTATCCATGCCATAGTTGAAGGCGTTTGCAACCTCCACATCGGTCGCTTTTGCGCAGTCGCCACAGGCCGTGCAATTGTGATTGACGTAACGCGGCCGGATCTTCACTGATACGGAATAGTCACCTGCCTGTCCGCTTAGCGACTCTACCCTGGCCATGGTGATGACCTTGATGCGTGGGTTTTTCCTGATTCTCTGGTAATTGATTTCCAGGCCGCAGGACGGGTGGCAAAGCTTGGGGAAATAGCGGTTGAAGCGGGCTACACGCCCACCCAAGGCAGGGCTTTGCTCCAGCAGGATCACGTCATAACCGGTTTCTGCCGCCTCTACTGCAGCGGTGATTCCGGCGATACCGCCGCCTACAACCAGAATGGTTTGATTCGCTGGTCCTTGGTTCAATTCAGTTCTCCGCTTGCCCCATTTGCCATCTCCAATTTTATCGCCGCGCCCGAAGGGAGACCCACAAATGATTAAATCTTGCGTTACAGCCCTGATTAAGGGAACAACCATTAACTGCGGACTGTGCCTTGACTTGAGTCATATGTGGGTCTCTGATTTGCACATATTATTCGTTACACCACAGTACGAGTCTGTCGATCTAAAACATCCGCTTGAGCGATAAGATATTCGATAGACACCATAGTATTCGACAAGAATGAAGTAAAATTAACGACATAAGTCAATTAACAGCCGGAAAAAACCGGATTTATCCATAGAGGGAGAGATCATGTCAAAGCTAGTGCAGCCGCATGGCGGCAATGGGTTACAAGCGCTGCTTGTGCCGCAGGCGGAACGGGCAGAGGAACTTGACCGTGCTCGGGGCTTGAGAAAAGTGCCGATGACGAGTCGTGAAATATCAGATGTACTGATGATGGCGATGGGTGCCTATACACCGATAGGCGGCTTCATGGGTGAGGCGGACTGGCGCGCGGCAAGCCTTGAAATGAAGCTCGAAAATGGTGTTTTCTGGCCGATACCGATCACGCTATCCTGTGACAAGAATCTTGCAGACAGTATTCAAGATGAGGAAGAGGTTGCGCTGGCCGATGGTGAGAGTGGCGAAATACTCGCGATCATGGAGGTAACGGAAAAGTATGCCCCCGACAAGGCCCTGGAATGTGAGCATGTCTACCGGACCGTTGATCCTGCCCACCCCGGAGTACAAAAAGTCCTGGAGCAAGGCGAGATAAATCTGGCCGGGCGGGTGAGCTGCCTGTCCGAAGGCGAGTATCCGGAGAAATATCCGGAACTGTATCTCCACCCGTCAGAAGCGCGGGCGCTATTCCTGGAGAACGGATGGTCGCGGGTGGCTGCGTTCCAAACCCGCAATCCGATGCAGCGGGCACACGAACACCTGGTGAAGATTGCCATTGAGGTCACTGACGGCGTATTCATACACCAGGTCCTTGGCAAGCTGAAGCCCGGCGACATTCCGGCTACTGTGCGCACCCAGGCCATCCAGGCAATGATCGACAATTATTTCGTGCCGGGCACTGTAATACAGGCCGGTTATCCGATCGAAATGCGCTACGCGGGGCCACGCGAAGCCCTGTTCCATGCCTTGATTCGACAGAATTATGGTTGTTCTCACCTGATCGTCGGGCGTGATCACGCCGGTGTGGGCGATTATTACGGACCGTTCGATGCCCACCATATCTTCGACACCTTGTGGGACGGTGCCCTCGAAACGCGGGCACTGAAGATCGATATCACATTTTTCTGCAACAAATGTTACGGCATGGCAACCGGTAAAACCTGCCCCCACAGTGATGCCGACCGGATCCATATATCCGGGACAGAGCAGCGGGCCATGCTTGCCGAGGGGGCGGATATACCACTTGAGTTCAGCCGCCCTGAGGTGGTTAAGATCTTGCGGGACTACTACGCAAGCCTGGCGGAGAATCAATGACGAGAGCTGCTTCCCGTCGTGGGCGGATGGGGGCAGATCGGAGATTAGCGGCGTTCTTGAGCAGTTTTTCACACCGTGATAACGGACTCCGACTCAAGGCCGAAGATTACATTACAAAAATTGAATATATGTTAATCTGCAGCCGGTTGTCCTAAGTCAATAGCTTGATTCTGAAACTCCTTACAATGCCCGATTGTGGATTGTCAGCTTAAGTTCAGTGATCCGTAGTAGAAAGATGACGGCCTATCGACAATAGTGTTTTGAAGCTTGGTGGATGAGGATGTCCTCGTGCACCAGCTACCCGCAAAAAAAATCAGGGAGCAATCCAATGCCCACATTCGTTTATACCGAAAAATGCGACGGCTGCAAAGGCGGCGAAGTCACGGTTTGCGAGTATATTTGCCCGCATGACCTGATGAAGCTCGATACCGACCGCATGAAAGCCTTCAACCAGGAACCGGAGCAATGCTGGGAATGCCAGTGCTGCGTCAAGGCCTGTCCACAACAGGCGATCGAAGTCCGATCCTTCGCGGACTGGGTGCCGATGGGCGGAGCAGCGATCCCGTTGCGTACCGATACCGCCATTATGTGGGCGATCAAGTTCCGTGATGGTGAAGTGAAGCGTTTCAAGTTTCCCATCAGAACAACCCCGGTTGGAACCATCGACCCCTATGGCGGCAAGCCGGAGATGGGTGATATCAACGATGAACTGTTATTCACCGAAGCGGGTAAAGTCATGCCCGTTATCACGGCGTAAGCAGAGATTTCAGTTTGCAAACGGGCGAAAGCTGTAGCTGAATATCCGCCCGGCAGGAGGATCAGGAAATGAGTAAAGGTACATTCGGTAATCCCGAAATTGTTGAGATTGAAACCGACGTTCTCATCGTAGGTGGCGGTATGGCTGCTTGCGGTGCCGCCTATGAGGCAAAGCGCTGGGCCGGTGATGACGTCAAGGTCACCCTGGTGGACAAGGCTGCGCTGGACCGCTCGGGCGCTGTCGCCCAGGGGCTTTCCGCAATCAATACCTACCTTGGGGAGAACTCTCCCGAGGATTATTGCCGCATGGTGTCGGCGGATTTGATGGGCATTACCCGGGATGACCTGGTTTTTGATGTGGGCCGTCATGTTGATGAGACGGTTCATTTATTTGAGGAATGGGGCCTGCCGATCTGGAAGGAAAAGGGCAGTGAAGGTGTG
>JAZFUZ010000014.1:0-11657 GCA_036447475.1 Lysobacterales bacterium | reverse complement strand
ATCGGGCCTATGCCCATCTCGTCCGGTTCGCAGCCGGCCACGGCGGTGCCGCGGTAGAAACCCTTTGGCTCCAGGCCACGTTTTTCAGCCAGGCTCGCCTCCATCACGATCGCGGCTGAGGCACCATCGGATAGCTGGCTGGCGTTGCCGGCGGTGATGTGGCCATTTTCCCGAACGGTTTTCAAGCCTGCCAGACCTTCCAGGGTGGTTGTGGGGCGATTCCCTTCATCTTTTTCCAGCATGACATCGTGAAAAGATATTTCCCCGGTCTCCTTGTCCATAACCCCCATGCTGGCGGCCAGGGGAACGATCTCGTCATCCAGTTTTCCAGCTGCCTGGGCCGCTGCGGTACGCTGCTGGCTCTGCAGTGCGTATTCGTCCTGTGTCTCGCGGCTGATGTGGTAGCGGCGTGCGACCACTTCTGCCGTATCCAGCATCGGTATGTAGACGTGTTCATGCATTGCGACCAGCTGTGGATCGCGTGCACGGTAGGTGTTCATATGCTCATTTTGCACGATGCTGACCGATTCCACACCACCGCCGATCACGATGTCGATGCGGTCGGAAATGATGGACTTTGCCGCCGTGGCGATGGCCATCATGCCGGACGCGCATTGGCGATCAACCGTCATCGCAGCAACGGTTACCGGCAAGCCGGCACTGAGGGCTGCCGTTCGCGCAATATTGGACCCTTGCGACCCCTGGGGGAGGGCGCAGCCCATGATGACATCTTCGACTTCACCGGGCTCCAGCCCGGCGCGCTGAACCGCATGCCTGATGGCATGGCCGCCCAGCGTGGGAGACTCGGTGTTGTTGAATGTGCCACGGTAGGCTTTGCCGATGGGTGTCCGGGCGGTGGAAACGATGACTGCTTCGCGCATGTGTTGTTCCTCTTGGTCAGGAAAGCTCCTTCAGGTAGGGTCGCAGTTCCCGGCGCGCCACCACCATGCGGTGGACTTCGTCCGGGCCGTCAGCCAGGCGCAGCGTGCGTGCGTGCATGTACATAGTTGCCAGTGGAAAGTCCTGGGAGAGCCCGCTGGCGCCGTGCATCTGGATGGCGTCGTCAATAATCTTGATGGTGATTGCCGGTACCACTGCCTTGATCTTGGAAATCCACAGTTGCGCCTCGGCGACACCCTGAGTATCGATAACATGGGCCGTGCGCAGGGTTAGCAGGCGAGCCATGTCGATGTTCATACGGGCTTCCGCTATGCGGTCGTAGTTGCCGCCCAGTTTTGCCAGTGGTTTGCCGAATGCCGTCCTGCTTACGGAGCGGCGGCACATCAGCTCCAGTGCATGTTCCGCCATGCCAATCGCCCGCATACAATGGTGCACGCGCCCCGGGCCCAAGCGACCCTGGGCAATCTCGAAGCCCCGTCCTGGGCCAAGGATGATATTTTCCTCCGGCACGCGAACGTTGCTAAAGCGCAGGTGCATGTGCCCGTGAGGCGCCTGGTCCTGGGAAAAGACATGCATCGGACGAACGATTTCCACACCGGGTGTATCCATCGGAACGAGTATCTGTGATTGCTGTGTGTGGCGGTCGTTCTCGGGGTTGGTTTTGACCATGCAGATCAGGATCTTGCAGCGAGGATCACCGGCACCCGAGATATAGGTTTTTTCACCATTGATCACCCAGTGGTCGTCTTCCAGTACGGCGCTGGTAGAGATGTTGGTGGCGTCTGATGAAGCCACACCCGGTTCAGTCATTGCGTAGGCGGAGCGAATTTCGCCGTTCAGCAGTGGTTCCAGCCACTGGCTTTTCTGTGCTTCGCTGCCATAACGCTCCAGTACTTCCATGTTACCGGTGTCAGGTGCGCTGCAGTTGAATGCTTCGGCGGCCAGATGAGCCCGTCCGGTTTCTTCTGCAATATAGGCGTATTCAACCGTGGTCAAGCCATAACCACGGCTGGAATCCGTCAGCCAGAAATTCCACAGACCCCGTTCCCGGGCCGTAGATTTGAGGTGATCGAGGATTTCCAGTTGCCGGTCTGTCAGTATCCAGCGCCCGTCTTTTTTGACTTCTTCAAAAAAGGGTTCATCCAGGGGGACTACTTCGGTTCGGATGAATTCCCTCACTGCCTCAACCAGGGGGCGTACTTTTTCAGTCATTCCGAGATTCACGAGTACTCCGTTTAGGGGTCAGGTTCTGCGAACCCGACCCCGGTTTTCCCCCAGTTTTCAATAACCACGCTGACGTGCGAACCGATCCAGGTGGAAGTATCGGTCACCGAGAAAAGTTTCCAGTATCTGGCAGCGTTTCAGGAAGAAACCGATATCAAATTCATCAGTCATGCCGATGCCGCCATGCATCTGGATGGCTTCGGCAGCGACATTGTGCGCCGTTTCACTTAATTTCGCTTTAATCAGGCTGGCCAGTTCGGGGATATTTTCCTCCTCTTTGTCCAGAGCGTGCAGCCCGTTGATCACGATCGACTTACACTGCTCAATATCGCCAAACATCACCGCGGCACGGTGCTGAAGGGCCTGGAAACTGCCGATGGGTACGCCAAATTGCTTGCGCTCCTTCAGGTACTCCAGCGTGCGTTCAAAGGCCTCCTGTGCCAAGCCGAGCAGTTCCGCTGATTGCCCAATCGCGCCCGCATCAAGCACAGGGTCAAGCACGGCTGCGCCCTGGTGCAATTCTCCCAGCAGGGAGTCCGGGCCAACTTTGACATTTTCCAATGTGATGTGGGCCGCACAATGCGTATCGAGCACACGATACCGCTCGATGCTCACTCCGGGGCCATCGGCCGGCACCAGGAACAGGGAAATTCCATCGGAATCCTGTGCGCTTCCACGGGTGCGGGCACTGATGATCAGGGTGTCAGCGTTGTGACCATCAATAACGGCTTTTTTTCTGCCTGTCAGGCGAAAACCTTCGCCTCTTTTTTTGGCCGTGGTGGTGACCGAGTGAGGCGCATGCCGGCTGGATTCGTTTACTGCCAGGGCCAGCAGGTGATTGCCAGCTGCAACTTCCGGCAGATATTTCTCGCACTGCTCCGCGCTACCGCCCCTGGTCAGGGCGGTAACACCCATAAGGCAGGTGCTCAATAGCGGGTTCGGTGTTAGCGTGCGCCCGGTCTCTTCCAGCACGATGCCCAGCCCCGAGTAACCGTATTCCAGTCCACCGTATTGTTCCGGAACCAGGATGGCGGTCCAGCCCATCTCCGCCATTTCCGTCCAAAGCTCGGTTGAATATCCACGCTCGCTGGCGCTGTCACGCAGTTCCCTCAGGTGGCTAACGGGGGCGCGTTGCTGCAGAAAATCCTTCGCGGATTCCTTCAGCATCAATTGTTCTTCGTTCAGTGCCAGCGCCATTGCGGTATTCCTTTATAGATCGGTTTTCTGTTGCCGTATTCAGCCAGGCAGGCCAAGAATTCGTTTGGCCACGATGTTCAGCTGGATTTCAGAAGTTCCACCCTCGATGGAGTTGCCCTTGGAACGAAGCCACAGTCTGGGTAAATGGCCATCATCGCTTTGGGCCCCTTCCCAGACCAGGGCATCATGACAGCCAACGGACATCAGCAATTCATGGCGGCGCTTGTTCAACTCGGTACCGTAGTATTTGAGCATGGATGCGGCTGGTCCCAGGCTGGCGCCTGCCTGCGCCTCATCCCGGGCGCGCTCCATGGTCAGTTGATGGCAGACTTCGTCGATCTCAAAGCGCGCGATATCGGTCCGCAGCACTGGATTGGCGAGGCGGCCATGGTCCAGGCCGAGCTTTTTCACAGCGACCTGGGAAAGTAACTCGGCGCCTGACTGTAAATTTCCTGTTTGGCCAATCATCTCGCGTTCATGGGTGAGTAGGTACTTGGCGATGGTCCAGCCCTGGCTGGCTTCTCCTACCACCTGGTTTTTTTCCATCCGGGTATTTTCGAAAAAGGTTTCGGTGAAAGGTGATTTACCGCTGATCAGCCGAATCGGCCGGGTGGAGATTCCGGGCGTTTTCATGTCGAAAAGAATCAGGCTGATGCCCAGGTGTTTGGACGCCTCTGCATCGGTGCGGACCAGGGCGAACATCCAGTCGCCCTGGTCGCCATAGGACGTCCAGATCTTGGAGCCATTGACGATGTAATGATCACCCATGTCATCGGCCCGGGCCTGCAGGCTGGCCAGGTCGGAACCGGCATTGGGTTCGCTATAGCCCTGTACCCAACGGATTTCGCCACGGACAATCGGCGGAAGATGCTGCATTTTCAATGCTTCGCTGCCATATTTGAGCAGGGCCGGACCGATCATGGAAATACCGAAACTGTACATCGGCGCCCGTGCATTGATGCGCTTCAATTCCTGCTTGAGAATCTTTGCGTGCTCGCGGTCCAGGCCCCCACCGCCGTACCGGACCGGCCAGCTTGGAGCCGTCCATCCCTTTTCTGCCATTCGCCGGAGCCAGGCCTGCTGGTCATCCGACTGGAATTTCCAATTCCTGCCGCCCCAACAAACATCCGCCTCGGACCGGTAGGGTTGCCGCATGGTTTCCGGGCAATTGGCTTCGAGCCATGCCCGTACTTCGCTTCTGAACTGTTCCAGCTCATTCACATTTTTCGCCTTTCAAGGTGTCTAAGAGAGCAGGTTCAATTATACCTTGAGCCCGGGGTCAGGTTCTACGAACCTGACCCCTTTCAAACTGGCGGAGCGGGTAAAGTTACTGAAACGCTGAATAGAATGGGCGTTAAACCACGCAGCTACCGCTCCGTCCTCCGGACAGGGGTCAGAGCACTTTTTCATCAACGGCAGCTCAATCGGGAAAGCTTTTCTGAAAAAGTGGTCCGACCCCGGCTTTGGTGTAAAATGCAGCGCCCTGCTTTTACTGGAAAAGATCAAGTGGAAACCAATCAACAAACCAAGCTCATTGAAGACCTGATGATGCGTGCAGAAGCGCTCAGGGGGTACCTTTGACTACGCTGAGAAGCGCGACCGCTTAGAAGAAGTCGGCAGGGAGCTCGAAAACCCGAACATCTGGAGTGACCCTGAACAAGCCCAGGCGCTGGGGCGTGAGCGCGCGCAGCTGGAATTGATCATTACGACCCTCAACGAACTTGGGTCCGGCCTTGCCGATGCGGCCGAAATGCTCGAACTGGCGATCGAAGAACAGGACCAGGAAATCGCAGACTCTGTTTCCGAGGACTTGAGAAAAATGCAGTCCAGGGTCGAAACACTCGAATTCCAGCGCATGTTTTCCGGTGAAATGGATCGAAATTCCTGCTTCTTGGACATCCAGGCGGGTAGTGGGGGCACCGAGGCCCAGGACTGGGCTGAAATGCTGTTGCGCATGTATCTGCGCTGGGCGGAACGCCGTGGGTGGAAAGCAGACCTGATCGAAGTATCTTCCGGTGAAGTGGCCGGCATCAAAAGCGCTACCATCCAGATTACCGGTGATTATGCTTATGGCTGGTGCCGTACGGAAACCGGCGTGCACCGCCTGGTGCGAAAATCACCGTTCGATTCGGGCAATCGGCGACATACGTCTTTTGCCGCTGTTTTTGCTTCACCGGAAGTGGATGACAACATTGAAGTGGATATGAATCCGGCTGATCTTCGCATCGATGTCTACCGGGCATCCGGTGCCGGTGGCCAACACGTGAACACGACCGAATCCGCCGTGCGCATCACACACCTGCCGACCGCTACCGTGGTGCAGTGTCAGAATGACCGTTCCCAGCACAAGAACAAGGATCACGCACTGAAACAGTTGCGTGCAAAACTGTACGAACTGGAGCTGCAAAAACGCAGAGAGGAACACCAGAAACAGGAAGATTCCAAGTCGGACATCGGTTGGGGCAGCCAGATTCGTTCCTACGTGCTGGACCAATCGCGGATTAAAGACTTGCGTACCGGCGTGGAAGTCAGTAATACCCAAGGCGTACTGGATGGCGACCTCGACCAGTTCGTGGAAGCTTCTTTAAAACAAGGTTTGTAGGTATGAGTGATAAAAAAGTAACCGACACAGCGATACCGGAGGTGGATGAAAACCGCTTGATTGCAGAGCGCCGCGCCAAGCTGGGTGCACTGAGGGAGCGGGGGATTGCTTACCCCAATGATTTTCGCAAGGATACCACGGCGGGATTTTTGCACCAGCGTTACGCTGAGACGGATGGCGAGGAATTGCAGCAGGTCGAAGAGGTCTTCTCGCTCGCCGGGCGCATGATGGCCAAGCGCGTCATGGGGAAAATTGCATTTGTCAGTCTGCAAGACCGCAATGGATCCATCCAGTTGATGGTGCAGCGTGACCGGTTGCCCGAAGGCCTGTTTGCACAGTTCAGGCACTGGGACGTCGGTGACATCATCGCTGCAAAAGGCCGTATTATTCGCACGCAAAAGGGTGAGTTGTCGATCCGTGTCAGCGAGCTCAGATTGTTGTCGAAATCACTCCGCCCCTTGCCCGAAAAATACCACGGCCTGACCGATACTCAATTGCGCTACCGCCGGCGCTACGTTGACCTGATCATGAACCAGCAGTCGCGTGATGTTTTCCGCACGCGCTCCAGGATCATTACCTTTATCCGTTCCTTCATGGAGGCGCCGGGGCGCGAATTCCTGGAAGTCGAGACACCGATGATGCATCCGATTCCCGGAGGAGCGGCGGCCCGGCCCTTTGTTACGCACCATAACGCCCTGAACCTGACCATGTACCTGCGTGTCGCTCCGGAGCTTTATCTGAAACGCCTGATCGTGGGGGGTCTGGAACGGGTTTATGAAATAAACCGTAATTTCCGCAACGAGGGTGTTTCCACCCGGCATAACCCCGAATTCACGATGCTTGAGTTCTACTGGGCATTCGCAAATTACCTGGATTTGATGGACCTGACCGAAGCCATGCTGAGCGGCCTGGCAGAGGCAGTTACCGGGGGAGCAACCGTTACCTACCAGGATGAGGAAATTGATTTCAGCGGCCCCTATGAGCGGCTCACTGTTGAAGATGCAGTCAGGCGTTACAACCCCAAACTCGCTGACGCTGACTTGTGGGATGAGGTATTTCTCAGGAAAGTATGTGCGGCGCTCGATGTCCGTACTGAAACAGCATGGGGCCCGGGCAAGCTGCTGGTCGAGCTGTTCGAAGCGACGGTGGAAGAGCAACTGGTACAGCCAACGTTCATCACCCAATATCCGACCGAGGTTTCACCCCTGTCCCGCAGGAATGATGACAATCCGGAGCTGACCGACCGCTTTGAGCTGTTTATTTGTGGACGTGAAATTGCCAACGGCTTTTCCGAGCTTAATGACCCGGAAGACCAGGCCGAGCGCTTTCGCCAGCAGATGGAAAATAAGGAGGCCGGAGATCTGGAGGCCATGCACTATGATGCCGACTACATCCGGGCTCTGGAATACGGCATGCCGCCGACGGCCGGGGAGGGCATCGGCATTGATCGCCTGGTGATGATCTTTACCGATTCTCCATCGATCAGGGACGTACTGTTGTTCCCTTATATGCGTCCGGAAGCTTGAGTCCAATAGAATAACAGGCACATGGATCCTTTACGTACATTACTGGTCCAGGCCCGCATCCGCTGGAAAGATCCAGCGGAAAACAGGGCACACCTGCAATCCCTGGTGCAACAGCCGGGCAAAACGTTTGATTTGTTGGTCCTGCCCGAAACTTTTACTACCGGATTTCTTGGAGATACCGATCTTCCGCAAGAAGATATGCAAGGCCCTTCCGTGGCCTGGATGAAATCTGTTGCCGAAGAATTCGACTCTGCGGTGGCTGGGTCGGTGGTGATCATGGAACACGGGCAACGTTATAACCGCCTGCTTTTTATCACCCCGGAAGGTGCAGTTACTTATTACGATAAACGTCACCTGTTCGCCTTTGGCGGGGAGGATAAGCGTTATACGCCAGGCAATTCACGAGTTGTGATCAATTACCGTGGCTGGCGAATCTACCTGCAAATCTGTTACGACCTGCGGTTCCCCGCATGGTGCCGCAACCGTGACGATTACGACCTGATGCTGCTGGTCGCCAACTGGCCTGCAAAGCGGGTACACCACTGGTTGGTTTTGCTGGAAGCCAGGGCCATCGAAAACCAGTCCTGGGTCATCGGTCTCAACCGGGTGGGCAAGGACGGCAACGGTCTCGACTATCCCGGCCGAAGCGTCGTTTTCGACCCCCTGGGTGCCAGTGCAGCCGACCTGGGCGGTAAAGAATGCACACAACTGGTTAGCCTCGATCTCGAGCAGCTAAAACAGGTACGCCGCGATTTTCCGTTCCAAAACGACGCAGATGCCTTCGAATTTAGCGGTCGAAGGGGGTCAGGTTCTTGAACCTGACCCCGGTTCTGCAGCCTCGTCTTCGGCCTCATCTTCCAGTTCGAAAGAGCTAATCCAGGCCAGCACACCGAGGACGGGGCTGTCGAAGTATTCCATGCGCTGTGACTTTACCTGGCGGCTTTGTTTGAGCTTGTGGATCAGGAAAGAGCTAGGAAGAGGGTGTTCCGGCTCGTCTGAATCAGCTTGAAGGGGGTCAGGTTCGCGAACCTGACCCCGGCTGAGTGTTGTTAACAGCCGCTCGTCGAAAACCGCCTGGCGCAGTTCCAGATCGAGGTCCAGGTGAAGAAAACGCAATCTCCTGAGCATGACCGTTCCATCGAGCCGGTAGAAAAGAGTTGGATCATCAGCGTAAGGATCACCCATCCGGACCACTTCCAGGTCATGGATTCTGAGCGAGGGGAAGGGTTCGTTTGCGCTTTGCTCCCATGACAGGTATTGCTCCGGCTGGAACAGGGTACTCAAGCTCAGACGCCGCCACGCTTGGCGCATCTCATCGCTCATGCCGTCCACGGCAATTACAGCCGCCCGGGGATCCTCCGGCCGGTCTTCACCGGGGAGTACTTCACTGGCAGTTGCCAAGCCCAAGTCACCATCTTGCCTGCCTTGGTGATCTGAGTCTTCATCATCCTTATCTTCAAGCTTTAGAAAATCCAGGGAGCTTGAAAAATTACGCAGCCACTCAGCTTCTGTTGGTATTTCTGCATGCTGGAGATGTGAGAGTACAAGAATCTCGATCCGGTAGCGTTTTTCCCCCGCCCTGACAAGGCTGGTACACAAAATTAGAATAACTATGATAAATATTCTATATATCATTGTAATATATTTATTTATAGTTCTTATACAGCAAAATAATCTGATGGAAAAATTACTGGTTTAAGCCATGAGTGGGTTAGCTGCTGAGAGTTTATGCTCTGGACTGCTGGATCACAATGAACAGGATCATATCCTGCCTATTCGTCACTCCCTTCATCCGGGGCCAGCCGTATCAGTAAGCTTGTCGCCGCCAGCAGTCTTTTGCTCTCTGATTCTTCCTGCAGCAGGATTCGCAACTTGTGTGGGCCATCCATACGGTAGTCCAAACGGTGCTCCTGGATAAGCTGAATGAGTGCTTCAGGCCGAGCGCGGGTATCTTCTGCAAATTCCATGCGTCCGCCCTGGGGGCCAAAATCCAGGCGGGTGATGCCTACACGTTCGGCGATCTGTCGCAGGCCTGCAATTTCGAAGAGATTCTTTATCGGACGGGGCAGAAGACCGAAACGGTCGATCATTTCCACTTGCAGTTCCCTCAATGCTGCGGTGTCCCGGGCACTGGCAATGCGCTTATACAGGGTCAGGCGCGACTGCACATCCCCCAGGTAGGTGTCCGGGATCAGGGCGGGTATGTGGAGCTCTATGTCAATGCCGCGATGTACCGGCTGGTCGAGGTCGGGATCTTCACCTTGGCGCAGGGCTGCTACCGCGCGGGCCAGCATATCGCTGTACAGGCTGAAACCGACCTGGCTGATCTGGCCGCTTTGCTCGGCGCCAAGCAACTCGCCGGCACCGCGAATTTCCAGATCATGTGTCGCCAGTGTGAAACCGGCGCCCAGTTCTTCGAGTGCAGCGATTGCTTCCAGGCGCTTACGTGCGTCCGCGGTCATGCTGCGTTTATCCGGGACGATCAGGTAGGCGTAGGCGCGGTGGTGTGAACGGCCAACGCGTCCGCGCAACTGGTGTAACTGGGCCAGGCCGAAGCGGTCCGCGCGGTTGATCACGATGGTGTTGGCGGTCGGAACATCCAGACCACTTTCTATGATCGTGGTGCAGACCAGGATATTGAATCGCTGGCGATAAAAATCCAGCATGACCGTTTCCAGCTCGCGTTCCGGCAGCTGACCGTGTGCAATAGCCAAGCGGGCATCCGGCACCAGTTCCTGTACTTCACGGGCGATACGCTCAATTGAGCGAACCTCGTTGTGCAGGAAAAATACCTGTCCGCCGCGCTGGATCTCCCGCTGCAGGGCTTCGCGGATCACGCCCTTGTCCCACTCCGATATCAGCGTCTTGACCGCCATGCGCCGGGCCGGCGGCGTGGCAATAATCGACAGGTCGCGGATGCCGGATATGGCCATGTTCAGCGTGCGTGGAATGGGCGTGGCGGTCAGGGTGAGCAGGTCCACTTCAGTGCGCAGTTGCTTGAGGCGTTCTTTTTGCTGAACCCCGAAACGTTGTTCTTCATCGATGATCACCAGGCCGAGATTTTTGAAGCGGATGTCTTTCTGGAGCAGGCGATGGGTTCCGATCACAATATCCACCCGGCCGTTTGCGAGCCGCTCGAGTACCTCCTTCGACTGTTTTCCGGTACGGAACCGGGACAGCAGCTCTACCACGACCGGCCAGTCCGCCAGGCGGTCGG
The DNA here is from genome assembly GCA_036447475.1 of Lysobacterales bacterium. GTDB lineage: Bacteria > Pseudomonadota > Gammaproteobacteria > Xanthomonadales > SZUA-36 > JAJRRA01. The sequence continues at coordinate 991 of JAZFUZ010000014.1, read as the reverse complement.
TGAAGGTCGAATGATGTTGCTGGGCCAGCAAGGTAGTCGGCACCAGCAGGGCGACCTGGCGGCCGGCCTGAACTGCGATGAATGCGGCCCGCAGCGCGACCTCGATCTTGCCAAATCCCACGTCGCCGCAGACCACCCGGTCCATGGGCAGGTCGGACACGAGGTCGCCGATAACCATGTCGATGGCATTTTGTTGATCCGGGGTTTCTTCGAATGGGAAACCGGACACAAACTCGGCATAGAGTTTTTCATCAAAGGAGAAGGAAAACCCTTTTCTTGCCTTGCGCCGGGCATGCAGGTCCAGCAGTTCTGCAGCCACGTCACGAACCTGTTTGGCAGCCTTGCGGCGAGCTTTTTCCCACTGCTGGCTGCCGAGGCGGTGCAAAGGTGCGGAATCGGGGTCACTACCGGTATAGCGGCTGACCAGGTGAAGAGAAGTAACCGGTACGTACAGCTTGTCGCCTCCGGCATATTCCAGCATCAGGAATTCGGCGCGGCGCTGGTCGATTTCCAGTGTCTCCAGTCCCAGGTAACGGCCAACGCCATGGTCCTCATGCACCACCGGCGCCCCGCCGGTCAGGTCGTTCAGGTTGCGTATGATGGTTTCCGGGTCACGCTCGGACACCGCGCGCTGCGCTCGGGGCCGGGACCGTCTGCCGAATAACTGTGATTCGGTGATCAGCGCCAGTTCACCCGGGATGACAAATCCTTCATCAATGGGTAGCACATCCAGTCCCAGTTGCGCACCCTCGCCATGGAAAGCCGCGTAGGTTTCAAACAGGTGCGGCTTGATCCCAAATGCCGCAAGAGTCGACCTGAGCACTTCGCGGCGGCCCGGTGTATCGGCGGCGAACAGGATTCTCCCGCTGAATGATTGCGTGAATTTGACCAGGTCAGCAGCTGCCGATTTACCCCGTTCATGTAAATGAACATCCGGCGCGGGCTCGCTGATGAACAGCGGCTTGGAACGGCCGGCCCTGCCTGGTTCAGC
>JAZFUZ010000013.1:0-3674 GCA_036447475.1 Lysobacterales bacterium | reverse complement strand
TTCATGGTCCAGGTAGCCAGGTTCAGCACCCAGGAGAAAATCAGCCAGACCAGGTAAGGCATCATCAGGTAGGCCGCAGATTTGGAGAGCAGGTGGAAAGCCCGGATGCACAACACCACGACCCCAATCAACAGGCCCAGTTCGAGCCAGGCCCAACCCAGCCTGTGCAGATCGAAGAACAGCCACGACCAGGCCACGTTCAGAAGCAACTGAATCATCCACCAGATCAAAGCACCGAGGCGGCTGTAGTGCCCGGTGAGCCAGACTTGCCATGCGGCCAACGCCATCATCACATACAGTACTGCCCACAGGGGTGCAAAGAACCACGGCGGAGGCGTCCAGGCAGGTTTGTTCATCGAGTAGTACCACTCGCCCGCTTCAAAACCCCCTCCGATGGCCGCCGCGAAGACAACCAGGGTAAGGAAACCAGCCATGGACGCGTACCTGGCAATCATCGAATACCTTTCCGGTGAGGACAGGGTCCTAGTGTAGCGCATGCAAAGCTGACATCGATCATATACTTGATCTATCAGTCTCATTATTAAAATCAATTTCAACTATAATGAATCCAGGGTTATTCTTTACGGCAAGACTCTGGGAACCTCTGATTTATTAATGAACTCGTATCCTGCGTCCAAAACAAATCAGATCTTCCTTTATTTTTCATTTACTCTAGGGATGTAACAAATATCATGTCACTTAAAGATACCCAGACCGAACAGAACCTCAAAGACGCATTCGCCGGTGAATCACAGGCCAATCGCCGTTACCTGTACTTCGCGCAGCGCGCGGATGTGGAAGGTTATAACGACGTTTCCATCGTTTTCCGCTCCACCGCTGAAGGTGAAACCGGCCATGCACACGGCCACCTGGAATACCTGGAAGAAACAGGCGATCCGGCCACGGGACTGCCGATTGGCGGAACCGGGGACAACCTGCGCGCCGCCATTGCCGGTGAAACACACGAGTACACCGATATGTATCCGGGCATGGCGCGTACGGCACGTGAAGAAGGGCTGGACGAAATTGCCGACTGGTTCGAAACCCTGGCCAAGGCGGAACGTTCCCATGCCAATCGTTTCCAGAAAGCACTGGACGAGTTGGACTGATTTCAGCCGTTTGACGCCAACCCGTCATCAAGCCGGGAGGGTGTAATTACGGAGAATGCGATATGCGAGAAGGCAGTCTCGAGGCCCCAACACGCCACCCGCTGGACTGGAAGAGTCCGGATTTCTACCAGGAGGAAAAACTCCTCGATGAAATGGAGCGGATTTTTGAGATCTGCCACGGCTGCCGGCGTTGCGTTTCACTATGTGACGCCTTCCCCACCCTGTTCGACCTGGTGGATGAGTCGGAAACCTTCGAAATTGACGGGGTAGCAAGGCAAGACTACGGCAAGGTGGTCGACCAGTGCTTTCTGTGTGACCTGTGTTACCAGACCAAGTGCCCCTACGTGCCGCCACACGAATGGAACCTGGACTTTCCACACGTAATGCTGCGCGCCAAGGCGGTCCAGTTCAAAAAAGGTGAACGCAAGCTCAGCCACAAGCTGCTCAGCAATACAAAAATCCAGGGCAGGATCGCCACCATCCCCGGGGTCAGTAATCTGATCAATGCAAGCAACCGCAACCGCGGCGTGCGCAAAGTGCTGGAAAAAACACTGGACCTGGACCACCGGGCACACCTGCCGCAATTCCATTCCGATACCCTGCGCCGCCGCGACAAAGGCCGTCGGCCTGCGGCGGTGGAAGCGCAGGCAGCCGGTCCCACCCGCGGCAAGGTCGCGCTCTTCACCACCTGCTACTGCAACGTGAATACGCCGGACATCGGCCAGGACCTGATCCGCGTGTTCGAGCACAACAACATCCCGGTGCGCCTGACCCGCAAAGAGGAATGCTGCGGCATGCCCAAGCTGGAGCAGGGCGACCTGGAAACCGTGGACAAGTACCGCAAAACCAATATTCCCGAACTGGCGAGCCTGATCGATGAGGGCTGGGACATCGTCGCCGCCATTCCGTCCTGCGTACTGATGTTCAAGCAGGAACTGCCGCTGATGTATCCCCACGACCCGGATGTACAGAAAGTGAAGCAGCATATTTTCGACCCCTTTGAATACCTGGTGCACCGCCACAAAGCCGGCCTGTTGAACACCAAATTCAAACAATCGCTGGGCACCGTCGCCTGGCATGTACCCTGCCACCAGCGGGTGCAGAACATCGGCCCAAAAACCAAAGACATACTGGCGCTGGTTCCCGACACCGAGATCCAGGTGATCGAACGCTGCTCCGGCCACGACGGCACCTATGGCGTGCGCGCCGGCACCTATGAAAAATCGCAAAAAATTGCTCGCCCGGTCATCAACCGGGTAAAGAAAACGAACGCCGACTACCTGGTTTCCGATTGCCCTATGGCCGCCACCCAGATCGCCGACGGCCTGGAACTGAAACATGGTGAGACCAACCCGCTGACCTTGCTGCGCAAAGCTTACGGCATCTAAACATTAAACCGCCGGATTCCGGACGCGACCTGCGGTCGATCTGCGAAGACGGTGAAGTGAAAGGAAACTCCAAACATGAACAAACTAAACCGGGAGGATTTATTTTCCCTTGAGCAATATGCCGAACAACGTGCGGACTTCCGCGACCGCGTCATGGCGCACAAAAAAAACCGCCGCGTCAACATCGGCCCCCACCTGGCGCTGTACTTCGAGGACCGCCTGACCATCCAGTACCAGGTGCAGGAAATGCTGCGCATCGAGAAAATCTTCGAAGCCAATGCCATCCAGGAAGAACTGGATACCTACAATCCCCTGATTCCCGATGGCAGCAATCTCAAGGCCACCGCCATGCTGGAATACACGGACGTCGAGACCCGCAAACGGCAACTCGGCCTGCTCAAAGGCATAGAGGACCTGGTCTGGATCCAGGTCGATGATTTCGAGCGCATCCCGGTCATTGCCAACGAGGATATGGAACGCAGCAACGAGGAGAAAACTTCAGCCGTTCACTTCATGCGTTTTGAACTGGAACCAGACATGATTTCCGCCTTGCACGCAGGCGCCAGCCTGCTGATGGGCGTCAACCATGATCGGTACCGGTACGACATAAAAGTCCCCGAAAAAACCCGCGCTACTCTGCTGCAAGACCTGGATTGATCCATCAATTCCTAACCCAAATCCACCCTTTGCCAGCCAAAATTGCAGGTGGCAAATTCTTTCGGCATGCTTCGCCCGAATGTAGCTGAGATCATAACCGTTCTTGACCTGACCTCGTGCAGTAGATTCAGGTCAGCGGGATAGCGGATCGCCTGGGGGCGACGGTCGCATCCAGGATCAGCTTGCCCTGGTGGGTCAGTGCCTGCTCCTCATCGGTAGTGCCCGGCGATACATGTATTTTCACCATCAAACACTGGTGGCTATCGGTGAGCGATCCGGCTATAGCCGCGGCCTGGTAATCTCATTATGCGAAATTTTAATAGCTTATGGCCGGATTTACTGGCTTGCGAGAAATGCAGGTATCCAAGTCTTTTAGAATTCCATTTTTGATGTTGTAAATCCATCCATGAATGGACAGCGCCGTCCCTTTTTTCCAGGCTTTTTGCACGATCGTTGTGTTACAAACGTTTTCTACCTGTTCTTTGACGTTTAGCTCGCACAGCAAATCGAACTTATCATG
>JAZFUZ010000012.1:0-7132 GCA_036447475.1 Lysobacterales bacterium | reverse complement strand
GGCGGGACAAAGGGATCTTTGTCCCGGTCGAAATTCGCGACATCACTGGCATGAACAGTGCAGTGGCCCCCACATTCTGCATCATGCCGGAAATCATACCCACCGTACCTGACACCAGGGGAACAATCCTGTTGGCGGTATTTCCCCCGAGTTTGAGTATGTAAGCTGCCACCACGGTCATGACTCCGGTTCGGTCCAGCCCGGCGCCCAGGATCATCACGGCGATAATTGACAGAACCGCGTTGGAAGCGAATCCATTGAATAGCTCGGTTGCCGGCACGAGATCCAGCAGGCCAATCACCACCATGACCAGAATCGCGGCAATATCGACACGGAGTAATTCCGAGACGAACAGCCCGATGGTGGCCGTCAGTACAAGCAGCACCAGCATCATGTCGCCAGTAAGTGTTAAGCCAGCATCCATTTAGTAGTCTTTTTAATGGTCCTGATAAGTATCTGCCCGGCTATCCTAACGCGAGCGCGGTGCTGAAACCATTGCACAACAATCATTTTAATGAGCGACAGGCGGGTTAAACCCTCTTGAACAGCAGATCCCTGACTCGATGCCCGAGACGTTTACCGCGCCTTTCATATTTGGTCTCTGGCCGCCATGCCGGCTGATCGCAGAAATCCCCGGCCAAGGACAGATTTACAAAACCGTGTGCTGACCTCATGACTTCCAGCATGTGCTCGGCATAAGGCTCCCAGTCAGTCGCCAGGTGCAACAGGGCGCCCAGGCGCATCCTGGAAGCCAGCAAAGCGACGAGTGCGGGCTGGATGAGTCGCCTTTTGTGATGCCGCTTCTTTGGCCAGGGATCGGGAAAGTAAATCCTCACGCCGTCCAGAGATGCTTCCGCGACCCGCTCGCGCAAAAAAACCACGGCGTCGTCGTTGACAATGCGGATATTCACGATTCCATGCTGTTTCATTTTCAGCAACAGGTGCCCGACGCCGGGTTGGTGTACTTCCACACCAAGATAATTCTCCGCAGGACGGGCCTGTGCCATTTGCCAGGTCGCACCGCCATTACCAAAGCCGATCTCCATGATGACCGGGGCGTTATTGCCAAAAAGGGTCTTGAAATCAAGCAGTGATTCGCCCTTGTCAATACCAAAATGTGGCCAAAACTCATCCATTGCCCGCTTCTGCCCTGCGGTCAGTCGCCCGCTTCGCAACACAAAGCTGCGCACGGTCCTCCTGCCTGCTGCTTTTTTTTCAGCAACATTCTTCATTCTTGAAGAACTGCTCATTCGCTTAGTGCTGCCCTTAACGAGGACCAGCCATTGTCTGCGGACTGTGTCTTGTCCTGGATCATCTGCTTAGCTCTGAATATGGCAATATCGCCTTGTTAAGGAGTACGCGGCCGGTTATACATTTTGATGGTCAATTGTATCAAGCTGCTCAATTAAATAAGACAATGCTTGAAATCCGATGTAAAAATGCCCACTCTGCATAGCATGGGTAAAGAAGACAGCTTGGTTACTTCAGGCTACCTCGAACGGCAGGTATTGATTGCCATGCCGGGAATGGTGGATGGTAATTTTGTAGGCAGTGTCACACTTCTGTGCCAGCACAATGATGATGGAGCCATCGGCATCACCATCAACCGCCTCTCGAATTTTTCACTGGGTGATATTCTTGCCCAATTGCACATCGATTGCAGTGATGAGTCCATTCGGCAAATGGCTGTGCTGGAGGGTGGCCCGGTAGCCCCGGACCGGGGCTTTGTGATCCATTCCCCCAAGGAAGGTTACGAATCGAGCATGACGGTTGGACCGGACATCATGGTTACCACTTCACGTGATGTGCTGAGCGCCGTTGCCGCAGGAAACGGGCCGGAAAAATACATTGTCGCATTGGGCTATGCCGGTTGGGGCGGCGGACAACTGGAAGGTGAGCTGCGAGAGAATGCATGGCTCACCGTCATGGCGGACAGCGACATCGTTTTCGACATGCCACTGCCCAAGCGCTTCGACGGGGCACTGGAACGCCTTGGTATCAAGATAGACCGGCTGCACTCGAAGGGTGGTCATGCCTGACACCGCGGTCACTCGTGGTTATATCCTGGGTTTTGATTTTGGTCTCCGCCGTATTGGCGTAGCGGTGGGACAATTCACCACCATGACGGCCACCAGCCTTACCACCGTCGGACATGGAAAAACACCGGACTGGACTGTCATTGACCGCCTGGTGCGCGAGTGGAAACCGGCACTGCTGCTGGTAGGCTTGCCGCTGGATAAACAAAGCGATGAAACCGACATGTCTCGCGCCGCCAGAAAATTTGCTGCCACGCTTCATGATCGTTATTTACTGGAGGTCAGCTTCGCAGATGAACGCCTCAGCTCGCGTGCGGCAGAAAGTCATTTTGCCGAATTGAGGGCACAGGGAAGTCTGAAAAAAAAACACGCCCGGCAACTCGATGCCATGGCGGCACAGATCATCCTTGAAAACTGGATACAAGCCACTGCCCGGGAGTCTCTCGACAAAAGTTCACAATAATGAGTGAGGCACTGAAACATTTTACCGAGATCGATCATTGCAGCCGCGAGCAGCTGGAAGAACTGATCCACCTCGCGATGGAAATTTCTTCTGATCCAGCCCCATTTGAAAACAAGCGCAACGGAAAAATGCTGGTTAACCTTTTTTACGAGCCCAGCACAAGGACCCGCGTTTCATTCGAGGTTGCCGCCAAGCGCCTGGGCATGCACGTGGTAAATGTAACCGCCACCGGCAGCTCAGTAGAAAAAGGTGAAACGCTCACCGACACCTTTTACACCATTCAGGCCATGGGCCCGGATTGCATCGTTGTGCGCCACCCTGAAGAAGGAAATGCACGGAAACTTGCAGCTCTCGCGGAACCGGGAATTCACGTGATCAACGCAGGAGATGGTATCGCGGCGCACCCCACGCAGGCGCTGCTGGACGCGGTAACACTCAGGCAGCATGTCGGCAGCTTCGAACAACTGAGACTGGTCATGGCAGGCGACATTCGCCATTCCCGCGTGGCACGTTCCATAATTTCATTATTGAAAAAGCTGGACGTCGGAGAAATCCGCCTGGCCAGCCCGGCGGCATTCATGCCCGGCGAGGAAACGATGGCCGGAACGCGCATTTTCGATGACCTGGATTCGGCAATCCGGGGCGCCAATGCCATCATGATGTTACGTATTCAGAAAGAACGGATCACCGGTCTGGACATACCCAGCGCGGAAGAGTACCACCGCGAATGGGGTCTGACGGCCAGGCGGCTGGGGCTTGCGGAGCCCGGCTGCCACGTACTCCACCCCGGCCCGATGAACCGTGGCGTGGAAATATCAACCGAAGTGGCCGACAGCCCGCAGTCACTGATCCGCAACCAGGTCAGAAACGGCCTCTACGCGCGAATGGCCTTATTGCTGATCCTGACACGGGAAGAAAACTAAGCCGCCATGCCGCACATTCAGGGCTTCCCCCCTATATGCCGGTCCGATGCCCACACACTGATCCTCGGCAGCATGCCCAGCCGTGAATCCCTTGCAAGGCAGAAGTACTACGCACACCCGCGCAACAGCTTCTGGCCCATAGTAACCAGGCTCCTGCGCATTGCGACAACGGATTATGCCCACCGGATCCTGCAAGTTACTGAGGGAGGCATCGCGATATGGGACGTATTACAAGCCTGCACCCGCCACAACAGCCTGGACTCGGACATCGATGATCGTAGTATCGTCACCAATGATTTCAGGACGTTTTTCGAGGAACACCCCGGCATCACACGCGTGTTCTTCAACGGCGCCAAGGCTGAATCGGTCTACCGGATGCATGTACTTCCCGGCTTACTGCCCAGGCAGGCAGAAATCGGCCTGCAACGCCTGCCTTCGACCAGCCCGGCCAATGCAGGCATGACTGTAGAGGGGAAGCTTGAGAAGTGGCGCGCGATTGTTGCTGCATGAAACATTCGCGCGATCGACATGGCTATGCTCTGGCAATCTGGCTGCGGGCCTGCTCAGGCGTTTTACCTAAGGCGTTGGCGACTTCCTCGACCAAAAAATCCAAGGCCTGATTCATATGCGCCCGGTCCGAGGCGCGCAGAGTCCCTTGTGCCTCTAACCTGCTCAACCCCTTGTAGACATTGGCGTAATCGAGCGGATCGCCACGCTCCATCGCCAGTTGATTGGCATTAGCACGGACTTTCCACTGGCTGCTCACGTTGCCATCCCATTTCTCGAGGTGGTCGAGTAATTGTTTGGCTTCGCTGGCGCTAATTGGATTCCGGACAGTTTGCGCCAGATCCTGCATACGCATCATCAGCGTCAGTCCGTCACGCTTGAAATACACTTGTGCAAACGTGGTTTCCTCTTCTCCGGAAAAACTTCTCTTGCGGATGGACTGTACCTGACCGATACCGTGGTGGGGATGATGAACGAAATCTCCTTGACTAATGGTAATAAGCCTTCTCCTTGAATTGTATTTTGAGGTTAAATTATTACGAATAATCAACATGTTACATTATATTTGTGCGCCAGTCAAACACAGCGCTCCCGAGGCACAGAAAAGACTGCCAATCACGGAATATAATACCTTATACCGGCAATGTTACCCGGGCCTGGCAGCGATGGTAATGTGCGCATATTAGGGCCTGTTAACTCCAGTCTGGTCGCTGCGTTGCCGCCCCTTGGAAACACAATCCGGGTTATTCAACCCCGAAGCCGGTCTCAAAGCGCCAGGTCCGGGTGATGTGGAGAATATCCACCTGCGCAGAGATGTTGTCCGGAAGAGGTGCATAGGGAATGCACATTTTCACGATCCTAACAGCGGCCTGGTCAACTGCCGGGATACCGGAACTACGCATGATGTCAATGCTTTCGACCGTGCCGTTCTTGCGGATCCCCACCGTTAATACCAAGTCTCCATGAAGCTTCTTCTGGCGCAATTCGCTGGGATAATTCATATTTCCGACGCGTTCAACCTTCGACACCCAGGCGCGCATATAGCTGGCAAATTCGTATTCCTGAGTGTTGGCGGAAATGAATTTACGTCGCGGCAGCTTTGATTGCCACTGTATTTGTCTGCTCAGTTCGGGCTGAAGGCTGGCCATCTCCATGCTCTGTCGCATCAACCGGGCAGCACTGGGCCATTCGGTATCGGGCTGCTCAATACGGGTTGGCTCCAGCAGCTCTGCGGTTTCAGCCTCCAGCGCCACGATTTCGCGTGTTTCCTGTGCGGGAACAGGCGTGGCCGGAATACTTTGCCGGGCATCCTGGCCCGGCTCCAGTGTCGGTGCCTCGCCGCTCACCACTTGCGAGGGCCGCAATTTCTCGGTCACCTCACCCCCGCCCTGCTGTGATGCCTGCGCCAGGAAATCGGCCTCCTCCGGCGCGTTTTCCGATCGCCACTTCACCAGCACGATATCCAGGCTGTCGACCAGCCGGGGCGAAGGCTTCAACGTGACCCCAAAGCTGACACCAAGAAGAACCAATGCGTGCAAAGCCGTTGCCAGGACGAGGAATAACATGAAACGATCCTCTAGCCCGCCTATTACATGAGTTTCTCTGAGCTTTACTTGTTTATTAAAGAATTTCAATGATATGTAAGCACAATTCAGGATTTGTAAGAAATAAAAGGTGTACCGCTGCCGGTTTGTCGCCTGATTTCATGGTCATCCCTGCCTAGCCCACTCCAGCGCGTCGAACAGGTCAGCGGCAATATTCAAGCCAAATTCTTCGTCGAGTTCGCGGATACAGGTCGGGCTGGTGACATTGATCTCCGTCAACCAGTCGCCAATCACGTCCAGCCCGGCAAACACGATGCCACGACGTTTCAGTTCCGGGGCAACCTGGCCGACGATCCAGTAATCCCGATCTGTCAGCGCAACACCTTTTCCAGTCCCGCCCTTCGCCAGATTTCCCCTGAAATCACCTGCGCCCGGGATTCTGGCCAGTGCATACGGAACGGGCTCCCCGTTGATCACCAGGATTCGCTTGTCTCCCTGGTTAATCTCCGTTATGTATCGCTGAACCATGACCAGCTCACGTTCCTTGTCCGTTATGGTTTCGAGAATCACATTGAGATTGGGGTCATCCGGATGGACCTGGAAAATGGATTCCCCACCCATTCCATCCAACGGCTTGACGACCGACAATCCATGATTAACGACAAAATCCTTGATTTCAGCACAGGATCGGGTAATCAGCGCCGGTACGCAACATTGGGGGAATTGCGTGATAAAACATTTCTCATTTGCATCGCGTAAAGCCTGGGGCCGGTTGACCACGGTCACGCCTGCAATCACCGCCAGGTCCAGGATATAGGTCGTATAGATATAGTCCATATTGAAGGGCGGATCCTTTCTCATCAAAAGAATATCCAGCACCGCGAGCTCGCGGTGCATGCTTTCCCCCAGGGCGAACCAGTCATCGCTATTATCCCTGATGCTGAGGCTCCGCATATGACCCATGGCCACACCGTCTTTGATCGACAAGTCAATGGTTTCCATGTACAGCAATTCATGCCCGCGTCTCTGCGCTTCCAGCAGCATGGCGAACGTTGAGTCTTTATAGCTCTCGATGCCGGAAATCGGGTCCATGACAACACCCGTAGTGAAGTTGCTGCCGGTATTACGCTTGGATTCGATCATTTTCCTTCCCAGTGTGGTGCTGCGCAAATTGGAATCTTAGCTTATTTTTATAAGCTGTTGTAACTACTGGAATCTATACTTGAAAGTGGTAGACTAGGAACTCTCCGCCTGAATGATCAGGCTGGGTTGTGTTCAACCGGGCGCACAACAACGTGCCTGGACTAGGTTAATTTCTAGGGATGGAGTTATGGCTGAAGAACACGCAACAGACAACTCTGGGGCGATGATCGGCGGTGCTGCGGTATCCGGACTGCGCATACTGGTAGTCGACGACAGCGCGACCATCAGGCGCTCGGCTGAATCCATGCTCACCACCGCAGGCTATGATGTCGTGACCGCGGAAAATGGCTTTGAGGCGCTTTCCATGGTCGCGCGTCACAACCCCGATCTGATTTTTGTTGACATCATGATGCCGCGGCTGGACGGATACCAAACCTGCGCCATCATCAAAAACAACTCTCAGTACCGGTCCACGCCCGTTGTCATGTTGACCAGTAAAGACGGTCTGTTCGACCA
>JAZFUZ010000011.1:0-7688 GCA_036447475.1 Lysobacterales bacterium | reverse complement strand
GCACAGGCCTGGCTGATGGTGGGGCCGCCGATGCGGTCGGCGCCGACCATACCGGTCAGCCACGGAAGTCCATAGAAAGAGAATTGCTGTGGAACGGTCATGCCAAGGACCCCGGAATCGAAGACTTCAGCATCGATGCCGCGTGTTGCCAGTGACTCGCGCGTGACGTGCGCCGCGAACTCTACACTCGGAAGGTGGCCCAGGCTTCCCTGCCACCGTGCGAAAGGACTGCACCAGTAAGCGCCGTACGGAATATAACTCATGATTTCTGCTCCTGTATCTATCCTTGACAGCATTTGTGGTATTATAGTACTTAATTACCATTTAAGATTAAACTAGACATTATAATTGCATGATCGACACATATTTTGTTTTAGATCATGTTTTACTCTAGTTCATGAATAGATCAGCGGTTTCTTAGGCAGTAGATGTTATGGATTTGTCTGACTGGATAAGCCGTCGAGCGGACTTTACACCCCAAAAGCCAGCCATCCTCTTTGAGGGGGGTGGGATCAGCTATGCGGCACTGGCAGATCAGATCGACCGTTTTTCACAGGTATTGGGCGCCGGACTTGCGGTTAAGCCCGGAGATCGGGTGGCCTATCTGGGACTGAATTCTCCCGAACTCATCTCACTTATTTTTGCCTGCGCACGGGTAGGCGCCATTCTGCTGCCATTGAACTGGCGCCTGGCGGCCCCCGAACATGCGCGGCTACTCCGGCACGCCAGGCCGGTTGCCTTGTTTGCAGAGGGAGATTTTTCGGAGCATATCGACGGGGTTCGTCAGCAATTTGAGGATGTGGCCCTGGTGACGTTTGACAAAACAGGTGAAGAATGTACTTCTGAAGCCTGGACTTCACTGGGGGAACTTGAACTTGCCAGCCGGGATAAACCCCTTTTTCAACGGCCCGTGGGTCTCAGCGACGAGGATGGTTTGTTGCTGTGCTACACCTCGGGTACGACCGGCACCCCGAAAGGTGCGCTGCTGAGCAAGAATGCCGTGTTCTGGAATGCGGTGAACTCGGCTCATATGCATGACCTGACCAGCCAGGACACGATCCTGACCCTGCTGCCGATGTTTCACGTTGGTGGTCTCAATATCCAGACCCTGCCGGCCCTGCATGCCGGCGCGACGGTGGTGATGCACCAGCGCTTCGATACGGATCTCTTTTTCCAGGCACTCGAGAAATACCCCATTACGCTGACGCTGCTGGTCCCGACGATATTGCTTAGGCTGATGGCTGATCCACGCTGGGCCGAAAGTAAACCGGACGGCCTGCGCATGATTTCAATTGGCTCGACCGTAGTGCCGGGAAAAATGGTATCGGCGGTTTGTGCCTGGGGTGTCCCGCTGGTGCAGGTGTACGGATCGACCGAAACCGGACCCATTGCCGCCTACACGCCGCCTGCCGATGCGGCACGTAAGCCGGCATCCACCGGCAAAACAGCCGTTCACTGCGAGATACGTCTGGTCGATGAAAAAGGTAACGAGCTTGCGGTGGGCGAGAAAGGTGAAATCCTGGTGCGCGGTCCGAATGTCATGACAAAATACTGGGGTGACGCGCAGGCGACACGCGAGGCGTTCACCGGCCGCTGGTTTCACACCGGTGATATCGGGCATTTCGACCAGGAGGGCTTTCTGTACGTCGATGGGCGCATCAAGGACATGATCATATCGGGCGGGGAAAACATCTATCCGGCCCTGATCGAGAATCTTCTCTGTGAATGCGACGGAATTGAGGAAATTGCAGTGGTCGGTCTTCCGGATGACTATTGGGGTGAAATTGCCGTTGCAGTGGTTGTAGCTAAAGCGGGTTGTACGATCGATGCCGGGCGGGTTCTGGATTATTGCTCGGGCCGTATTGCCGCTTATTCCTGTCCCAGGGAAGTGATCATCGTGGATCGACTGCCACGCAATGCGATGGGTAAAGTCGTGAAGGAAGATGTGCGTGAACTGGCATTACAACGATCGGCACAGCGGAGCGTATGAGTATGGGATTGAAAATTGGTATCGATGTAGGCGGGACCTTCACTGATTTCCTGGTTGCCTGGGAAGACGCGGAGCCGGAAATATTCAAGGTTCTGTCCACCTCCGATGATCCTTCGTCCGCGGTAATCAGTGGGCTGACCGAGATAGCCGGTAAACAGGAGCCGCCACTCAGCCTGCAAGAATTCATGGGGATGGTCGAAACCATCGTACACGGAACCACGGTCACCACCAATGCGACACTGACCCGCAACGGCGCAAAATCGGGATTGATCACGACGACAGGTGTGCGCGATGCACTGGAAATGCGCCGTGGCATCCGCGAAGAGCAATACAACAATCGTTACACCAACGTCGTGCCGCTGGTGCCCCGTTATCTCAGGGCCGGTGTGCGGGGGCGGTTGCGCCGTGATGGCAGCGAAGTGGAGCCGCTGAATCTTGAAGATGTCGGCAAGGCCATCGATCTGTTCCGGGCAGAAGGGGTCGAGGCCGTTTCTATCTGTTTCATGAACGCCTACGCCAACGCCGAACACGAGCACCGCGCCGCAGAACTGGTGCGTGAAAAACTTCCTGATGCCTATCTCACGGTATCAACCGACCTGCTGCCGTCCATCCGCTTCTACCAGCGTGTCAGCACGACCGTGCTCAACTCCTATATCGGCCCCATTCTGAATCACTACCTGAAGCAGTTGACCGCCCGCCTGGGCAACAACGGATTCGAGGGCATCCTGCTCATCATGCAGTCCAATGGCGGTGTTATGACACCGGAGACCGCTCGCAGGACCGCTGCGCTTACCTTGCTTTCCGGGCCGGCAGCCGGGCCTGGCGCGGGCCTGATCTATGCACAGGCCCACGAGCAGGACAATTGCATTGTGGTCGACATGGGCGGCACCAGCTTCGAGGCGGCACTGGTGACCGGCAGCCCGGTGCTGGCGAACGAAGGCACAATTGATCGGCACCAAATTGCATTGCCGATGCTCGCGATTCATACCATTGGCGCCGGCGGTGGCTCCATCGGATGGATTGACGAGGGTGGCCTGCTGCGCATGGGCCCGCAAAGTGCCGGAGCGGTTCCCGGACCGGCGAGCTATGGTCACGGTGGCAAGTTGCCAACCTGTACTGATGCGAACCTTGTGCTGGCTTATCTGAACCCGGACTTTTTTGCCGGCGGCAGCATGAAGCTGGATGTCGACGCCGCGCGCGCGGCGATAAAAGAGCACATTGCCGACCCGCTCGGCATGGATGTGGAAAGTGCTGCAGCGGGTATGTACCGGGTGACATGCAACAATATGGCGCAGGGCGTTCGCGAGGTGACCATCAAGCGCGGCTTCGATCCGCGCGAATTCCCGATGATCGTCGCTGGCGGCGCGGGCCCGGTTCATTCCTGCATGATCTGTGAAGAGTTGCAAATTCCGTTCCAGATCGTGCCCAGGGAGTCTTCAATACTTTGTGCGGTCGGGATGTTGATGGGCGATCTCAAACATGATTTCGTAAAGACCTTCGTCGCCCGCCTGGATAAGCTGGACTGGCCCGCTTTGCACCAGCTGGTATTAGGCATGGTTGCAGAAGGAACCGCAATGCTGATGGGGGAGAACATCCCGCAGGCGCGCCAGGAATTTCAGGTCAAACTGGATTGCCGTTACCTCAAGCAGTACCACGAAGTTTCCGTGGCAGTCGATCGCCAATGGATTGATGCAGGCGATACAGAGGCGGTGAAGGCAGCGTTTCATGCCGAGCATAATCGCCTGTACGGTTATTCTCTGGAAGATCAGGAAGTCGGCGTAGAACTTATCAACGTGCGCCTGCAGGCGATCGGTCTGACCGACAAACCGAAATTCCGGGTTCAGGAATTTGCCGGCGAGGACGCATCGAAAGCGCTTAAAGGCGAGCGGGATATGTATATTTTCTCACAACAGGCGTTTCGCCCGGTAGCCGTCTATGATGGACATAAAATGCGCTTTGGTAACCGGGTCAGTGGTCCCGCGATGATTGAGCAGGTCACTACGGCCATCATGGTGAGCGATGCTTTCGACTGCGTGGTCGACAAGTATGGATCGTTTGCCCTGTATAAAAAGGGCCATGAAGATCTCGTCGGTTCCGGATTGAACGGAGACCAGCTATGACAAAAATGAGTATGAACGAAATTGATCCGATCCTGCTGTCTGTCTATGCACGGACGTTTAAGTCGATCACCGACGAGATGAGCATGTCGGTGCAGAAAACAGCGCGCTCACCGATACTGTGTGAAGCGAAAGATTTTGTGACCGGTTTATATGATGCGCAGGGCAACATGCTGGAGCAGACCGAGAATCTCCCGATTCTCGCCTTCTCACTGGCTCCGGTGTGTCAATACCTGATCGAGTATTTCGGTGATGACATTTTTGAAGGCGATGTGATTTTTCACAACGATGTCTTCTCAATGGGTAACCAGAACAACGACGTGGCAGTGTACAAACCAATCTTCCACCAAGGTGAACTGGTTGCCTGGTCAGCGGTAAAAGGCCACCAGGCCGATATCGGAGGCAACGTGGCCGGTGGTTATAACCCGAGGGCCACCGAAGTCTGGCAGGAAGCTCTGCGCATCCCCCCGGTCAAGGTCTATGAGAAAGGAAAATTGCGCAAGGATGTGTGGGACCTGATCTTTGCCAATATCCGCCTGGAAATCGTACAGCATGACATGCGGGCCCAAATGGGGGCCTGCACCGTCGGTGAGCGCCGCCTGTTGGAGCTTATGGAGAAGTATGGCCGGGACAGTTTCGAGAAGCACAAACTTGCCCTGTTCGATGCCACGCGCAAGATGATGGAGGCTGAAATCGCGACGATTCCTGAAGGATCTTACAGCGGTGAAGGTTATGTCTATTTCGATGGTCATCACGAAGGCACCAAGTTCACCATACGCGTAACCGTGACGATCAAGGACCGGCACATTACTTTCGATTACTCGGACACCGACGCTCAGACCGACGGCTTCGTCAACGGCACCTACACATCCAGTGCCTCCGCTGCCATCCTGACCTTCCTGCAGATGGTCAATCCGGACATTCCGCATAACCAGGGGATGGTGGAGCCGATCGAGATGATCATTCCCGAAGGCACCATCCTCAACGCGTCCTATCCCAAAGCGACGACCTTCGGCAACCATCTGTGCCCCCCCAATGCCGACGCCATCATCCGTGCGCTGGCGCCGGTGATACCGGACCGGGTCACCGCCGGCTGGAACAATCTGCTGGCTTCTTTGACCACCGGCCTGGACGAAGAGAAAGGCGAAAACTACGTGGATATTGGTTTCATGGGTCTGAAAGGTGGGTCGGGTGCAATGAATGGCACCGACGGTTACGACCACATTGGCATGATCGACGCATCAGGTGGAATCCTCGACCAGGATTATGAAATGTTCGAGCAACAGACGCCGCATTTGCTGAAGAAACACGAGTACCTGACCGATTCGGCGGGAGCGGGTCAGTGGCGTGGCGGGCTGGGTGTCGAAACGGAATTCATTATTGGTTCTGAAGATACGCAGGTTGTGATCTTCGGCGATGGCGATTTTGAACCGGCCTTCGGCCTGTTTGGCGGCAAGGACAGTACGCTCAATGAAATCAAGCTGACTTACCCGGACGGGCAGGTCGTGGTGCCGAAAAACAAGGACCTGATCACCGGTGTACCCAAGGGTACTGTGTATCATCAGTATGCCGGCGGCGGCGGTGGGTATGGCGATCCTTCGAAGCGGGATCGCGCCATCCTGGTGTGTGAGATTCGCAATGGCATTATCTCGCCCGAAGCCGCAAGGGCTGATTACGCCTTTACGGATGATGATGCAGAGGAGGTCGGCAGCTGATGGATTTTGAACTGTCACAGGAACAGCAGACAGTCCGCGATACCTTCACCAGGTTCTGCGACGAAAAAATAGCGCCGCAAGCTGCAGCCATCGATGAGGCGCACGAGTTTCCCTGGGAACTGTTTCGCAGTCTGGGGGAGCTTGGCTTCTTTGGTATGCGTTACCCGGAACAAGATGGCGGCTCCGGCCTGGATCTCAATTCTTTATGTCTGGCCCTGACCGAGGTGGCGCGCGGCTCCATGTCGCTGGCGGGCGCCGTGGCCATGCAATCCCTGATGGGCACCAAGTTCCTGCACATGCTGGGCAACGACGATATCCGCGAACGCTTGTTCGCCCCAGCGTTGCTGGGCGAAAAAATCGGCGCGATCTGCATGACTGAACCCAACGCCGGCAGTGATCTGGGCAGTATCGCCACCACCGCGGTAAAGGTCGATGGTGGTTACTGCATCAATGGCCAGAAGATGTGGGTCACCTCGGCGCCGGTGGCAGATTTCTTCACCGTTTTCGCCAAAGTGCCGGAAGACAAGGAAGCGGGTGAAGCAGGGGGGCTGACGATTTTTCTGGTCGAAAAAGAGTTTACAGGCCTGGCGGTCGGGCGCGCCATTGAAAAAATGGGCGTGCGTGCGCTACCCACATCCGAATTGGCGCTGAATGATTGTTTCGTACCCGATACGCATTGCCTCAGTGCCGTCGGAGAGGGTGTGAAACACCTGCGCAAACTGCTGGCCGAGATCAGGATCATTACTGGGGCCATGGCCGTCGGGGGCGGGCGCGGCGCACTGAATGAAGCGGTGAAATATGCCGCTGAGCGCAAGCAATTCGGCAAGCCCATCAACCGCTTCCAGGCCATTCAGCTCAAGCTGGCCGAAATGGCGACCGACCTGGAAGCGGCTGAGCACCTGGTGCATTACGCGGCCTGGTTGAAACAGAATGACCGGCCTTGTCACAAACAATCGGCGATGGCGAAACTGTTCGCCTCCGAAGCCGCCGCGAAAGCCTGTGACCAGGCTGCACGGGTGCTGGCCTCTTATGGATTTGCGATGGAATACCCGGTGCAACGTCACTTGCGGGATATCCGTTTCACCCTCATAGGCGGGGGCACCAGCGAAATTCTCAAACTCATCATCGCCAAGGAACTGTCCAAATGAATTCACGCAGGATCAGGGTGCTTATCGCCAAACCGGGCCTGGACGGGCACGATCGTGGCGCAAAAGTGGTTGTACGTGCCTTAATCGACGCCGGTTTCGAGGTGATTTACACCGGCTTGCGCCAATCGCCCGCAGCGGTAGCGCAGGTGGCGCTGGAAGAGGATGTAGACGTGATTGGCCTGTCGAGCATGGCCGGCTCGCACCTACCTTATTGTCAACGACTGAAAGAACTCCTGGTCGAGAAAGGCCTGGATAAGAAACTCTGGATCATCGGTGGCAGCATTCCTGCGGCGGATCAGGCAGCGCTGAGAGAAGTCGGACTGGACGGAATTTTCCCGGCCGGATCCCGGCTCGAAGAGATTGTTGATTTCATCAATGAGAGATGCAAATGACGGTACCAACGACAATACGACCAACGAAAAAACGCAGCGGAGCGTCGAAACACAGGGCGGACGACAGCAGGCCGGTTATCAACGAATCCGGTATCAAGATAAAAACAGTTTATACGGCGGAAGACCTCGAGGCTTCCGGTGGTGTGGAAATGGTCGGCCTGCCCGGCCAGTATCCGTTCACCCGGGGCATCCATAAGGAAATGTACCGCAAGCGGCCGTGGACCATGCGCCAGTACACGGGTTTCGGCAATCCACAGGATACCAATGAGCGCTTTAAATTCCTGATCGAAAACGGCCAGACCGGACTGAACGTGGCCTTCGACCTG
>JAZFUZ010000010.1:0-13289 GCA_036447475.1 Lysobacterales bacterium | reverse complement strand
TCCGGGGTCAGATCAGTCGTTGTGCGCAACTTCACCATATGCGCATACCAGGCCTCGCCGTTTGGTAACTCGGACAGCCCTACCGACTCACGTGCAGCACCCAGGTACTCGTCACTGATAAAATTGCCCAGCCGCTGATAGGCTGGAATTATTTTTTCTCTAATAGCCTCGGTATAGGCAGCCGTCAACCGCTCCCGATCTTCGTCACTGAACTCATCCGGCATATTCTTGATCGGCAGGTAAAATGAACTGTCTTCCACGTTCTCTACAACCTGCGACGCCAGCTGCGGTATAACTTTTTCCATCAGTATGCGCGGCTGCACGATGTCCTGTTGCATGCCCAGCTTCATATTTTCGATCATCTGATTATTCAGCACGATGTAGTCATCGATACGGCTCAAAAAATCGTCGTAGTTCTTGACTGTATTGAAGGGATGAAATGCCGCACCGCTTCCAAGCCGCACAAAGAAATTCGGCACCGAAAAGAACTGATTGACCGGCTGCAGCTCCTGGGGGAACTGCTGTCCCGCGATCGCGCTTTCACGGCTTAGTTTGAATGCCTCATACGTCAGCCAGTCCTGGCCCTCGAACCCGGAAGCGTCAATCTCCGCCAAGCGCTGCAGGAACTCCTGGTCCATCGCCTCGGTCGCGGCAATGTATTGGGGCCCATATCGATTGGCCAACTGATCATCGAATCGATCATCACCAACCTGCGTTGCACTGAGCGGATTGAGCTCGAGATTTCTATCGTAGTATTCCCCAACCAGCGCGGCCAATTGTTCGGATGCATTCAGACGATCAGTGTCATCGGTGCCGGCTGCCGGCTCTGATGCGGTGTCATTGCTGCATGCAGCCAACACGAAAACAGTCACGATACAGCCAAAAATCAGTTTTTTCATGGAAATCTTCCGTTGCTGTGAGGATGGTTAATATTAATGCCCATTGCTCCAGAATCCGCAAGTATTCAACCACCATATTCCTGGTTTTTTTCCGGATCACTCAGACCACACCGCCGCATGCGCTGGCCGCTTCGACGTCGAAATAGAACGCTCCTTTCAGGGTTAAGCTGAACTCCCCCGGACAAAGTTCACGAAACGTTCGACCCAGGGGTTGGCCTGCGTATTTCTATGGTGCGCAAAGCCCGCCAGGAGCTTGCCGATGATCATGCCGTCATGGTGGCCATCCAAGCCGGTGCCGCGCGCAACACCGTAGCAGAAATCCAGGTCATCCGGCATGTTTTCGAGGCGCGCGTAGTGGAATTCGTGTGCCGGAATTGTGGTCGATGCCAGGCCTTGACCAGCCGCCGACGGGGGCCAGGGGTTCCTCCCGGTTTCCTCAAGCACCATATAGCCCCTTCCCTGCGGGCGATGGCCGACAATGACGTCCGCAGGCACAGCCCCGACCATGTTTCGCGTCTCCCCGCGCCAGCGGATACTGCGCGCCAGGTACATCAGGCCACCGCATTCAGCGTATGCGGGCATGCCCGCCGCCAGCGCTTGACGGATATCCGCCAGCAGGCTTTGATTGGCCGATAGCGCCGCCAACTGGGTTTCGGGAAAACCACCGCCAATAAACAGGCCATCCACCTCGGGCAACTGCGCATCGTTTAGCGCATCGAAGGCAATGAGTTCAGCACCCGCTTGCGCAAAAGCTTCGAGGTCATCCGGGTAATAAAAACCGAAGGCAGCATCACGCGCAATGGCGATTCGCACATTAAGGGCCCGCCGTTGTAACCTGGCGACCGGCCCAATCTTTCCCACTGCCAAGCTGGCATCACCGGCAATGTCGATGATGCGATCGAGATCAACGCCCGCCGATACGGCATCTGCCAGGCGAGCGATCATGGAATCGGCCGCACCGGTCCGGTTACCAACCCCATTGCCAAGCTTATTAATTTCATTTGCCGGTATCAGGCCCAGATGCCGTTCGGGGATTACCAGCGCTGCGTCACGACCAATCGCCCCCAATACCTCAGCATCGGTATAGCGCTCCAGCGCTGCACGCAGCTTGGCTTCATGTCGTGCGCCGCCCACTTTGTTGAGGATCACCCCGCGGATACGAACGTCCGGATCAAAGTCCAGATAACCGCGCATCAACGGTGCAATGCCCCGGGTCATGCCGCCGGTGTCGATCACCAGCACTACTGGCGCCGACAACATCCTCGCCAGTGCTGCGTTGCTGTCTGCTCCCTCAACATCAAGGCCATCGAACAGGCCCTTGTTGCCTTCAATCACGCTGACATCGGCACCCACCGATTTGGCGGCGAAGGTGGCGATTATTTCCGCGTCGGTCTGGGTGAAAAAATCAAGGTTATAACAAGCTCTGCCAGCGGCACGTGCCAGCCACAAGGGATCGATATAGTCGGGGCCTTTCTTGAACGGTTGTACTGCCAGCCCCCGCTGTACCAGGGCGGCTATCAACCCCACCGCGACCGATGTTTTGCCTGAGGACTTGTGTGCGGCGGCAATGAAAAGATGGGCCATAACAGTTTGCGCCCGTTGGTGCCGGCGCTATGCCTTATTCGGAGTTGCCGGGAGCCCGTCGGACTCCCAGATAGTGCGGATCGATCGCCGCATTTTCCAGGGTGGTCGGTAGAAAACGCAGCAGTTTGATGCCAAACAGGACGACCAGGCCGGCCAGTGCCACGCCACCCAGCCCCAGCCCAATTTCCGGCAGGCTCGGGGTGTAGCTGGCGACCACGCCGTCATAGAAACTCGAGGATACCTCCATACCCGGAAACAGCGTCAAAGGGTAGGCCTGGCCACCGATGATCAGCACATAGAGCTGGCAAAAAGCACCTGTGATAACCAGCACTGAGGCCAGTGCCACGGTCCGCCCGCCTGGACGCAAGCCACGCCGGGAAGACACAAACACCAGCACCAATGGCAACAGACCGCCGACCATGACCTGCCCACCCCAGAACAGCAGGGTATAGATTCCACCGTCACGCAGGATGAAGCGCTCAACTCCACTGTGTTCGGCCGCGTAAAGGTTGGTCAGGTGCTGCACGGCGGTGAAATAGAGCACCACCGCGACGAAGATTCCCAGCAGCCTGCCCAGGCGCCGCAACAAGACATCACCGATGTCCCGGCCGCTGCCCTTGCAAGCGGCGAGCAACACGAGGTTGTAGACCGCAAGTCCAAAGGAAAAAGACATCGCGATAAACAAGGGCGCCATGATTGCTGATCCGTACGCCTCACGGGCCACAAGGACACCGTAAATGGAACCACTGCCTGTGGTAAGCGCCAGGCGCCAGAGCAATGCGACCATGCCGGCTGCGGGAACGAAGCGGTTCATCCGCCGTTCCATCTGCAACCACAGATAAACCACCACGATCGCGATGAAACCCGTGTAAAGGTAAAAATTCCACGCAAAGATCGATGTGAAGTTGCGATTGAGCATGGCGACAATCACGCGGTCAGGCCGGCCAAGATCGAGCACCAGGATCATCAGTCCACCCAACAGCATTGCGAGCGCCAGCAGGCAGGAAAGTCGCTCCAGCGGTCTATACAGTGTTTTGCGGAAGACCGAACTGATAATGGCCACGTTCAGTACGCCGGACGCAGCAACGATCAGGAACATCGCAAAAACATCCGGGATACCCCAAACCACCTGGTTGCTGCCCCCGGTGACGTAGTGACCGGCATGCTCCACGTACACTACGGCGGCCAGCCCGGCGAGGAAAAATACCCCCAGAGTCACTGCAAGACCGCGAAAACCCGCGCTGCGTCCCTCGATTTCACTGAATATGATCCGTTTCATTGCGCCGCTCTCACTAAAGGTTCTGGTACCGCACGCCGGGATCCAGGCCCAGATCGGCGCGGATTTGCTGCGTTGCGTAGCTGGCTACACGCTGTGAAATTTCACTTCCAGAGTCCTTCAGATCGCCAAACAACATCGCCTTTCCCCCGGTCTTGCCGCAGGCCTCAACACAGGCAGGTTGCCCGCCGGCGTCGATGCGATGAACACACAGGGTGCAACCTTCCACCGTGCCCTTGCCCCGGGGGGTGTGGGGTTTCTGATCTTCAAGCTCCTCGTGGACGAATGACCTCGCCTTGTAAGGGCACGCCATCATGCAATAACGGCAGCCGATACACCTGTGCCGGTCCACCAGGACGATGCCATCGGCCCGCTTGAACGACGCGCCCGTCGGGCAGACATCAACGCACGGTGGTTCAGCGCAATGCTGGCACATCACCGGCAGTGACTGGCTCAGGCCGGTATCCGGATCACGTACATTGACTTTCCTGATCCACTGGGCGTCGGTCGCCGGCCTGCCGTGACCCTGCAGGCCGTTTTCTTCAACGCAAGCGCTGACACATTCATTACAACCGCTGTCGCAGCGCTTGACGTCAATCAACATACCCCATCGCGCAGCGCCCGAGACAGCCACATCGAGTTCTCGCGCCACCACCGGCCTTGATGCTCCGGCACCATACAGAAATACCCCCGGCGCCAACGTCACGCCCGCTGCGGCAGAGAGGGTGCCCAGGAACCTGCGTCGTCCGGAATCAAAGCCGGGCGTTACGCCCACGTTTTCTGTTTTCCGGTTCATATTCATTCAATCCCGGGCTCAGGACGTGAAGCATGACACGTGAAACAGTCAATATTTACTGCTGCGTAATCGTGACACGAGCGGCAAAAATGTTTTGGGCTGTCAACGGTGACCGGCATCGCGTCCGGCCCCATGACCGCATGACAGGCTACACACTCCTTAAGGCTGTACTGCTTGCCACGGATGCCTTCGCGCATGGTTTCATCGCGCTGGTGCCTGAGCACGGTCATGTGGTTGCGCCGCATGAATTCGATATCTCCCACACAGTTGTCGCCCTGGCCCCTGGGTATGACAGGCAGCGCCACACCACCATCGCCGCTCTCCTTTTCCATTGCAGCTACTGCTTCGCCCAGGCCAGCCCAGGTCATTAGCACTGCGACCAGCACAATGGAAATGCGGCACAGGGTCATGCTTTACTCCCCCAGCCCCATCCGGATATATCCCGACGGGCAGACGTCTTCGCAAATGTGACAGCCGATGCATTTTGCGTAATCAGTATCGACGTAGCGGCCCATGGTGGATGCCGATTTCTTGACCCGGAAAATGGCATCCTGCGGGCAATATATGACGCAATTATCACACTCAAAACACATACCGCAGCTCATGCAGCGGTCGGCTTCGCGCATGGCCTCGTCTGCTGACAGGCCCTGTATCCGCTCGCCGAAGGAACCCAGCACGGAATCAGCTGTAATCTCACTTTCCCCGCGCAGATGCCTCGCAGCGTAAGGGAAATGAGCAAGAAACAGCTGATCTGAAGGCACAATTTCGGCGAAAGAACGATCCTCGTAGTTGTGGATCGCGAAATCAGCTGCATCCGTTCCCCAGTCCTGTACATGTTGATATTCGCTGGGCGCGTGGTCCGTTTCCCGCAACTTCTCCAGCAAGCTGAAATGGTGCACATCGACCCTGGGTCGCCGTGACGGTTCCGTACCCGCCATGAACCGGTCGATCCCCTGCGCTGCGATGGACGCATGGCCGATCGCGGTGGTCAGAAGATGCGGCTTTATAACGTCACCACCGACAAACAGATCAGCGTAGCTCTTGACGCGATAGCAGCCATCGGCATCGATCAATCCCCATCCGTTGTCGAGACTCTCCAGGCCGGTGAGGTCACCCACCTGTCCAACTGCCGCGACAATCAGGTCGCACTCGATGTCTATTTCAGACCCCTCCTTGACCACCATCTTGCCGGTGCTCCAGTCGGCTTCGATCACGCGCAGGGCTTTGGCGCGACCATCGTCACCGATTACCACCTCAACAGGGGCCAGTGAGTCGCGGATTTTCACGCCTTCCTGCGTGACGTGATCGATTTCCATCTTGGTGGCCGGCATCATTGAGACAAGCCGGCGGTAAACGATCGTCACATCGGCGCCCTGACGGTGGGCGACAGTCGCCACATCGTGCTCCACATGGCCAAGAATGACGTTTTCAGGCCGGTCGTGTTCCCGTTGGTGTTTGATGTGTCCCAGGCGCCGCGCAACTGCGGCAACGTCCATCGCCGTATCGCCACCGCCTATGACCAGTACATTTTTGGCGGAATGCCGCAGGCGCCCGTCATTGAATGCCTCCAGGAAAGCAATGCCGCTGATGCAGTTGGGTGCATCCCCGCCCGGCACCGGCAAAGCCGCGCCGGACTGCGCGCCAAGACCAATAAAGACCGCGTCAAAGTCCGTTTGCAGATCTTCGAGCGAAATATCCACCCCGACTTTCGTATTCCTGCACACTTCAACGCCCAGATCGAGAATGCGCTGGATCTCACCATCCAGGACTTCCCGTGGGATGCGGTAGCCGGGAATGCCATAGCGCATCATCCCGCCCAGTTCATCGTGGGCTTCAATAACGGTACAGGCATGTCCCATGCGACGCAGCTGGTAAGCGCAGGTAAGGCCGGCGACTCCGCTCCCGATGATCGCAACCTTTTTCCCGCTGTCTTCCCCGGCCGGGTGCAGCTTCAGTTTATGTTCCAGGGCATAGTCACCGATGAATTGCTCAACCGAATTGATGCCGACGTGATCCTCGACCTCGTTGCGGTTGCAGCCATCCTCACAGGGCGCAGGGCAGACTCGGCCCATAATGGCCGGAAAGGGATTGGAATCGGTTACCCGGCTGAACGCGTATTCCTGCCAGGGCACATCTCCGGGTGGCTTTTCAATGCCTCGCGCAATGTTCAGCCAGCCACGGATATCCTCACCCGCAGGGCAGCTACCCTGGCACGGCGGCGTGCGATGAATGTAAGTCGGACATTTGTGGGACGTATCGGCGACGAAGATTTCTTTCTGCCAGGGCAGAGGTGCATGGTCGCCGTCTTGGTACCGGCGTTGGGTGAGAAGTTTTTCGTTCATCGCTTCCTCTTCTTGCGCATGTCAATGCGCCTGGGGTTAAATTTATTCAACTCCGGCCGTGTGGCCATCTTGGGCCTGCGACGCAGCGACCTGGCAAGTTTTTACAGGCCCTAAAACAATAGCGTTCGAAACCAACTGGTGCACGCTGACGATGCTGTCCATTGCAAATCCGTAGGTCGGCATAACCTTGGCAAACTGTGACTTGCAGATGGCGCAGATCGCCGCCATGTGCGTGACGCCATGTTCATCAACCACTTCTTTCAGCGCCTGCATCCGGGGCGATGCTCCCTTGACCCTGATTTCCATCAGGTCATCCGTCAGGAGGCCGCCGCCGCCGCCACAGCAAAAGGTGCTCTCGCGAATGGTATCGGCGTCCATATCAACAAAATTATTGCAGCAGGCCTTGATGATTGCCCGCGGAATCTCGAATTGCCCGCCGGGGCTGTCACCCATGCGCGAACCGCGTGCGACGTTGCAAGAGTCGTGAAAGGTCAATGTCATGTGGTCGTTGGCAGACTTGTCCAGCGTCAACGCGCCTTTTTCGATCAGGTCCCAGGTAAATTCACAGATGTGTTGCGGCACCGGGTAAGCGGGATCCAGAAAGTCGAACGGCCCGGCCAAGGTGTTCAGGAAGCTGTAGGCGACCCGCCACGCATGCCCACACTCACCGAAAATGATCCGTCTTACGCCCAGATCTTCGGCCGCTTTCCTGATCCGCTCCGCGACCCGTTTCATTTGCTCGTAAGAACCGATGAACATGGCAAAATTTGCGGCCTCCGAGGCGTATGAGCTGAGGGTCCAGCTGACTCCCGCCTGGTGGAACACCTTGGCGTAGCCGATCAGTCCGTCGACATGCGGCTCGGCGAAAAAATCGGCGCTGGGTGTCACCAACAAGATATCCGCACCTTTTTCGTTGACCGGCAGCCTAACCTTCACACCGGTTTCTTCTTCAATGTCCTCTTCCAGGTTTTCCACCGTATTGATCAGTGCCTTCAAGGGTAGACCCAGGTTATTGCCGATCTTGTGAACTTTGCCGAGGATTTCGTTGCAGTATTTCTGACCCTTGCCGATGTGATCCATGATCTCGCGCGCCGCCATCGATATTTCAGCGGTATCGATACCGTAGGGGCAATACACGGAACACCGCCGGCACTGGGAGCATTGGTGGAAATAATTGTACCAATCGTCCAGTACCTCTTCGGTCAGGTCCTCGGCGCCCACCAGCCACGGTACGATTTTGCCCGCCCAGGTGAAATTGCGACGATAGACCTTGCGCATAAGGTCCTGACGTGCGACCGGCATGTTCTTGGGGTCACCGCTGCCGAGGAAAAACTGGCATTTGTCGGTGCATGCGCCGCACTTGACGCAACCGTCCATATAAACCCGCAGCGCCCGTGACTTGCCGAGCAACTCGGCAAACTTGTCGATTGCCTTGTCTTGCCAATCGTCGACCAGTTCCCCAGGGAAACCGAGTGCCTGCTGGTGTTCCGCCGATGCCACATAAGGTGACAAATGGTCCATCGACCCCCTGGCGAGCGCCGGAATATCGATCGGTTTGTCAATACAGGGTATCTTGTAATCCACCATCCGCTAGTCGCCTCCACCCTCTTGTTCCCCAATATTCCGTGCTGCATCCAGTGCTGCAGCCCACGGCGCAAGATGTCGTTTCTCGCGCGGGTTATCGACCTGGTTGCGGCTGGGGCTAAAGAACACCCCGGGCGCATGGAGCAGTTTCGAAAACGGGAAAATAATCATCAATACCAGCACCGATCCCAGGTGGATCAACAGCACCGGGTCAGCAGGAATCGGCTGCCAGTCGAACCAGATCAAACCAAGGACGAATGCTTTCAGTGAAATGATGTCGGTGTGCGCCACGAACTTCATCATCAGCCCGCTCGCCGCGATCCCGATCAGCAGCAACAACATCAGGTGATCGGATGGTGAAGAAATATAACGTATACGTTCGACTGTGATACGCCGCAGCCAGAGTGCCGCCAGGCCGGCAAGCATCGCAAATCCAGCATACAACCCGAATGGCTGGACCCATTTCACCCAGAACCAGACCGGTTCAGTGAAATATCGCAGATGCCGCAACAACACCAACAACAGCGCAGCATGGAACACCCAGCCGAACAGCCAGATCCACTTGTTGGCCTTGAACAGGCTCTCGAAAAAGACCACTTCCTTCGCCATACGCACGACCACGCCCGTTTGTGTCACGGGCGCTGGAGTGGTCGGGATTTTCAATGGCGCGGGGGTTCTGGCATAGAGCCGGATTCTGTATGCCAGCCCGACGGTAAAAACCGCCGTCGCGAGGTAAAACAGTACTGCATAAATTGTACTCAGCACTGGTACTCCTTTTGTGGGTCAACCGCCTTGAGCGTGCACCCGTATTTTGCTTAGATACAGCCCGTCGGTTTAGGCAAACCGGCAATTTTGCAGGCTTGCTTGGCCGGGCCATACGGGAATAGTTCGTAGAGGTATTTACTGTTGCCCTTTTCGGGCCCCAGCGTTCTCTTGATCGCCTTGGTCAGGACCCGCACTGCGGGAGCAATCTGGTATTCCTCGTAGTAATTACGCAGGAAGTTCACCACCTCCCAGTGATCATCGTCCATCTCGATATTCTCGGCCTCGGCAATCAGATCCGCCAGTTCCGGGTTCCACAGGCTGATATCAGTGATATAGCCCTCCTCATCGGCTTCAACCGTTGCGCCGTTACATTCATAAGCCATGGCTTACCTCTTCATTCAATATATTTATAACCAGGATTGGGTGACATCATGTTCCGCCACCAAATCTACAAATCCTTCATAATCGACGACCTCCAGGCCCTCGATCAAAGGAGTATCACCCAGGCCCCTGGCAGCAACATCGGGACCGAGGACATAAAAAGAAAAATCTTCCATCCGGCCGGCAATTTTCTCGGCGTGAACGGCATTGTCCAGAGCGGCGTAGACACCGTCCTCTATCAGCAGGATCGAACTCCCCGGTTTTGCCAGGCGCAGGCAGCTATCCAGAGCGGGTCTCTCGAACGGCGATTTATTGACCAAATGCAGCATGGTATTCATGAGCTGATCACCACGTCCTGCTGCGCCATGATTTCACGCAAATCATCTGCTGACATAACCTCAACCGGGATCACCAGATCGTCGGTGGTCAGGCCGCGCGCATCCAGCGACTCTTTTTCGACGTAGATTTTCTCGACGTCGTAGTCATCAAGTGCACCGTAGGTCTTGGAAAAGTTCTTCATCCCGATGCCTGAAGTGTCCTGGTTTTTCTTCAACTGGCAGACACCATCGTCCATGAAGACCACGCTGACATCCTGGTCAAACGCGGCAGCAACCAGCACAATTTCGAGACATTCCAGAGCGTAGATCGTGCCGTAAGGCGCCCTGCGATTGACGTACATGAAACGCTTGACCAGTTCGGGACCGGATTCTTCCCATTCTTCCATTTCTTATCTCTCCATTAATCGCCAAACACCACCAGTCGGTCGGCCTTCATGCCCGCTTCAACCAGTTGGCCGAGCCCGGAAATCCGAAACCCCTCTGCCAGTACCTCATCCTTGATGCCACGGCGCAGAGCGGCGGCAACACAGACCACCAGGTCGATACCGTGTTCTGTGCCCAGCTTCGACCACAAGGCAACCAGGTTACGGTCATCAGTCTGGGGTTCTGACAGTTTGTTGCAGTTGTACACGCCATCGTTGTAAAAAAATACGCGATAGATTTCGTGTCCCCTGGCCAGCGCGGCCTCGGCGAAACGATAGGCACTGTCGGAGGCCTGGTGGGTAAACGGGCCTTCGTTGATCAGGATTCCAAATTTCATAGCAGTGGCTGTAAAAAATAGCTTCGTTAAAAATGAATGTGGGCTGACGCGTTCAAGCTTTCGCGTCCACCGTGCCAGTCGTCAATGTGGTGCCGGGTAAAGGCCAGCCCGGTCATCTCGAAAAAACGCGGCCAGCCAATACGGTCAATCCACTC
Source organism: Lysobacterales bacterium (assembly GCA_036447475.1). Taxonomy (GTDB): domain Bacteria; phylum Pseudomonadota; class Gammaproteobacteria; order Xanthomonadales; family SZUA-36; genus JAJRRA01. Next base: position 2,409 of record JAZFUZ010000010.1, on the reverse strand, counting down.
CCCCATGCGCTCCCAGGCCCGCGCATCATCCTTGTAAGCGTATAGGATCGATTTCACCACCTCCGCCACTTCAGGCCAACGCGGTGGATTGTTCGGCAAGCCCGCGACCACCAGTTTGTGGAACGTCGGCTTGCTGCGCGCATTCGAATGTTTGCCACCGACCCAGATGGCGATCTTGGTTGATTCCGGCCCATTGATCTGCATGGGCGGGCAGGGTGGATAACAGGCACCGCAGCACATGCATTTTTTCTCATCGATTTCGAGCGACGGCTTGCCATTAACCATCGCCGGGCGAATCGCCGCCACCGGGCAACGCGCCACCACCGCTGGGCGCTCGCAGACATTGGCGATCAAATCGTGGTTGATCTTGGGTGGTTTTGTATATTGCACGTTGATCGCGATATCGCCCTGGCCGCCGCAATTGATCTGGCAGCACGATGTGGTCATGCGCACCCGGTTGGGCATTTCTTCGTGGGTGAATTCGTGGTGCAATTCATCCATCAAGGCCTTGACCACACCGGATGCATCGGTGCCTGGAATGTCGCAGTGCAGCCATCCCTGGGTATGGTTGATCATCGACAGTGAGTTGCCGGTGCCGCCAACCGGAAAACCCGCTTCGTTGAGAGAGCTGATCAGGGGTTGGGTTTTGTCTGCCGCTGTGACCATGAATTCGACATTGCTGCGGCTGGTAAAGCGCATAAAGCCATCGGCGAATTCGTCCGCAATGTCACACAGTTTGCGGATCGCATGTACGCCCATCTGGCGCTGCGTGCCAGCACGCACGGTCCACACTTCATCGCCGCTCTTGGCGACATGGTGCAAAACGCCGGGGCGCGGGCGGTCATGCCAGTCCCAATTGCCGTAGTTCTGTCTCAGCAAGGGATGCATATGCGGAAAAGGGTCTGGAACTCCGTGTTCGTCCGCTCTGCGCGGTAGTGCTGCTTTATTCATTGGCTGCGGATCCTTTGCGATCGAACCATTTTTGAGCTTCCTCATCCCAATCGTCGGTGCGAACATACGAACTGGTGCGCGGATGATTGACCATGTTGGGATCGACATCGACACCGATCGCTGCAAGAAAATTGGCCAGCCCAATGCGCGTGATCGTTTCACCGACGCGCTCGTGTTCAAGCGCATTTTCAGCAAAGAAGTCGATCACCGTTTCCCCCAGTTCATTTAATTGCGCGAAATCCTCGTCGCTCTCAAGCGGCATGAACGGAATGATGACGGAGCCCATCAGGTCACCGATTTTCAGTGAGCGTTTGCCGCCCATCAGGATGGTGACACCACGATCTTTGCCCGGTGACAAGGCTTTGGTCATGACATTGATGCAGTGCATGCAGCGCACACAGCTTTTATTGTCGATGTCCAGGGTATCGTCGTCGTTCAGGCTGAGTGCGCGCGTCGGGCAGCGGGTGATCACCGTATCGATCATCTGTTTGCGGCCGACTCTGGCCACGTGTTCCTTGACTTTCTCCTGATCGACCTGGATCTCATCGCGCCAGGTGCCGATGACCGCAAAATCCGAACGATGGATGGCATTTACACAGTCGTTCGGGCAGCCTGAAAATTTGAATTTGAACTTATAGGGCAGGGCCGGCCGGTGCATTTCGTCGAGCAAGCCATTGATGATCATGCGATGCGCACGCACCTCGTCATAACAGGACTGTTCGCAGCGGGCATGACCGACACAGCTCATGGAGGTCCTCAAAGCGGGTCCTGCCCCGCCCATGTCCAGGCCGATTTTATTCAAATCATCAAACGCTTTTTGCACGTTTTCCGTGGTGCAGCCCTGGAACATGATGTCTCCCGACTGACCGTGGAGCGCGATCAGGCCCGAGCCGTGCTCTTCCCAGATATCACACATCTTGCGTAACAAGTCAGTTGAATAGTGCATGCCCGCTGGCGGTTGGATCCGCAGCGTGTGAAACTCCGATGAGTCGGGATAATCTTCCGCAACTTCCGAGAAGCGGGGAATGACGCCTCCGCCGTAGCCAAAGACACTGACAGTGCCGCCTTTCCAGTAACCCGTGCGGGTCTCGTATGAATGTTCAAGCTGGCCCAGCAAATCGGTCATCATATTGGCGTACGGCTTGCTCTCATCGGTCGCCAACTGTCGCACCTGAACTTGAAGACGCAGGAGCGCGAGGAACTCCTGGAGACGCTATCCGTCCGGTCGCGCCTCGAGAAGCTCTCGCATATCCTGGGGCGCGAGCTCGAGGTCGCCGAGCTCGGGCAGAAGATTCAGTCGTCGGTCCAGGAGCGCATGGAGAAGGGCCAGCGCGAGTTCTTCCTGCGCGAGCAGCTCCGCGCCATCAAGAGTGAGCTTGGCGAGGAGGAGGAGGGCCCCGCCGAGGTCGCGGAGTTCAGGGAGAAGATCGAAGCCGTCGGGATGACCGAGGACGCCGA
>JAZFUZ010000009.1:0-7692 GCA_036447475.1 Lysobacterales bacterium | reverse complement strand
CGCGACGTCCTGGGTCCTGGGTGGTGGTCTTAGTGTCGATGTTTCCTACACCTGGTCAGAATTTGAGTTCGACAGTTTCGTGGACGACGACGGCAATGATTTCTCAGGCAACAGCCTGCCGGGACTACCCAGGCACTTTGGGTACATCGGGCTTCAGTATGAGTCCGGGAAAGGAATATCGGCGACACTGGAGTCGGTCTATTCGGGCAAGCTCTTTGCAAACACGGCGAATACTGTCTCAGTGCCTGGTTATGCCGTCGCAAATTTTCGCGTCAGCCATGAATTCACCAGGGGAAACTGGACGCTACGACCGTATCTTGGTATCAACAATCTCTTTGGCGAGCGCTACAACAGCAACATAAGAATCAACGCCTTTGGCGGCCTCTTCTATGAACCGGCCCCAAGCAGAAATCTTTATGCGGGAATCGTCGTTCGCTTCGATTAGCCGCCCGCATCTATAAAAGGGCCTGCCAGGCGCCCGGCATCCCGGCTTTTCACCGCACGCAAATTTGAAACGGCAGATCCCGGAATGCGCACTGGTTATGCGGCTCTAAGTCGATCGGGTAACAATCGAGCACCGGGCCGAGGGCCTGTTTGAGCGGACCCAGGTGCGCCTCTTAGTTGCGCCACTGCTCCAGGCCTTCCTTGTAGATCGGCCGACGCACCTGTTCAGCTGGCCAGTGAGAAAGTTAACCTGTCAGCATCCAAAATCCAGCTGAGCAATAAACAGAAAGGGCCCGGATTTCCGGGGCTTTAGTCGGCGCTTTTAGCTGTGTTCGTTTCCTGATATCCAAACCGCTTCACCCATGGCTGCAGTACCGAAAGACTGGATTCAAGTTGTTTTGAGTAATGCCGCCACTTTCCAATCGATCGGGTATGCAGTGGTTGCGACACCTGTTGATAGCTGGGGGTATTGCTTGTTTCGCTACCGCCCTGCTGCCGGTATTCCAGCATCGAATCGTGCCTTTCCAGAGCGAGGAAGTTAAGCAATGCCGTGAGCTGGTCTTTCGGCTCGGCCACGAAATCTTCGTAACGCAACTGGTGTAGTGGACTGCCGACCTGGTCCATGGACAGCACCGCCACCTGCATAACAGCATTGTAGTACTGCGCAGTTTGCTGGATATCGAGAAAGTAGGCCATCGATGCTTCAAGCTCAAAAGCCTGAAAATAGCAGCTGATGCAGACATCCATGGGGTGGCGCTGCAGAAATATGACCGGTGCTTCCGGAAACAGCCGGTGAATCAGGAAAAGGTAGGCCAGATTCATCGGTAGCTTGTCTATCACAAGGGATCGCTGCGGCTGACGCCGGTGGCGTGACATTTCCCGTCGGTAAATTTTCCGGGCATCGGTGATTTGCGCTTCGTTGACGTCGGCCAGCGCCTCAAGCGTACCGGGTTCTGACCAGTCCTGGTGAAGGAAGGAGAACAGGCTTTTTTCTTCCAGTACTTCGATATCCGGATGAGCCCGGAGCATGCGATCCAGCAGCGTGGTGCCGGACCTTGGAAAGCCAACGAGGAATGCAATACCGCCCGTGTCATGAGTGGCCGGCTCATTCCAACCCGCCATAGGATTTTCCTTCAGCCAGTCCTGGATCCGAGCCAGGGTCTGCAGACCGTGCGGACCTCGCGGGTCGGGGCGGGAGCCTGTGTGATGTTTCTTTAAGATCCGGTTGGATTCACTGAAGGCATTGAAGGCCTCGTCCCAGTCCCCCTGGCCTTCCAGGCACTGACCCAACTGATTCCAGGCGATGCTGCGGTTGATGTGGTTGCTAATTCCCGGGATCAAACTCCGGAGTCCTTTTGCTGCTTCCGGATATTTTCCGCTGCGCCGATCCAGCGTGGCGCGCGTCATTTGTGCCGTCTCATTGGCCGGATTCATCAGCAGCGCCTTGCCTGTCCAGCTTTCGGCTTCATCCAGTCGGTTTTCGCGTTCCAGCAATGACGCCAGATTGGCGGCCACCTGTGCATTGCCAGGCTGCAGCGTCAGGATGGCCTGGTAGTGATCGATAGCCTCGGGTCTGCGCCGCAACCGAGCCAGGCAGGTGGCAAGCTCGTAGCGAGCCTGCACTGTGAGTTCGTCCTCGCCCAGGGCCGCTTGCAGTGGCGCCAGCGCCTCCTCAAGCCTGCCCGCTGCCCGTAAAGATCGCCCTAAATTGTAGGCCGCGTGCAGGTGCTCCGGATGGTTGCCATGGACGATTTCAAGGTCACTGATCGAGTGGGCGATGTCGCCAGTCTGAAATGCGGCGCAACCGCGTAGATACAGCGCCTGGATCAACCCCGGGCTCTCGGCCAGGATTTCATTGCACACACACAGACACTTTTCCGGCGGGCCGGCTTGCAGGTAGTGCAGCGCTTGCTGCAATGATTGTGGCAAGTCCATACTCACGCCCAGGCTGAGTAGTTAACTTGTAAATACCATCTTGACAGCACCCCTTAAGGATCAATGGAATACCGCTGCCGGATCTCGGGACCCAACGCTTCCTTGAGCGGATCGAGGTGCGTCTCGAAATTACGCCACTGCTCTAGACCCTCTTTGTAAATCGGCTTGCGGACCTGCTCGGCGCTGGGCGTGCGAATGGCACGATCTGTTTCATAGAATCTCAGGCATTGTTCTTCAAAATCCAGTTCGCAGTAGTCCAGCAGCGCGCGGATTTGTGCGTCGGTATCGGCCACCATTTCTTCGTAATGCACGCAGTGCACCCGGCCGGGCAACACTGTGTCCCAATGGTCCATCAACCTGACGTAGTCTCGATAGTACTTGCCGATATCTTCGAGACCGTAGGTAAAAGTCTGGCCATGGGCGAACAACTGCTTGAATCCGGAAAAACAGCCGCCCATGGGGTGGCGTCTCGCGTCGATGATCTTGCTGTTGGGCAATATCAAGTGAATCAATCCGATGTGCCGGAAATTATTGGGCATCTTATCGATAAAAAACGGGGTGTCGCTGCGCTGGATGCGGGTGGTTTCCAGGTAACTCTCGCCCAACTCCCGGAACTGGTCCTGGGTCAGCTCGGCAAGGACTTCCGGATATTTTCCCGCTGGGTTTTCCCGGTTCTTGTTGCCCAGCTTGCGCGAAATAGTGATGACATCCTGCAATTCAGATGTGCCTTCAACCTGTGAATGGCTGGCCAGAATCTGTTCCAGCAAGGTCGAGCCGGCGCGCGGCAAACCGACGACGAAAATTGGATCTGGGGCCTGGCAACCCCAACCCTTGCGTTGCTCAAAGAACGCCCTCGGCAAGGCCCGAACCTGCCGAAGCGACTCCAGGACATTGACTTTGAGGCTGTGGCGATGCTCGATTCGCCGGATGGCGTTGCCGCGCCTGTAAAATTTGAACGATTCGTCGTATCCCCTGCGGTCCTCCAGTGCTTTCCCCAGTGCAAAGGCCAGATGCGACTGGTCATCGGCATCGCCCCCTTCGGTCGTTACCTGCCTGCGCATGTTGTCGATGTCTTCGTCACTGAAGCGGAAGGTTTTCAGGTTCGCCAGGCTCCAATAGGCTTCGCCCACCTCGGGACTCAGGCGGATGCATTTTTTGTAGGCCTCGATGGCTTCATCCAGCCTTCCCACCGTCTTTAGCGTGTGGCCGTAGCTCATCTGGGCCCTGGCCTGGTTGGGGTAGTTCTTCAGTACCTTTTCGTAAATCTCAAGCGCCCCTGACTGGTCCCCGATTCGAGTCAGGACGGAGGCCTTGAGGGTCAGAAAATTGGGATTGTTCGGTTCCTGCGCCAGTAATTTCTCAGCCTCATGTATTGCAGCCTCCGGCTTCTGCTGGCGCATCAGAACCATTGCGTAGCTGTGTCTTGCCGCATGAAAATCCGGCGCCAGTTCCAGGCAACGCTCCAGCAGATGACTGGCATCTTTCAATTGCCCCAGTTTGACGCCGATATCGGCCAGCAGCCGAATGGCGGACACATCAGCGGGGTGCTTTTTCAGTAAATCGCGAGCAATGCGCTCCGCCTTGCCCAGTTTGCCTTCGCGCAACAGTCTGCTGGCCTCGACCAGCTCCGGATGGGGGGTCGAGAGTTCAAAATGCCGTTGAAAAGCCTGGCGGCTGCCTTCTGCGTCACCGGCGACCGCCAACTGATGGCCGAGGCTTTGCCAGGCCGCCGCATGCTTCGGGTCAATCGTGACTGCTCTTCGCAGGGCTCCGATGGCATCATCACCCCGCCCAACGCCACCCTGGCATTGTGCGATTTCATGCAAGAAACCAGGAGAATCAGTGTGCGCGGCAAGCAGTGGCGCTAATACATCCAGCCCTTTTTGTGGCATTTTCTGCAGGCGAAAAGCAGTAGCAAGTATCCGTTTGGCCTCAACAGTATCGGGATACACCTTCAGAATCTCATGCACTTGCTCTTCCGCCAACTGCGGATCGTGAGCGAGCAGATCAGCCGCATTCTTGAGGGCGATTTGCAGGTCACCTCTGTCGGTTCTATCGGCCATTGACATGGACGATATTATCCACGATTAGAGCCCGAGGGGGAGCAATTTCAGATTGTGGCGTGCATACTACGTAGTCGCATTCACGTATCCTTTGTAATTGATCTAACTTGAGGAAATTCTCGAAAATGGGCTGTGGTTAATACGTATCGCTCGCTTGGAATGGCTTGTCGCATAATTGCTAAAAATCCGATAAAGCACCATCAAAAATTAGATACTGGGGGATTCAAGTGAAGAAATTCAAACGAAATCAGTTGGCAAGAGCTATTTCCCTGGCCCTGACGGGTTCTGCCGTTGCCGCTATGATTGTGGCGCCGGCGCAGGCTCAGGACGATAGTTCAGCTTTACTTGACGAAATTGTCGTAACCGCCCAAAAACGCGAACAGAATCTCCAGGATGTGGCCGTTTCAATCCAGGTGCTGGATAATGAGCAACTGGAAAATTTGGATGTCCGGAATTTCGAAGACTTCATCAATTTCCTGCCGACCGTTCAATTTGCCTCCGGCGGTGCCGGTTTTGGCCCTGGATTTGGCCAGGTCTACATGCGCGGTATCGTCAGTGGCGGCGACGGCAACCACTCCGCTTCCATGCCCAGCGTCGGCTATTACCTGGACGAGCAGCCGGTGACCACGATCAACCAGATCCTGGATATCCACATGTACGACATCGCCCGGATTGAAACACTGGCCGGACCGCAAGGCACGCTCTATGGCCAGGGCAGCCAGTCGGGCACCATTCGCATCATTACCAACCAGCCGGTCATGGGTGAAACCGAAGGCGGTTTTGACGCGGAAGCCAACGGTACCAAGAGCGGTGATCCGGGTTATGACCTGAGTGGTTTCGTGAACCTTCCCTTGGGCGAGCGCGCCGCAGTCAGGCTGGTGGGCTGGCACAAAGAGTTAGGCGGCTTTATTGATCAAGTGCCAACCACCATGACCTTCCCCGGGCCGCAGCCCAATACGGTCGATAACTCCGCTTTTGCCAGGGAAAATGCCAACGAAGTGACGACCACGGGCCTGCGAGCGTTGCTGAAAATTGACCTCAACGACAACTGGTCAGTCACGCCGGGTCTCATGTACCAGCAATCGGAAAACGAAGGCTATTGGGAGCACAATCCGGAGTTCTTTGGCGATCTGGAAACTGGCAGACTCTGGCCTGCCACTGGCGAAGATGATTGGTATCAGGCCTCTCTGACCCTGAATGGCAGTATCGGAGATGTCGATATCGTCTATGCGGGTGCTTATCTGAACCGGCAACAGGACTACGAGTACGACTACAGTGACTACACGGAATACTGGGCCTATCAGGGAGTAGATTATTCTGATCCAGCAGACTGGTGGTGTGCTTACTACAACGACGTCGGCGAGTGCGCTATTGGCACGCAATACGTAGGCGCCAAGAACGAATTCTTGCGCGAGAGCCATGAACTGCGCTTCCAGTCCTCAGCGGACCAGGGCTTGCGCTGGATTGCCGGCTTGTTCTATCAGAAACAGGAACACAACTTCGATCTGCAGTGGATCGTTCCTGATCTGGACCCCGCTCTAACGGTGGTCCTGCCCGCCCCTGGCCGCCATGGAGGCACTACGGTGTGGCAGACGTACCAGATCCGCGAAGATCGCGACAAAGCTGTTTTTGGAGAACTGTCCTTTGACTTCAGCGATAAATTCACCGGCACCGTTGGCGCCAGGTATTTCGAATACGAGAATTCCTTGTACGGTTTTAACGGTTTTGCCGAGCATTGCACCGGCCAATACATCGACGGCGAATTTGTCCAAGGGGACCCCGATAACCTCGGTCCAGACGACGTAATGCAGTATCCCTGTTTTGAAACCCGAATCCTGGATGACGTGGCTGAAGGCGATGACTGGGCCTTCAAGGCCAATCTGGAATACCGCCTGGATGACGACAAGTTGATTTATGTCACCTGGTCCGAAGGGTTCCGGTCCGGTGGTGTGAACCGCGCAAAAGTGCCCGACATCCCCAAGTACGATCCTGATTTTGTCACCAACTACGAGATCGGCTGGAAATTGTTGCTTGGCAATGGCAGTGTGAGATTCAACGGTGCGGTCTATAAAATTGACTGGGATGACTTCCAGATGAATTTCCTCGACTTCACCATTTCCAACCTGACCATTGTTCGGAATGTCGGTAACTCCAGTACCACGGGTGTGGAATGGGATCTGACCTGGGCGCCCAATGACAACAACACGTTGACCTTCTCAGGCTCCTATAATGACGCTGAGCTCGAGACTGATTTCTGGCGTCTGGAATCGGAACGTCTTGATGGCGAACCGGCAAATGCGCCGAAAGGCACGCCCATGCCCTACGTGCCGGACTTACAGTTGACTGGTATCTGGCGGAATAATTTTGAGGTTGGTTCCATGCCCGGTTTCTTCCAGGCCGCTGTCGCCTACACCGACAAACGCTGGAACGACCTGGACACGCTCAATGTTCCTGCCCGGCGGGAGATGGACGCATACACCCTGGTGAATCTATCCGGGGGTATCGAAAAAGATAAGTGGTCGGCCGCCTTGTACGTCAAGAACGTATTTGATGAGCGTGCAGAAATCGATAGTAATGACCCGGGCTATGGCGGATTGGCAAACCTGCCGCGGCCACCGGGGCATGTCTGGACCCAAGGGACCAACCGGCCACGGTCGTATGGCGTGTCGTTTTCTTATAGATTCTGACAGTGGACGAGGCATGACAAAGGGGCCGGATCAATCCGGCCCCTTTTTTATGGGCCTTAAATTGCTTCAAAGCTGCCGCTGAAGATCTCGACACCCCGGCCGAACACCACATAACATTCCCCCGCATCGTCGAATCCCGGCTCGGCACCCGGCGCCCGGATGTGGACGACCCTCACGCTCTGCGGGAGCGTGATTTCGCCGGTCACTCGTTGCCCCGGCATGATCTTTTTCGCGGCCTGCAGCGGGTACTGACTGATCTTTATCGTCGGGTCCTCCTCAGTCGGCCACAGGTGCTCGGCGAGCTGCGCCGACGCCACGGTCTCGTCCTTCCAGACGTCGTCGTCGCCCGGATGAGTCAGCTAAATACCGCCCTTTGTGCGTTTAAGAAATCAGGCGCTTACCACGAATAACGAGATTGCAGGCTGATTTGCCTTCGCGCGGCTGGCGTTCCGGGAAACTCTTCGAAATTACTGTTCGTAATATTATCGATAACCAAATCCAGTCGAAAACCTTGCGCTACGCCGAATTGCCACCCAATGGACGCTGATGCAATAAATGCCTCA
>JAZFUZ010000008.1:0-11984 GCA_036447475.1 Lysobacterales bacterium | reverse complement strand
CGCTATTGATCACCGCATCCGGATATTCCTTGCTCAATGCTTGAAGATCATCGAAACCGGAAAGAACGGCAATGGTCTTCATCCCAGCGGATCTGCCTGACTTGATATCAGACCTGGAATCGCCAACATAGACGCTGTTTTCCAATTTGACATCGAGTTGCCGGCAACACTCTATCATCGGGTCCGGAGCCGGTTTTTTCCTGACCACGTCACAGGATGACACAATGGCCTCAAAGTGGCTCAAGGTGCCGTTCTGTTTAAGCGGTTTTAGTTTAAAGTCCATTTGCTCTCTGGGCGTTGAAGTGACTATTCCCAGCTTGATGCCTGCAGCAGCCAAGTCATCTACAACAGCTTTCATCCCAGGAAACGGCTTGGCTTCAATTTCAAACATCGGGCGGTACACCTCTTCCACCATGGATTGAATTTTAACCAGCAGACCGGATTGATTGATGTCTGCAGACTTTGGCAGGACGTTTTTCCATTCAAATTTACCGTCTTCGGCGGCTTCTCGAATCACATCCATTGATACTTGCGGAAAACCAAGCCGCTCAAGAACGGATCCTACAATTTGGAAATAAATTCCAACGGAATCCAGCAGTGTCCCATCGAGATCGAATATCACGGCATCCAGGGGAGCTTTCCCTGGTCGGTCTGCAAACAGGGTAACCAGGTGGCCGTCTGCCAGACCCAGAGATTCCCTTAGTCCCACTGGCGCCATCACTTCAATGATATTTTCACCATGGATATTTACCTTGTCTTCGGGGATGATAATGGCCCCCCTGATACCTTCAATAGATAGTGGAATCACCTTGCCTGCACAGCCATCACTGCGTTGGGGAATCAGCTCAATGGCAGGTGCTCGCTGTAATTCGCTTATTAAGGGAAAATAGTCTGGGTCGATATCAAGGTTGAGGGTGCCGGGAAAAGGATCAAAATCAAGTTTTTCTCTGCATTGTTGCTGTACCCAATCGAGTTGAGTGAAGTGAGCGGCAGTTTTGGAGCCACTCACCACCCTTCCTTGCAGAATCCATTGGCGTTTCATCTGTAATCATATTCCATGGCGAAAAGAATGATACCTCAGCAAAGGTAAAAAGGTAGAGCCGGATTCAATCCAAGGCTTGACCATGACTCATATCAACGTTGTCAGGTGTGCCGTTGGTTAAACTTGAATTTACTTCAGGGCAACTCAACAGGGTATAAGCTGTTACCGGTGGGTGATTTTATCAAAGCACGATAGGAGGTTATGACGTGTCTTGTTTTTCCATGAAGACCAAAATGGGGCTTGCGCTGTTGGCTGTTGCGGTCTTCGCGCAAACCGGCCAGGCTGCCGCAAAAGAGAGAAGCGGGGAGATTGTCTATCAGAAAATTTGTCAATACTGCCATGAAACAGGCGTTGGTCCAGAGCTAAGGTCGCGCCAGTTACCCAGCGCCTATACAACGCTTGTCGTGCGTCACGGTTTTCGCGCAATGCCCGCTTTTCGATCCACGGAAATTAGCGATCAGGAACTGGAGCGTGTTGCCGCCTTTATTGAGCATAACAAAGGGGGTGGCGAATGAAGACGGTACCCGGACGCCGGCAATTTCTGAAAAATATGGCTGCTCTGGGCGCGGGAATCTATGTAATGCCCTTCGCGGGTGCTGCACAAAACAAGCGCCCGCTGACAGTGGTCCTTGCTCAGAACGTGCGAAGTCCCGGGTTTTTAAGGGGTGTTGCGCAGGCTTCATCCATTGAAGTGACGCCAGTCTCTGTGTTGCAGCCGCAACATTGGGAGCAATTCACCCGGAAGCATCGTGGCCAGCGCCTTATTGGCCTGATGGATAACGCCAGTTATATCGTGTTCGAGGCGGTGTTGGCCGACCGGGGTGCCCGGTTTTTGGTAAGCGGACACCATGCGCAGGGGCACCAATTTGTTACCCTGCCGGAAACGGCCGGAATAGCAGCCACATTGGATAAGTGCCTGGCGGCCACGCAAGCAGGCTATCAACTGGAGGAAATATGTCGCGGCGCAGCAAAAGCAGCGAAGTCTGTACCATCCGCCCATGCTTATCAGGGAAAATTGGACTGGGCGTCAGTGACCGGGGCCTGCTATGCACAGATTGCGAATGGTGACTGGTGTGCAGGACTACCTGGAAATTTCAGTCGCAGCGGATCAAAATCCGTCACAGCACAGGATGCATTAGTGTCCTTTGTCGTAAAAGTATAGCGGGGAACAGAAGATGACCATGAACACCGAATTTACCCTACTGCCGGAGGGTGTAGATAAAGAAGCATTCACCCGCGCGATTCAAGAATTTCGTGCCGTCTTGGGGGATGACTCCGTGCTGGTAAGTCCTGGGAGTTTGGCTTCCTACTCTAAAATCACGCTTCCTGTGCCGGACGAGGACCATCAACCATCGGGGGCGCTGATGCCACGCTCGGTGCAAGAGGTACAGAGCATCCTGGCGATCTGTAATAAATACCGGGTACCGGTATGGCCCGTTTCAACCGGTAAGAATCTGGGCTATGGCTCCGCCGCGCCTGCAACACCGGGGCAAATGGTGTTGGATTTGCGCCGCATGAACCGTATTCTTGATGTGGATGCAGAGCTGTGCACGGCATTGGTTGAGCCAGGCGTCACCTACCAACAACTGCACGATTATATTAATGACCGCAATTTACCACTCTGGTTGTCCTGCCCTGCACCTTCCGCTATTGCGAGCCCTTTGGGGAATACCGTCGATCGTGGTGTTGGGTACACGCCCTATGGCGAACACTTTTTGTTCTCCTGTGGTATGGAGGTTGTATTGGCCGACGGTCAAGTGCTGAAGACCGGCATGGGTTCTATTCCCAATTCCAATACCTGGCAAGTATTCAAGTGGGGCTATGGCCCTTATCTGGACGGGCTCTTTACCCAATCAAATATGGGTGTGGTAACCAAACTCGGGTTGTGGTTAATGCCTGCCCCTCCAGCGTTTAAACCTTTTATGGTTAAATTCCCGGATGATGCGGATATCGTCAAGATTGTCGAGACCATCCGACCATTACGCATTGCTCAGGTGATTCCCAACGCGGTGGTGATAGCGCATGCCTTGTGGGAAGCGGCTTCAACCGTGGTCCGCAAAGACTACTATACGGGGGATGGTTCAATTTCTGATGCTGCAATAGCGCAAATTCGCCGGGAACAAAATTTGGGAGCGTGGTCGATTTATGCCGGCTTGTACGGAATGCCGGAGCAAGTCGAATTGAATTGGAAAATAGTATCCCAGGCATTTGCGGCAATTGGTGGCGAAGTGCTGACCGAGGCTGAAATGAGCGACAACCCAGTGTTTCAATATCGTGCCGCGTTGATGCGTGGCGATATGACGCTGCAAGAGTTTGGCCTCTACAACTGGCGTGGTGGCGGCGGTTCAAGCTGGTTCGCGCCGGTATCCCAGGCACGAGGGTCGGAGACCCTGAAACAAATGAAAATGGCGCAGAATATTCTCGACGAATTCGGCTTTGATTACGTCGCTGAATTTATCGTGGGCTGGCGAGACATGCATCACATTATCGATCTGCTCTTTGATCGAACTGATCCCGCTGAACGTGATCGGGCTAATGCCTGTTTTGATAAATTGCTGACGGAATTCACAAAACAGGGTTATGGCACCTACAGGACCAATACAGCCTATATGAAGAAAGTGGCGGAGACCTACGGTCCGGTCAAACAGGATGTGGAGCGGAAGATAAAACGCGCGCTTGATCCCAACGGCATTATTGCGCCCGGCAAATCGGGTATTTATATCGACTAGACCCCAATTTTGCAAATCGACCTTTTGCAGCTTGATTTCCCGCCCGGAATCGGTTAAATTTCGAACAGAGGTTCTAAAATTGAACACAAGTTCGAAACAAACCAGTACAGAGCGTAGAATCCGTCGCTCGGAAACCCGGCGTAGGGAAATTCTGCACGCGGCCGCAACCGTTTTTCGCCAAAACGGCTACAACGGGACGGGAATGCGGGACATAGCAGATGCGGCCGATCTATCACTCGGGAACCTCTATTACTACTTCAAGGGCAAACAGGAGATCCTGTACTTCTGCCAGGACCGGGCGCTGGACCAGATGCTCGTTTCGCTGGAGCAGGCACAAAAGCAGAAAGGTAAGATCGCCGCGCGTCTCTACACACTGATCCAGGCTCACCTGCACTGCATGCTGGATGATCTCGAGGGATCGATTGCACACTTCATGATCGGCGGACTGCCGCCGGAATTGCGGGACCGGCTGATCGACAAGCGGGACCGTTACGAGCAGGGGATTCGAGAGCTCATCGGACAGGGTATCGACCGCGGCGAATTCGCCGCCCTCGACAGCACGCTGGTCACCCGAGCCATACTCGGCGCAAGCAACTGGACTGCGCAGTGGTTTCATCCCCAAGGCAGCCAGAGTGTTGAGGAAATTGCAGATACCTTGGCGGACTACCTGGTTCGGGGTCTCACCGCGGGCTGTCCAGAATCGATCACTCAGACAGCAGCGACCGAAAAAAGGAAATACAAATGACTGAAGCGAACAAGATTACTCGTAATCGGCCAGGCAATGTACACCTGAGCCTGAACGTCAATGGCGAGAATCTGCAGGTCTCCGTCGCGCCGTACAAGACGCTGCTCGAAGTGCTGCGCGAAGATCTTGTACTGACCGGCACCAAACACGGTTGTGAACTCGGCGAATGTGGCACGTGCACGGTCCTGGTTAACGGACAAGCTGTGCTGTCCTGCCTGCTGCTCGCACTCGAGTGCGAAGATGTAGAAATAGAAACCATCGAAGGCATGGCAAAAGATCGCAAACTCCACCCGCTGCAACAGGCGTTTGCGGAACACGGTGGCTCGCAATGTGGCTACTGTACCGGCGGCATGCTGATGAGCGCCAAGGCACTGCTTGATAGCCAGCCCCAACCGGACGGGGCACAGATACGGGAGGCGCTCTCAGGCAACTTGTGCCGCTGTACCGGTTACCAGCAGATTATTGATTCGGTCAAGGCTGCAGCCGCGACGATGCGTGACGGTGCAACATCGCCTGGCGGAGATACACCATGACCGGCGCAAACCGTTTCAGCGTCATCGGCAAGCGACGGGTGCGGGTGGACGCACTGTCCAAGATTACCGGGCAGACGCAATTCGCCGACGATATCGTGTTGCCACGCATGTTGTTCTGCAAATTACTGCGATCTTCGCTGCCGCATGCCGAAATCGAGTCTGTCGATGTGTCAGCCGCGCGCGATTATCCCGGTGTCTATCTGGTCCTGACGGGCCAGGACTTTCCGGTGGAATACGGCATCCTGCCGGTCAGCCAGGACGAGCGGCCCTTATGCCGCGACAAGGTCCTCTTCGTTGGCGACCCGGTCGCCGCGGTGATTGCACGCGACGAGCAGACGGCAGGTGAGGCGCTTGGCCTGATCGATATTCGTTATCGGCCTCTGCCGACGATTGCCACCGTGCGCGAAGCCCTCCTGCCCACCGATACACCGCTGCAGGAATATGCCGAAGAGGCGAACATTCACCGGCGGCTGGCTTACTCCTTCGGCGACGTCGAAGCAGCGCTCAAAGAGGCCGACTATGTCTTCGATGACACCTTCTTTTACGAAGGCAGCACCCACCTTGCATTGGAGCAGCATGCGGCGGTTGGCGTCGCGGACCCCGACGGGCGGGTCACGTTGTGGTCGAGTACTCAGTGCCCGCATTACGTCCACCGCGCAATGGCCAAAACGCTGGAGATGCCGGCCGCCCATATTCGCGTGATCGCCTGTCCCAACGGCGGCGGCTTCGGTGGCAAAACCGATCCTTTCAATCACGAGATCGTCGTTGCCAAGGCGTCCCTGATGCTGGGCAGACCGGTGAAGATCTGTCTGACTCGCGAGGAGGTGTTTTACTGCCACCGCGGACGCCATCCGGTAACCATGCGACTGCGCACCGGCGTGACCCGTGACGGCAAACTGACCGGGATGCACTTACAGACTCTGCTCGACGGCGGCGCGTACGGTTCCTACGGTGTCGCCAGCACCTTTTATACCGCCGTATTGCAACCGCTTACCTACCACTTGCCGAGGTACAGCTATCAGGCCTGCCGGGTGTTCACCAACAAGCCACCCTGCGGACCCAAACGCGGACACGGCACGCCACAACCACGGTTTGGCCAGGAGATCCAACTCGACAAGATCGCCGAGAAACTCCAACTGGATCCGGCCGAGTTCAGGCTGGGGATCGTAGAGAAACCGAACACCCTAACCGCGAATTATCTGAAGATAGGCACCAATGGCCTCAAACAGTGTATCGAGCGAGTCGTCACCAGGTCCGATTGGAAAAACAAACACCGCAAACTGCCCACAGGCCAGGGCGTCGGGCTCGCCTGCAGCGCTTACATGACCGGTGCCGGCACTGCGATCTACTGGAACAAAATGCCGCATTCCGGGGTGCAGATAAAACTCGACCGCAGCGGTTTGATAACCGTGTACTGCGGCGCCACCGAAGCGGGTCAGGGATCCGACGATGTACTCGTGGGCCTGGTGGCCGAAGTGTTGGGCATCGAGCCGATCGACATCAAGTGCGTCACCGGTGACACGGATCTGACCCCGGTGGACCTGGGCTCATACTCGAGCCGTGTCACCCTGATGATGGGCAACGCGGCAATCCAGGCAGCCGGCCGGGCGCGAGACCTGATCGCCGGGGCGGTTGCTGAAAGGCTGGAGATCCCGGTAGATCATCTGGGATTCGCCGAGGGCAGAGTGTTTGATGTCGGCGACCCGTCGACGGGCATGACTTTTTGCGAGGCGGTCATCTGCGCCGAGGAAAAGCATGGCACCCTGGTCTCCACGGGATCCTACGCCCCGCCGAAGGCCGTCGCGAAATTTCCAGGCGCGGGGGTCGGTCCATCCCCTACTTACTCCTTTTCAGCGGCGGTGGTTGAAGTCGAGGTGGACACCGAGACCGGCATCATAGAGATATCCTGTGTCACGATTGCACACGACATTGGCCGGGCGCTGAACCCGGTGTTGGCAGAGGGCCAGATAATCGGCAGCGTGTATATGGGCATTGGCGAGGCATTGATGGAGGAACACACCACCAGGCGGCTCGCACCCAGGCTCTCCGATGCGCTGGTACACCGCAACCCGTCGATGCTCGACTACAAGAGCCTGACGATGCACGACATGCCTCAGGTACACGTGGAGATCATCGAGAACCCGGATCCGAACGGCCCGTTTGGTGCCAAAGAAGCCGGTCAGGGGCCCTTGCTGCCGATTATGCCCGCGATCGCAAACGCGGTTTATGATGCAGTCGGCGTGCGCATCGACGAGCTGCCGATCACACCAGAAAAAGTGCTCAAAGCGCTGAACCTCAAGGCAAGCGGGCGAGAACCCCGCATCGGGCCGAAACGCTTCCCCGAGATCGACTGGCCCGAGTCGGTTTTCGTGCTGCCACCCTGGGAAGGTGGCGACGGGACCGCCAGCAACAAGCCTGAACGAAAACGTGCCGCAAAAATGCACAACATGGACAAGGTGGCGACATCATGATGAGACTTCCCTATTTTCGTTTTCACGCACCGGAAACCCTTGAAGAAGCCACCAGGATTCTCGCTGGCGAAGGCCCCGATGCGATGATACTGGCCGGTGGTACCGATCTGCTGCCGAACATGAAACGCGGCCAGCAGACGCCGAAACACCTGGTCGCTTTGCGCCACATCCGGCCGCTTCGTGATATCCGTAACGGCGCCGGCCTGACCATCGGCGCCGGCCTGTCTTTGACCGCCCTGCTGGGACATCAACCCATCCAGCAAAACTACACGGCGCTGTGGCAGGCCGCCAAACTGGTCGCGACACCGCAACTGCGAAACATGGCAACGCTCGGCGGCAATATCTGTCTCGACACGCGCTGCAACTTCTATAACCAGGGTGAGGAATGGCGCAAGGCGATCAACTACTGCCTCAAGAAGGACGGCGAGATCTGCTGGGTCGCGACCTCCAGCAAGACCTGCCTGGCCGTATCGTCAACCGATACTGCACCCGCGCTGATTGCACTCGGCGCGAAAATCCGCCTGGTTTCGGCGCAGGGTGAGCGCGTGGTCGACTTGAAGGATTTCCATAACAACGACGGCGTCAACTACATGGGGCGGCGTGCGGACGAGATTCTTACCGAAGTCATCCTGAAACCGGCATCAGGCTGGAAAAGCACCTATTGGAAACTGCGCCGGCGGGGTTCTTTCGACTTTCCCATCCTGTCAGTCGCAGCTGCTGTAAAGCTCTCAGATGGCGGTACGGTTGAGGACGCGTGCATCGTGCTGGGCGCGGTCGCATCGAAACCGATGGTTTCAACCAAAGCCGCCGAGTTCCTGATCGGCAAGACGATCGACGACCCCGTAATCGAAGAAGCCGGTCGTATCGCGACCCGGGTCGCCCGGCCCGTCGACAATACCGACCTCGCACCGCCCTGGCGCAAGAAAGTGATCCCCGTTTTCATATCGTATGCGCTGCGCGAGCTGCGCGGCGATGATGTTACTGCGCTGCGCCAAAGGGTCGCACACCAGGCGCGGAACTGAAGCAGCCGTAAGCCGGGTGAATAGCCAAGACGCAGACCGGGCAACACTGTCCATATCGCTGGGCATCCCCGGGTTTGAATACGGAGACCTGTACGACCCCGTCAGGCTCGCGGATCTGTCGCGCGCGTTCGATGATTACCTGCGCGAGCGTAATACGGCGCTGCTTGACGAATTCCTCTCCTATCACAAATCCCGGGGTGACGGCATGGCGCCCGAAGCGGTTTCGGACATCCTGGTTCGCGTCGCATCCTACGTCGGCGATTTCATTGCCATCCTGTTCAAACTCGAATCAGAGTGCGCCGCCCAGCGTAACGCGATTCGGGATGAGATCGACACGGTATTCGTCTACCGCAATCAGATCGTCGCGAAACTCAAGCGCATCTTCAGAGGCGTCGACTGCACGACGTGGAATCACAACTCGATTGCGGAGAGCGTCGAACTCCTCAAACGAATTGCATTCCCCGAGACTGCGACAGACGACCCCGAACGCGCACTTGCACGTGTCGCGGTAAATCTTTTGCGCCTGACCAATCAGTTGCAGGCCGAGGATGATACGGGAAGAGACGGCTGCGCCGATGCCGCTGAGGAACTCTCGCTTTTAACCGATCGGCTGCGGGCCCATCCACGGGCGAGCGAAGTCTTCGCCCAATGCCTGGCCATAAATTCCGGCGCCGGGATCGCCGCTGAACTGCTTGACATCGTGCAGCGCTGGAGTTACCTGGCATTGAGCCACCAATTCTTCAGTCCGCAGGTTAAAGACTGGCTCTCTTTCAAGGTCCCCGGGAAAACCGACCTGGACAATCTGGTCGAACACGAGATCGAGCAACGTGCGGGTTTTTCCGTCTGGGTCGGGCCGAGGCATCGCCGTCGCCGGCGCGATGGTTTTTCGCTGACCGACCCGCGCATGAACGAGAGGCAGGTACTCTACGAAGTCGATCACTGCATCTACTGCCACGACCGGGATGCCGATTCCTGCGCCAAGGGCATGCGCAGGAAAAAGGACGGTGGTTTCGTGGTCAATCGACAGGGTGTGACCACCACCGGCTGCCCACTCGGTGAGAAAGTCTCGGAAATGCAATACCTGAAACGCCAGGGCGAAAATATCGCTGCGCTCGCCGTGGTTATCATCGATAACCCGATGTGTCCGGGCACCGGGCACAGGATCTGCAACGACTGCATGAAAGCTTGCATCTACCAGAAGACCGAGCCGGTCGATATCCCGCAGATTGAAACCAATGTGTTCACAGACGTGTTGTTCATGCCCTGGGGGTTTGAGATCTATAACCTGCTCACGCGTTGGAACCCGCTCAATGTCAATCGCCCGCAAGCACTGCCCTACAACGGCAAGAAGATTCTCGTAGTCGGCATGGGGCCAGCTGGTTACACGCTGTCACATTATCTCCTCAACGAGGGCTTCGCGGTGGTGGGCATAGACGCGCTCAAGATCGAACGCGTACCCAAGCGCCTGAGCGGAGATCTGCGGACCTTACCGATACCGATACGAACGTTCGACAACTTTTACGAGGATCTCGACAATCGTCTGCTGGCAGGCTTCGGGGGGGTGGCCGAATACGGAATCACCGTGCGCTGGGACAAGAACTTCCTGCGCGTGATTCATCTCACTCTCGCCAGGCGCAATACATTCCGCGTGTATGGCGGTATTCGCTTCGGCGGCACACTGACGATCGAGGATGCCTGGGATCAGGGCTTCGACCACATCGCGCTGGCGACCGGCGCCGGTAAACCAACCATCATCAATCTGAAAAACAACCTGATACGCGGCATTCGCAAGGCATCGGATTTCCTGATGAGTCTGCAATTGACCGGCGCTGCGAAGGAGTCGTCGCTTGCGAACCTGCAGCTGCGATTGCCGGCCGGCGTGATCGGCGGCGGCCTCACCGCGATCGACACCGCGACCGAGGTTCTTGCGTATTACCCGCGGCAGGTCGAGAAGATCCTGCATCGCTATGAGAAACTGATCGCCTTGCATGGCGATACCAAGATGCTCCAAGCCTTCAGCGATGAGGAAAAGGAAGTGCTGCAGGAATTTCTCACGCACGGGCACGCCATCCAGGCCGAGCGTGAGCGCGCGAGAATGGCCGGCGAGAAACCGAACTTCGCGCCACTGGTTGACGCCTGGGGCGGCGTGACCCTGTTCTACCGCAAGGGCATTAAGGATTCACCCGCGTACCGGCAGAATTGCGAGGAGATCACCGAAGCGCTGGACGAGAGTATCCAGCTCGCCGAAGGCATGAGCCCGCTTGAGGCGATTCAGGACAAAAACGGTGCACTTAGAGCGGTGCGCTTTGACCATCTCGCCGAGGTAGATGGCAAGTGGGTCTCGCGGGGCGATGAGTTCGAAGTGGGCTTGCGCAGCCTGTTTATCGCCGCCGGCACCTCGCCGAACACCATCTACGAGCAGGAACACAGCGGCACCTTTAAGATGGACGGCAAGTTCTTCCAGCGTTTCGAACCCGCAGGTGAAAATAACCAGGTGAAAATGGTGCCGATGGATGACGAATGGATGCCGAAGATCGGTAAACCGGCGCCGTTTACGTCTTATCACAGCAACGGTAAGTTCATCTCGTTCTATGGCGACAATCACCCGGTGTATGCCGGCAATGTGGTCAAGGCGATGGCAAGCGCGAAGGATGGTTATCCCTACATCGTCAAATTGTTCGAACAAGAAATCGGACCGGCAGATCCCGAGACACAACAGGACCGGCTCCGGCAGCTTGCCAAGCTTTTCGACACGCTGGAAGACCAGTTAGTCGCGCGCGTCGTCAAGATCAACCGACTTACACCGAAGATCATCGAAGTCATAGTCCGCGCACCACTGTCCGCCAGTAAATTTGAACCGGGTCAGTTCTATCGAGTGCAAAACCTCGAGTGGTTTGCAAAGAACATCGAAGGTACCTTGCTCGCCTCCGAAGGCATGGCGCTTACCGGCGCATGGGTGGACAAGGACAAGGGCCTGATCTCACTGATCACGCTGGAGATGGGTAGTTCGTCGCGCCTGTGTGCAACCTGGAAGCCCGGCGACATACTGATCGTGATGGGTGTCACTGGCACCGCGACGGAAATCCACAAGGGGCGAACGGTGTTGCTGGTCGGCGGCGGGCTCGGCAATGCAGTGCAGTTCTCGATCGGCAAGGCGCTTAGGGCTGCTGGCAGCCGGGTAATCTATTTTGCCGGCTACAAAAGCCCTGAGGACCTGTTCAAGGTCAGGGAAATTGAGGAGGCGTCCGACGTCATTGTCTGGTCGGTAGATAAGCAACCCGGGGTCGAAGCCATAGCGACGACAAGAGCGCAGGACAAGAGCTTCGTCGGTAATATCATCGAGGCGATGATCGCCTACGGCGCCGGCGATCTCGGTGAGACTGCGATACCGCTGGATCAGGTGGATCACATGATCGTGATCGGCTCCGACCGGATGATGGCC
>JAZFUZ010000007.1:0-21354 GCA_036447475.1 Lysobacterales bacterium | reverse complement strand
CATGGCCTGATCCGCGATGGGCATGGCCAGAAAATGTCCAAGTCCAAGGGTAACGTACTGGACCCGCTGGACCTGATTGAAGGCATCGATCTTGAAACACTGGTGAGCAAGAGAACCGCCAGTCTGATGCAACCCCGGATGGCACCTGCCATTGAAAAGGCCACCCGCCAGGAATTCCCGGACGGCATTCCCGCTTTCGGCACGGATGCACTGAGGTTTACATTCGCCACACTGGCAACCACCGGCCGGGACATCCGGTTTGACCTGGGGCGGATCGAAGGAAGCCGGAATTTCTGCAACAAGCTGTGGAACGCGGCCCGCTTCGTGCTGATGCAAACCGAGGGCAGAGAAATCGCTGCTGCAAAGAGTCCGGGCATCATTGAGGCGTGGATTCTTTCCCGTCTGAACACCGTCATCCGGGAAGTCGACCAACACTTGTGCGCCTACCGTCTTGACCTGGCTGCACAGTCCCTGTACGAATTCATCTGGAACGAGTATTGCGACTGGTACCTGGAATTCACCAAGCCACTGCTGCAAACGGGCAGCCCGTCAGAACGCCCAGGCACGCGGCACACCTTGCTGTATGTACTTGAAACCATCCTCAGGGCACTGCATCCGATGATGCCGTTCATTACCGAAGAAATCTGGCAAAAGGTCAAAGCACCGCTGGGAATTGAGGGTGACAGCATCATGATGCAGCCATTCCCGGCAAGCGGCAGCTCGGACCCGGAGGCTGAGGACGATATCAACTGGTTAAAGGAAGTGATCCAGGGGATCCGGCGTATCCGGTCAGAATTGAACCTGCCACCGGGCAAACCACTCGACGTCAAGTTCCAGGCTGGCACGGATACGGACCATTCAAGGCAAGCCCGCTTCAATGAAGTGCTCTCTCACCTTGGCCGCATCCAGTCCACCGAGTGGATTACAGATGATGCCGACACCTCCGAGTGTGCGGTTGCACTGGTCGGGGAATTAAAAGTCCTGATACCGCTGAAAGGCCTGGTTGATGTCGATGAAGAACTTGCGCGCCTGAGCAAACAACTGGCCCGGGAACAGTCCGACCTGAAAAAATCCGAGGGCAAACTGGGCAACAGCCGCTTCGTTGACAATGCGCCGGCCGCCGTGGTCGAGCACGAGAAACAACGGTTGCTCTCCCACCAGGCCAAGGTGGAAAACCTGCAGATCCAGGTCCGGCAACTCGAATCCATGCGCAGCTAAGCTGCCCCCTGCTGTCCCACCTATTCCGGAGGGGTGCTGAACCCGCTCCGCTCGTTCGAATGAGATGGCAGTGGCTTAGCCCTCAAAGATCCAGACGCATGATAATAGCATCCTCACGTCCGTCAGCGGCGTGGTAATAAGCAGGCCGTTTCCCCACAATGAAAAAGCCTTTTTGCTCATAAAGTCTGATTCCTGAAGGGTTGCTGGGCCTGACCTCAAGGAATACCGCGGAGCATCGTTGCAACCCGGCTTGGTGGATGGCGTGATTGAGCATCAGCTTGCCGTAACCTCTCCTCTGCCAGTGGGGCGCGACACACAGGTTCAGCAGGTGGCTTTCCCCGGCCACATGCGACTGGATGGTATAAGCAATCAGCCTGGGCCCTGCCTGCAGTGCGGAGCAGTCATAACCCACCCGGATGCAGTCTGCAAAGATTCCCCGGGTCCAGGGGAAAGGGTAAGCAGCCTGTTCGATCTCGACCACACAATCGATGTCATCCACGTTCATTTGACGAATCAGGGGAGACAGCGCGACTGGATCAACACTCATCAGTCGTGATCCGGTAAAGTTCCGCACAGGCACTGCCAGAGCCTTCGCCTGGCCATACCGTCGACTGCCAGTTCATCCAGATCTGCAGTTACCTGCAGGCTGGCAGAACCAAGGACTTCGGGCACACTGCCTTTGAAAACCCGGCCTGCCAGGGCTGGGCCAAACAGCAATACCTGCGTGAACAGGTACTGCTCAATCGTGTCCTTAAGTGAGGGATACTCCTGTCTTCCTTCCGGGTCGGGCCAGGCCCAGACCGGGTCGCCCCCCAGACTGCGTCCAATATCGGCAGCAAGCCTGGTTCCGCTCTCTTCGGCTGTACGGCACAACAGCAAGGTGCTGCTCGAACCCGGACCGACCACCCACCGGTCTGCATCGGGAGCAGCAGATCTGTTGATCCATACGCCAATCCCCATGGCTTCAAGATAGGCTCGGCGTTGGGTTTCTATCATCCTTTGGGTTCGCCCGGGTCGTCGTGCCTGTGATCTTTCCCCAAGTCACCGTTTATTGGCCCACCCTTCTTCGGCAAGCTTCGGCGGCTCCGCCGGTTTTTCCATTGCTGCCTGCCCAACAGGGTCACAACCAGGCCTGAACCCACATAAGTGATCCCGATCAACAGCATGACGGCGGGGGGGTCCAGTGCAAGTAACACAAACACCAGCACGACCAGGAACAGGAACCCGGATGGAATCCGATCACCCTTAGGCCAGGATTTTCCACTGAAATAGCGAATACGGGAAAACATCAACAGCCCGAGAATCACCGTTTCAAACCAAATGAGCCACCGGACTGTCTCACCCGTGATGCCCTGGTCGATAAAAAACCAGATGGTCGTCACCAGCGTTCCCGCTGCCGCCGGTGAAGCCAGGCCCTGGAATGTACTCTTGTCTGCCGATGCCGCCTGGGTGTTGAACCGGGCCAACCTCAGCGCCGCGCATGCCACGAACAGGAAAGCCGCCAACCAGCCCAGCTTGCCTGCCATCGGGCTCTGTTCCCTGAGACTGGACAGTGACCAGTTAAATGCCAACAGGGCGGGGGCAAGGCCGAAAGAAATCAGATCCGACAGGCTGTCGTATTGAACACCGAATTCACTTTGCGTGTTGGTCAGTCGAGCCACGCGGCCATCCAGCCCATCGAGCAGGCCGGCCACAACAACGGCGACCGCGGCCGCAACGTAATGACCATTTATACCGGAAATAATTGAATAAAATCCCGCGAACATCGCACCCGTGGTGAGTGCATTGGGCAGCAAAAAGATCCCCTTGTATATCTTCTTCTCGTCTTGAGCCATTTCCATTCCGCTACCTGGCCGGGCTTGAAATCATACCACCATTGTTCCCTGAAATTGGGTCCTGACGACGTTTCTATGCTATAAGAAAAACTCATTCATGGCAGGGAATGCAACATGAGACAACAGCAACCGTACAGGATCGTGGTTTTGCTCACTTGCATGATGGCAGTACTGCTGAGTGCCATGGGTGGGAGCGCGGTCGCCAGCGAAGTTTATACTTGGACCGATGCGAACGGCGTCGTGCATTACGGCGACGTGTCGCCCGACGGCCAAAAAGTACAAATCATTGACCTCAGGATAACCCACCGCCCCGCCACAACCGAGGCTTATTCAAACCCTGGCGACACCCAGCCTGATCCTGCCAGCGAGGCCATAATCAAAAAGGATGCAGACCGGCAGGAAACCAGCCCACCCCGGTCCGCGGCGGATGCAAGACGTGAAAAGATCGCCAAACATCGTAAGGAACGACGTGAAGCCCAGGCAGCGATGGACCGCAAGTGCACAAAACACCGCGAGCGCCTGGCGAGTACTGAACCCCACCGAAGGGTTTTCTACACGGATGAAAGTGGAGAGCCCGTGCGTATGGACGATGATGAACGAATTGCCCTGGTTGAAGAATCCCGGGTCTTCATAGCTAAAAACTGCGACTGATTCAGGGATCCAGATACCGCATGAAAACCAGTACATTTCACCTGGTTACAAGCCGGGAAACACCTGCTGACGCGGAGATTGTCAGCCATCAACTGATGCTGCGCACCGGCATGATCCGGAAACTGACAGCGGGAATCTACAGCTGGACGCCGCTTGGCTGGCGCGTGCTGAAAAAAGTCGAGAATATTGTCCGTGAGGAGATGGACCGGGCTGGTTACCTTGAAATGCTCATGCCTGCCATTCAACCCGCGGAACTCTGGCGGGAAACAGGCCGCTGGGAGGATTTCGGTGCTCAGTTGCTTAAAATACGTGACCGGGCCGGCCGCGATTTTGTCTTCGGCCCCACGCATGAAGAAGTGATAACGGACCTGGCCCGCAATGAACTACACAGTTACAAGCAGTTGCCTGTCACTTTTTACCAGATACAAACCAAGTTCCGGGACGAAATTCGACCGCGTTTCGGCGTGATGCGCGCCCGCGAATTCCTGATGAAGGATGCCTACTCCTTTCACATCGATGCCGACAGCCTGGATAAAACCTATTGGGAGATGTACGAGGTCTACTCCCGTATTTTCACCCGATCCGGCTTGAAATTCCGGGCAGTACGGGCAGACTCCGGGGCCATCGGCGGCAGCGCCTCCCACGAATTTCACGTACTGGCTGAATCTGGCGAGGACCAGATCGTGTTCTCTACCGGTTCCGATTATGCTGCAAATATTGAACTGGCGGAGGCGCCACCACCGGAGCAGGAACGCCCGGTGCCAGCCGCAGATTTGACCCTGGTTGATACACCGGATGCTCACACCATCGAGGAGCTGGTGAAACAATTTGATGTGCCGGTTGAGAATACCGTGAAAACCCTGGTGGTGGAAGCCGCTGAAGGATCTGGTTCAAGCTTGATTGCCCTGCTGGTCCGCGGGGACCACACGCTGAATGGATTCAAAGCAGCAAATCTGGAACGGGTCGCCAAGCCACTGCGTTTTGCCAGCGAAGAGGAAATACGCGAAGCAATTGGCGCCGGCCCCGGCTCTCTGGGTCCGCTAAAACTGGCTATTCCGTGTATTGCCGACGCCAGCGTTGCCGTTATGTCCGACTTCACCGCTGGCGCCAATATCGAAAACAAACACTACTTCAGCATTAACTGGGTACGGGACGTGCCGCTGCCCGAAGTAGCTGATCTGCGCAATGTGGTCGAAGGTGATCCCAGTCCGGATGGCAAGGGTGAACTTCGCCTCGCCAGGGGTATCGAGGTCGGGCATATTTTCCAGCTTGGAACCAAGTATTCAGAAGCCATGAACGCTGTCGTCCTCGGTGAGGACGGTAAGTCGCACGTGATGCCCATGGGCTGTTACGGTATTGGTGTTTCACGGATCGTCGCCGCCGCCATCGAACAGAACCACGATGATCGTGGCATCTGCTGGCCGGAGCCCATCGCACCTTTCCAGGTGGCCATTTTGCCGATGCACGCCAGGAAATCCCACCGGGTGCGCGAGGCGGCTGATAAACTGTACGCAGCACTGACCCAAGCCGGCGTGGAAGTCCTTTACGATGACCGTAGCGTACGGCCGGGTGTCATGTTCAACGACATGGAATTGATTGGAATACCACACCGCGTAGTGATCGGCGAGCGCGGACTGGATAAAGGATTATTGGAATACCGCCGACGCACTGCCTCTGAAAATGAGGACATCCCGCTGGAGGGTGCACTGGAAAATATTCTCGGCCGCCTGGGCGGCTAGCGCGAGCCGGGGTTATCGTCCGGGACCCGGCTCCTGATATGCACATCCCGCTGCGGGAAGGGAATAACGATGCCCTCTTGCCGGAAACGCCGGTCGATTTCCATCAAAAGCTCGTGCTTCACACGCCCCCGCAATTCCGGATGACTGATCCAGCCCAGTAGTTCGAAATCCAGTGAACTGACGCCGAACGCCCGCATCCTTACCCGCGGTGCGGGACTGGTGACAATACCGGGGCACTCAACGGCTATCTGCTCGAGAATGCGTACAACTTCTTCGGTATTGCTGCCGTACGCCACACCAATGGGCACCCGGATCCGGTGCTTTATCCAGGGGCCGCCGCTTTCATTGGTGATCTTGGCGTTGCCGATTACCGCGTTGGGTATGGACACTTCCACATCATCGCGGGTCAGCAACCGGGTCGAACGGATACCCAGGTTGGTCACGATGCCACGCTCTCCTGTATCAAGGACAATGTAATCCCCAATCTTGTACGGCGCATCAGCCACGATGGAAACGCCGGAAATCAGGTTGGCCAGCGTATCTTTTGCCGCAAAACCAACGGCGATACCAATCACACCGGCCGAAGCGAGCCAGGCGGTTCCGTCGATTCCCCAGATTGCCATGAACATGTAAGCGAACACGCTCAGCATGAACAGCTTGAGGCCCATCTCGATCAGCGGTACCGTGCGGGGCTGAAATACCTGGAAACGATCCGCTTGAGCGCCCAACACTTGCAGTGCCATGTGAGCGGCCTTGAACCAGGCCTTGCCCCAGAAAAACAACAGCAGTGAAACCAATAGGCGAATTATTGCGTGAGCAAACGTTGAAGGGGTATCGGGAATCATCACCACCAGCATCAGAGACAGCGTCACTGATGTCTGCAAAATAGGCGCAGACAGCAATTGAATCAGCCGGTCATCCAAGTCGGTCTTGGTCTTCGCTGCAAGGCGCTGTAAGCTTTTTGTGACCAGCCATTGCAGTGCTTTGCCCACCAGATAGCCGAACAGGATAATCAGCAATCCAAAAATCACAGGGTATTGTTGAAACAACTCCCAGGCAGGCTGCAAAAATTCCGGCAGGTAGTCCTCAATCCTGACATCAAGCGTCAGGGCTTCCATGGAATGCGCCGCAGATTCCGGGCTGTCCGCTGCGGCAGGCACTTCAGCTGATGGAACCATGTTGAATGCCCTGATCATCCCAGTTTGCGGATACCCACCGCGTCCCTGATCCGGGCGAGGAAAGGCGCGGCGTAGGCGCGGGCTTTTTCCGCTCCCTCGATCAGGGTTTGTTCGATACGCCCCGGTTGCGCCATCAGCGCCTGGTAACGTTCGCGACCCTCGGCCAGTTCTTCGTTGATCAACTCGAAAGTCTGCTGCTTTGCTTCACCCCAGGCAACGCCGTCCCGATAGGCCTGGCGCATGGCTTCGCGCTGCGCCTGGTTGGCAAAGGCCGCGTAAATCTTGAACAACGCCGAATCACCGGGATCCTTGCTTTCACCGGGCTCCAGGGCATTGGTCACGATTTTCATGATGGCCTTGCGCAGCTGTTTCTCCGGCAACCACAGTGGAATGGTATTGTTGTAACTCTTGGACATTTTGCGCCCATCCTGCCCCGGCAGCATTGCAACGTTCTCATCTATAACGGCTTGGGGCAGCACAAAATGCTCACCGTAATGATGGTTGAATCGCTGGGCTATGTCTCTGGCCATCTCCAGGTGCTGTACCTGGTCCTTACCCACCGGAACGTGGGAGGAATGGAACATCAGTATGTCAGCCGCCATCAACACCGGGTAGCTGAACAGGCCCAGGTTGACCGCCAAGTCCGGGTCTTCGCCCGCTACCACGTTTTCCTGCACGATGGCCTTGTAGGCGTGGGCCCGGTTCATCAGGCCCTTGGCCGTTAAACAAGTCAGTATCCAGGTCAGTTCCAGGATTTCCGGCACATCGGATTGCCTATAGAAAACAGCCGTATCCGTATCCAAGCCCAGGGCCAGCCAGGTAGCGGCAATCTCCAGCGTAGACTGGCGCATCCGGTCCGGATCCCTGTTCTTCACCAGGGCGTGATAGTCGGCCAGAAAATAGTAAGACTGTACGTCCACGTCGTGGCTGGCGTCGATGCAGGGCTTGATCGCACCGACGTAATTACCCAGGTGTGGTGTACCCGTGGTCGTGATGCCGGTCAGAACGGTTCTCTTGCTCATAAAAAAACGGATCGGAAACTCAAATTGGATGCCATATTTTACGTGAAACCGGCGATTAATTCCGAACAAAAATCAAACATGCACGGTGAAACAATCGGAAATTATCTGGCGGCCTGCCCGATGTCGCCGGGGCAATAACCCAGATCTTCCTTTTCCTGTTCAGCAGACCCCGACCCGCCGGCAAGCGCCCGTACGCAGGCCAGCAACCCGGTCATACCCTTTTTCAGGGCGCGCCTGACCAGGAATCGTGGAGCGGGGAAGCCCGGTTGGAGCCGGACCTTGTAGATGACAACAACCGCCTCCGGCATACTGATATATTCCCAACTGGCCTGCATGAATTTCAGCTTGCCTTCGACCAGATGAATGTCGGCTCGGGTATAAGGTACGCGATGTGTCCGGAATTTGTAATCCTGCCTGGGCACAGGCCAACCCTTGTTCAGGACCTGGCGCGTCACGGTGTCCACGCCATCGTCTTCAAGCACTTCACAGACTTCCAGTCCCGCCAGGAAAATAAAGGCGTTTTCGCATGAATACACGGTCGCCCAGATATCCTCCACAGGCGCCCAGATCATCAGGCTGACCTTGACCGCACCCCCTTTTTCGTCAACCCGTATGGATTCAGCCACATTCTCTCCAAGACGCAAGCGACTCATGGTTTCCAAATCCGGAAGAGGGGCTTCGCACGCCTGTGACAACAACGGCGCAAGCAGCAGGGACAGCAGAGCCAGGGGTTTTATCAGTGGCCCGGCGCGAACGGGCAGAGGAACCGCAGGCCGGAGCAGGAAAGCGAGACTCCATATTTGCGGTCCGATGGCATCGTTCATTGGTTTTTTCAATTAAAAACCCTCACATGATTGAAATAATCTATATAATAGACTGATGAATCTCAGGGCGCTCCAGTACTTCGTAAAACTTTCCGACCTCAGGCATTTCAGTAAAGCAGCCGAAGCCTGTTTTGTCAGCCAGCCTACGCTCAGCATACAGATCAAGAAACTCGAAGACGAGTTGGGCGTGCAACTCGTCGAGCGTTCGCCCAGGAAAATCATGCTGACGCCTGTAGGCGAAGAGATTGCGGAACGTGCCCGCCTGGTCCTCAGTGACGTCGACCAGATACGCGCCGTGGCCAGGCGCGCAGGAGATCCAGCCGACGGTAACCTGCGCCTGGGCTTGTTTCCAACACTGGCTCCTTATCTTCTCCCGCATGTCATCCCAAACATTCGCAAGCAATATCCCAACCTGAAATTACAACTGGCAGAGGAAAAGACCGAAGATATCCTTAAAATGTTGCAACAGGGTGAACTGGACGCTGCCCTGCTGGCCTTGCCCATCAATGACGCTGGCCTGGACATGGAAATTCTTTTCGAAGAGCCCTTCGTGCTGGCCCTGCCGAGTGAACACCCGCTGGGAAAAAAATTCCGGATCACCCTTGAAGACCTCAAGGGCGAGGAACTGCTGTTGCTGGATGAGGGCCATTGCCTGCGGGAGCACGCTCTGGAGGTCTGCGCCCTGGCGGGCGCCCATGAGCGGGTGGACTTCCACGCCACCAGCATGGAAACCCTGCGCCAGATGGTGGCTGCGAACGTGGGCATTACCTTGATGCCCCTGCTGTCGGTAAAACCACCGATTGCACAGACCAGCAACCTGATCACCAAACGATTTGCCAGCCCGGCGCCCAGCCGTACCATCACGATGGTCTGGCGCAACAGTTCTGCACTATCGGATTTCCTGCGCGAACTGGCTGCTTGTTTCAGAAACCTGCCGCCCGACCTGTTAAAACCCTGAATTCGAAGGGGTCAGGTTAGTACTCCAGGTCTTCCAGCAAATCCTGTCCTTCATCCGGACCGTCCGGGATATTCTCGAACAGCGGTGTGGACAGGTAACGCTCCCCGGTATCCGGCAACATGGCCAGGATCACTGACCCGGAATCGGCTTTCTCTCCTACTTTGACTGCCGCGGCAAAAGTGCCACCCGAAGAAATACCACAGAAAATGCCCTCTTTCAGCGCCAGTAATTGCGACGCTTCAATGGCCTCCTCATCGGTCACAGGAATATTTTCATGCGCGACATCCCGATCCAGAACCTCCGGAATAAAATCAGGTGTCCAGCCCTGGATCTTATGCGGTTGCCATTGATCGCCTTCGAGCAAGGCAGCACCCGCCGGCTCGGTGGAAATTATTTTTACCTCCGGCCGTGCCAGCCTGATCATCTGCCCGGCACCGGTAATCGTTCCGCCGGTTCCATAACCGCTGACGTAATAGTCCAGCCTTCTGCCAGCAAAATCACTGAGTATTTCCGGACCGGTCGTGTTGCGATGGAAGGCGGGGTTAGCCTCGTTTTCGAACTGCTGTGTTAAGAACCAGCCGTACTTCTTGGCCAGAGCTTCGGCCGCCTTGACCATACCGGTACCGCGTTCGGCCGCCGGCGTCAATACCAGCGTGGTGCCCATAAAACGCATCAGCCGGCGCCGCTCTACCGAGAATGACTCTGCCATTACGGACACGAAGGGGTAACCACGCACGGCGCACACCATGGCCAACGCGATCCCCGTATTGCCAGAAGTAGCCTCCACAACGGTCTGGCCCGGCTCCAGTAAACCTCTTTTTTCCGCATCGAGGATGATGCCAAGAGCAAGCCGGTCTTTCACCGAACCCATTGGGTTGAAAGCCTCGGCCTTAACATAAATGTCGATGCCTTCCGGTGAAAGGTGCTGAATTTTGATTACAGGCGTATTGCCGATGGTCTCAAGAATATTGTCGTAAATCATGTCGAATCCTTTTTAGGCAGCGGTTGTTAACATTGTCTTTTTTGGGCTGAAGCGAACGAGATTACTCCCCAGAGCCACCAACTGTCCAATCTAATGAGTAGACCCGGTACCTTACTTTTAAGAAGGTCCACCAGAGCTGGAAACAGAAATCGAACAAGAGGCAGAGAACATGAAACTGCAACAACTGCGTTACCTCGTCGCCATTGTGGACAACGGCCTGAATATCACGGCCGCATCCCAGGCATTGTTCACTTCTCAACCCGGCGTTAGCAAACAGGTGAAGATTCTGGAGGACGAACTGGTGGTTGCTACTACGCATACCCAAGCACGTTACGTTCTGCCGGACTTGCTGGCCGGGTTTCATCGCCAGTTCCCAACCATCCCAATCAGCCTGCACCAGGGCACCTCCGACCGTATTGCCCATCAGGTGCAGAACCAGGGAGCGGATTTCGCAATTGCCTCCGGTCAGAGCGAATTGTTTAAGGATTTGGTGACTTTTCCCATCTACCACTGGGAAAGAATCATTCTGGTACTACCGGATCATCCCCTGGTGGGAAAAAAGGATGTCAGTCTCAAAGACCTGGCGCTGCTGGTCGATGCGAACGAGGAGGACGATGAGTGGGAGGGCAACGAATCGGCACACTCATCCGAACCACGGCGTTCGAAATCACAGACCAGGGTCAAGACAATCCTTGCGGATAAAAGTCGCGAAGCACTGCTTGACCAGTTGCTTGATCTGGCCGGCCGCTACCCGGAGGTCAAGCGGCAGATACTCGAAACCGAGCAACTTCTGTGGGTGATTGACCGGGTGCTGGAGGATGAGTTTTGCATGCTGGATTCCGCCGAAACGCTGTTGCAGCGGCGCGCCTATACCCGTGTCCACTGGCGGGAGGTCGCGGTCACACTCGAGACCCGCCTGCAGGCTACACCCAAACCACGCAACGCCAACTTTTCCGCAAGCTATCGCCGTGAAAGGCTTCTGAACCAGTTACTCGATGCCAATGGCCGCGCCGGGTGGAAGATGCCCCAGGTATCGCCGGGATGCTGCAGGAGCGGTTACGGAAAATGGCACAAACTGAGCGGCGGCACGATCTCGTTGCCGCCTACCGGGCCCAGGACTTCTTTGCCCGTCCCTCCCGTACCGGTTATAACGAATTGTGTAAGGCATCCAAAAAGGCGAAATGCTGGCCGGCCGTGCGCAGCGCAGTCCTCCATTATCTCGAAACCGGCCAGCGCCCTGCACCCGGTGGCCAAAAGGGCAAAAGTACTGGCTGGCCTCTGCCCTCCCCCGAGGTCGAATCGACGGCGATCAGGAAACGAAGCGGCTATCAACGGTTCCCCGACCTCGCTACACTCATCGACATCGCCATCCTGGAAAAGCGCCTTGATGATGTAGTCGAACTCTACCACTGCCTGTGCACAATCAAACGCCGGGGCCTGGAGACGGATAAAACCGTGGCGCAGGCCGTGGCTAACACCCACCCCCAAGTTGCCCTTGACATCTGGCAAGGCGTCGTCGATGGGTTGATCGGGCAGGTCAAGCCGAAGGCGTATGAGGAGGCGGCCATCTATCTACGGCTCATGGAAAAGGTCTACTCGCGGAACCAACGTCTCGCCGACTGGCAGGAACTGCTCGGAGAATTGCGCAAGAAACACAAGCGCAAGCGACGTTTGATCGACACACTCGATAGCCTGTCAAATAAGAAAATCGTCGACTGATGTTATGCATTTTTCTCTCTAAAACGTCCCGTTACATACTTATGTAAAACACTGGACATCAGTGTTTGATAAGGCAAACCTTCAATTAGAGCCCTTTCTTGCAATAACTCAAGGTCCAATTCTGAAATACGGATATTTACCCGTTTATCTTTCTTGAAGGTAGCCTTTGCCGCCGCCTTGTACCTGGCAATATCGGATGGATCAGAAACAGAAACCCATTCGCCTTTTTCATAAGACTCCAGAATTTCTTTCTCTTCTTTACTAAGCTTGTTACTCATTTGATTACACCTCAAGATACTTTTTAGTGGCTTTGCGGCTCGGAATAATGGTTTTAAGGAATATTTCGGTTTCAGTTTCGACAAATGGGACCAGGTAAGCATAGTTACCAATGTTCAAGATGAACATCCGTTGATTTGGATATTTGGAGGAATTTGGGTGCTTGATAACATCCAGGATTTCATCTCTTTCAATGTGATAAATCACACGTTCAAATGATATCCCCCGCTCCTGTATTAACTGAGCATTTTTTTCAGGATTCCAGGCAAAGTGACTCACGCCTGCAATTTAGCACATTGTGTGCCTTTTGCAATCTCTACGTACTGGACCGGACAACCGGATTAGAAGATTTTCCTGTTGCCGTCGATTGCATACAGCAAGCTATAGAGAAAATGGTGTTTGTTCCGCTTTCAAGCTATAGAACCTTTTTGAAAGTTTTCCGCTTGGTGCAGGCCGCATTCCCTCAGCAGGCCGTAGAAGCGGGTGTCCTGTTCGTCCATTTCCGCGCTCAGCGGCCGGCTGGTGTGGGTATCACCGATGGAAACGTAGCCTTTGTCCCACAGGGGGTGGTGCGGCAGCTTGTGTTCCTTGAGGTAACGGCGCACGTCGCGGTTGCTCCAATCGGCGATGGGGTGGACCTTCACAACGCGGCCATGTTGTTGCAGGACGCTAATGGTAGTGGAGCAAGCACTGCCGCCTGGGAACCGCCCGCCAGCCGCCCGGCCAGGTAACCACTCAGCCATGCAGTCTGCTCCGGGTCGAGCTGACCCAGGCTTTGCCGCAACTGAACGATCTGTTGCTCACTGAAGGGTGAGTTTTCTACTTTAAGCGCGTTCAACATCTCGTATGTCTCTGTCTTGAATGTCACAGAGCATATAAATGTGAGCAACCGGCGGGAACGAAGCGTTTCCTACTGCGATATAACTGCGGGGAATAAGCCATAAGTTTCGCCTGCGCAAAGCTGGGGTCAGGTTCAAGAACCTGACCCCTTTCAAATTGGCGGAGCGGGTAAAGTTACTGACACGCTGTGTAAGAATGGGCGTTAAGCTAACCCGTCGCTGTCCGAAGCATGTCAGTCAGCGCCACCCCACGGGCAAGGGCCGGAGCGTTGCGATTCCTGCCGGCGGCACGCTTGATAAAGGCCTCTTTCGCGGTCCAGCTGCGCGAGATCAGCCGCAGTCCAAGCCAGCGCAGGGGCGCCAGGACTTCGGGCATGAACAGCTCCCGGATGCCATGAATCCCACGGGCCATGACCTCCGCTTCGGAACGCCGCCAGCGTGCGAATTTTCGCAGCGTTTTTTCGCTGGAGATGTCAGTCTGGTGGCTGCGGGCTTCAAGCAGCACTTCCGCCAAGCCAGCCGCGTCGAGCAGCCCGAGGTTGACCCCCTGCCCCGCCAGGGGGTGGACTACGTGGGCAGCATCTCCGATCAGGACGGCGCGGGCAGCGGCATAACAGTGGCTGAGCCGCATGGTCAGCGGGAACGACACCCGCGGGCCGCAGGCGCGTATCGTACCGGGCCAGGCCTGACTTTCTCCCGCAGCCGCTTGCTCCAATTCGGCGCAAAATGCATCGTCGTCCAGTTCCAGCAATTGCCGTGCTTCAGCTTCCGGGCGCGACCAGACAATGGAAGAAGTTCCGTCCTGCAGTGGCAGGAATGCCAGTGGTCCACCTGCCGTGAATCGCTGCCAGGCGATTCCCGGGTTAGGCTTGTGGGTCTCGACAACTGAAACGATCCCTTGCTGGCCATATTCCCAGTGGTCCTGATCGATGCCCAGCAACCTGCGCACTTTTGAGCTTGCACCATCTGCGCCAATCAGCAGGCGGCAATGCACACGACGTCCACTGCCCAGTATGGCCACCGGCTCATCGTTCTCATATTCCAATGCTTCGAGCTGATCGGGGCATATGATTTCCACCCCCCCCATGGCCTGCAGTGTTTGCCACAGCGACCACTGTACGAGTTGGTTCTCAATGATCGTGCCCAGGCGCTCCAGCCCAAATTCAGGTGCACTGAAAGTGATCACGACCGAGTCGTCCCGGTCTTCCACTCGCATCCGGCGAAAGGGGCAGTGACGCTGTTGCTCAATCTGCCGCCAGGCGCCGGCCTCGGTGAGGATTGCCTGTGCCCCGGGCGAAAAAGCAGAGACCCGTAACCCGATCGCCCCGGTGGAATCGAACACCTGTGGTTTACACGCTTCCAGGATTGCCACTGAAAAACCTGAACGAGCCAGCAAGCAGGCCGCGGTGGCGCCAACCATCCCGGCGCCAACGATCAATGCATCAAATTTTCTTGCAGTCTTCATAGTGCACCTGGGGCCTGTAAACACTTGCCAGATCGCTGCGTTACAGGCCCTAAAGACTCACCCAGTGCCAACCTTGGAATGTTGCCCCTGAACCCCATGGCATTCACCGCCAGTTGTCTGCGCAAAGGCGGCAACAGGGCATGTGCAAACAAGCCTGCGCTGCGGACCACCGCCGCCAGCGGTGAAGGATTCGCAAACATGCGTGCCAGGCCGTCGGATTGAGCGATCGTTCCTTGCTGGTCCGGTGCTCGCAATTCGCTGTAACGCAGCAACACATCAATGCTCCCGATGTGCCGCACATTGCCGCAACAGATTTCGTCATACAGCACCTCGGCCAGTACGGCCGCATCGCGCAGGCCAAGGTTGAAACCCTGTGCGCCAACGGGGTGAATTGCGTGGGCAGCGTTGCCCAGTATGACGACGCCCGGCCTGATATCTTCGCGGGCTCGAATCAGCCGGAGCGGATAACTGGAGCGCTTTCCTGCCTTGACAAAGTCACCCAACACATCACCAAAGCGCGCTTGCGCCCCGCGCAGAAATTCCTGATCCGGCAACTCAAGCAATGCCGCTGCGTCGTCGGTGTGCACGCACCAGATCAAGCCGCAACGGCCGCTGACATGCGGCATCACTGCAAAAGGGCCCGATGGGGTAAAACACTCGAAAGCACGACCACGGTGGGCTTGTTCCGGCGTGATATTGCAGATAACGGCCGTTTGCCGGTAATCGTAACGTTCGGTCTCGATTCCCAGGCTTTCCCGGATGAAGGAATGAGCGCCATCTGCACCCACGACCAGCCGGGCCTCGAGCTGTTCCCGTTCACCCTCGCTATCCAACACGATGTGGACGGTATCTTTATCCGGCTCCAGGGAAACGATCGATGCCGGACACAGGATGTCCAGGTTTTCCAGCTTGGGGAGAATTCCGGTCACCGCGACACCGAACTCCCTGGCTTCCACGACATGCCCGAACCGGTCCAGCCCCAACTCGCCGGGTGTCAGCACCACACGGCCAGGGCGATCCAGTTCACGCACATGAATCTCGCGAATCGGCGTGGCACTGTCTTCCAGTAAAGGCCAGATACCCAGGCCCTTCAATATCTGGCAGGAACTGGCACTGAGCGCCAGGGTTCGGTCATCGTAGCTGGGCTGGGACGACGCCCGGAACGAAACGGCCTCGACCAGGGCAAGCTTCAGACCCAGGGGGGCCAGCGCGCAGGCCAGGCTCGCCCCTACCAGTCCACCACCGATTATGGCGACGTCATAACGATCAGGTGTGCCGGGGTTCATTGTGCCATCAGGGCCTCGATGTCATCCGGCGTCTTGACCAGGTCTTTGCTAAGAACCGTGGGTTTACCCCGGGTAATGGCGACATTGTCTTCGACCCGGATGCCCACGCCCCTCCAGCATTTGCGCACACTATTCTCTTGCGGTTGGATGTAGATGCCCGGTTCCACGGTCATCACCATACCGGGTTCCAGTTCCCGCGAATGACCATCGATCCGGTATTCACCCACATCATGAACATCCAGGCCCAGCCAGTGCCCGGTGTTATGCACGTAAAAATGCTTGTAGCCTTCCGTCTCCAATTCTTCTTCCAGGCTGTGCTCCAGTATCCCCAGGCTTATCATGCCCTCGGTCGCCACCCTGACTGCTGCATCATGCATATGCTGCCACTGCCTGCCTGCGCAAGCCTGCTCAATCCCGGCGGCCTGGGCAGCAAGCACCACCTCGTATAAATCGCGCTGTTCCGGCGAGAACTTCCCGTTGATGGGAAAAGTCCGCGTGATGTCGGAAGCATAACCGTCGTATTCGGCGCCGGCGTCAATCAACAGCAGGTCGCCATCATTGAGCAGATCCCTGTTTGTTATGTAATGCAGCACACAGCCATTCGCGCCACCACCGACAATCGGCATATACGAAGGTTCACAGTGATGGCGGGTGAAAGTATGCAGCAGTTCGGCGTGAATATCCGCCTCGTTCAAGCCCGGTGCGCACAACCTCATCGCACGCTCGTGGGCTTCGATGGCAACCTTCACCGACCGGCGCATCGTGGAGAGTTCCTCCCGGCTTTTGTATAGGCGCATGTCATGCAGCATGTGGTCGAGGGCGTGTATTTCCTCAGGGGCATGGAAAGTCTTGCGGGATTTGCCACGAAACTCATTCAACCAACCGATCAGGCGCTGATCGAATATCGGGTTCCGGCCCAGGTCGTAATAGATCCGGCCCCGATCATGCAGCAGGTCAGGAAGCCGTTTCTCCACCGCAGAAAAATCAAAAGCCTGGTCCATGCCGTATTCGGAAACAGCCTCATCCAGGCCCGCCATGACGCCATTCCACATCTCCTGTTCCGGGTCACGGCTGCGGCAGAACAGCATGCACTTCCCTTCCTTTCCTTGCGGGATCATTACGAGCAGTGCATCGTGCTCCCGGAAACCGGTCAGGTACAGAAAATCACTGTCCTGGCGATAGGGATAAAATGCATCTTTATTCCGAATTCGGGCCGGCGCCGCCAGCAGAATGATGATGGAGTCCTCGCCGGCCATCTGCATCAATTGATTCCTGCGCCTGCTGTATTCTTTCTGCTTGATCATTGTTTATTGGGCCTGTCATTCAGCGAAGCGGATCGTTGGTGCCGGAGCCGCGGACATCAACGTACGCCGAAAAGGGGGATATTATCACTCCAAGAGCCCTGGCTACAGGAACCAGGGCCTGGCTGCATATTGCAATTTTCTGTTTGACGCTTTTGGCCCGCCAAACTATAGTTGGGATCATGGATTCATTGGATCAAACAGGAAAAGATCTGGAGCGGCTTGAACAGCAGCTGAAATTTTTGCTGGAGCAAACGCAAAAAGTGCGCGAGGAAAATCACTCGCTACAGAATCGCCAGGCATCACTGGTGGTGGAGCGTGCCGCCCTGGTTGCAAAAAACGAGGAAGCGCGCTCGAAAGTGGAAGCCATGATCCATCGGCTGAAGGCCCTGGAACAGTCATAGTGCCCCCAGCACTCCGACAAGCTAATATTGATAGATTCAGAGCTACCCAGATTACGCATCGACGGAAATACCGCACGGTACACCCATGAGCCAAACTTCTGAGCCGGTCTCTGTAACGATCCTGGAAAAAAGATACCAATTCGCCTGTGAACCGGATCAGCGCAACGACCTGATCGAGGCTGCGCGTCAGCTCGACGAAACCATGACTGCAATCAAGGACGACGGCCGGCTGATGTCACTGGAGCGGATCACGCTCCAGGCCGCCCTGAATTTCAGCGCTGAAGTGGTGAAAATGCAGCGCAATGAACAGATCAGGGAAGAAAAGATTGACCGTAAAATTCGCATGCTGGCCGATCAACTCGATGATGCGCTGAAGGACTGAACAGGATATACTCAACATTGCCCTCTGTGGTGTTAGCCATCGGGACCGATAAATGCCTTGTCCCTATCTATTGACCTCGGGGTGGCTGATCTGAGTGTGGTGTGCAGGTTCGCTTTCAGCGAAAAGCCTAAAGCCTCGTAAGCCGTCCCACCTGAACCACTTGGTTCAAGGTCACCGGCCCGTAGCGGCTCCACGGAGGGTTTTTCATACTCCGCTCCCGGTACTCCGTCCAGTTACCAGGGCCTGAGCGAACCAGCCCCACACCAATGCCTGATCTTCAATTACCCCAAAGCCATGCAGACCGAGACCAGCCGGAAAACAAAAAAAACCGCCTTACGCAATGAGCTGCGGGCACGGCGAAGGCTCCTTAATGAATCGGATCGGCTTGCCCTGAATGCATCCATCAACCACTTCCTGGCAAAGTTCATCGCCGAACACCGCCCGACCACGATTGCAGCTTTCTGGCCGTTCGATGGGGAACCCAACCTGCTGCCGACACTTGAAGCAGCAGATCAGCAGGGAATCAGGATTGCATTGCCCGTCATCCGACAGGGGCCGGCTGGCCGGTCGCTGATTTTCGCGCAATGGTCAACCGCTGCCGAAGTGGTAAAAAACCGTTACGGAATCCCGGAGCCCCGCGGAAGCCCTGAAATCCCGTTGATCAACATTGACCTGCTACTGATGCCTTTGGTGGGCTGGGATGAATCAGGCAACCGGCTGGGTATGGGCGCCGGATTATACGACCGGGCACTTGCGCCCTTAAGCCAGTTTGATGTGCCCATTCGGGCAGGCGTTGCCTACCAGATTCAAAAAGTGCCAAGCGTGCCGAATGAGTCCTGGGATATCCGCCTGCATATGCTACTGTCTGAAACCGGGTGGTTTACCTGCCCCCGTGATTACAAACCGGGGCCTGCAATGCAGTGACCTGGAAGTGTTAACAGCTTATCCGTGATGCCGGTATTCAAACAACACTGGAATTTCATCCTGTCCCTGGAGTGA
This sequence comes from Lysobacterales bacterium, assembly GCA_036447475.1. GTDB lineage: Bacteria > Pseudomonadota > Gammaproteobacteria > Xanthomonadales > SZUA-36 > JAJRRA01. The sequence goes on along the minus strand of JAZFUZ010000007.1, from coordinate 2,276 downwards.
GACGCCATGAACTCAGCAGATCGACAACAACTGCAGAAACAAGAGGTCGCCGAGGCAGTGCTGACCTGGGTACGCCCGGACAACGTACTGGGTGTGGGCACCGGCAGTACGGTGAACTGTTTTATCGATGCTCTCGGGGCCAGCGGCATTCGCATCGAGGCCGCTGTATCCTCATCAGAGGCCACCACAAAACGTCTACAGTCTCACGGCATCCATGTCCGTGAACTGAACCTGGCCGGAACGCTGGATGTTTACATCGACGGCGCTGACGAATTCGACTCCTTTCGACGTCTGATCAAGGGTGGGGGTGGGGCACTGACACGGGAAAAAATCATCGCCGGCGCCAGCCGAAAATTTGTTTGTATTGTTGATGAGAGCAAGAAAGTAGGCGTGCTGGGCAGGTTCCCCATGCCCATCGAAGTCATCCCGATGGCCCGCAGCTACATAGCCCGCCAACTGGTGGCCATGGGTGGCCAGCCGGAACTGCGCGAAGACTTCATCACGGACAACGGCAACGTGATCCTGGATGTCCACAATATGGACCTGGTAGACCCGGTCGCCACCGAAAAACAGATCAACAACCTGCCCGGTGTAGTCACCTGCGGCCTGTTCGCCATACGCCCAGCAGACGTCGTCCTGATGGCCACTGCATCCGGGGTGCAGGAGATGAGGTAAAACGCAGCGTGGTCGAGCCCACTTCCCGTCGGCCGAAACATCACTGCCGAAGATATAATTGACATGGCCGATGAAGTAAAAAGCGGGAGCCGGTTAACCGGCTCCCCGTGATCGATCAATAGATATCGTGCATTGTGTTATAGGTGTTGAACTTGCCTGTTGGCGTAATCAGTTCAGGGGCCTTGATCACGTGTTTGAGCGTGCGGGTCTTATCATCCACCACCACGATGGCGGATTCCAGTTCCTTGCCACTCCACACGGAAAACCAGACCTCGGTGCCGTCCTTGTTGTACTCGGGTTGGACCACGCGTTTCGCTCCTTCACCCAGATCCGCCCATTCAGCGATCGGTAAAACCTCGAAGCCGGCTTCCAGGTTGTTCACGTCATAAACCACTACGCTCTGGGAGATAGACGGGTCCGGATTCAACGGTGCATCCACCCACAGATTTGAAGAGTTCGGATGGGATTTCACGAACAGGGAACCACCGCCCGGTCCTTCCAGTGTGCGAACGACCTTCCACGCCTTGTCAGGATGCCCTATCGGATCGGTACCCAAAAACGTGACGTTGGCATTGCCCAGGGCACTGGTTACCCAGACCGGACCATGCTTGGGATCCATGAGGTTGGCGCCACGGCCCGGATGCGGAATCTTGGTCACATCGATCAATGCCACCAGCTTACGTTCTTTAGAGTCGATGACCGCGATCTTGTTGGACTGGTTGGCAGCCGTCAGGAAGTAGCGCTTGGTGCTGTCCCATCCACCGTCGTGCAGGAAGCGGGCCGCACCGATCGATGTCACGGTAAGGTTCTTGGGATCTTCATAGTTCACCAGCAGGATTTTGCCGGTCTCCTTCACGTTGACGATGAATTCAGGGTGCTCATGTGAAGCCACAATAGCCGCTACACGCGGTTCGGGGTGGTATTCCTGCGTGTCGACTGTCATGCCGCGGGTGGACACGATGTTGATCGGCTCAAGGGTATCGGCGGCCATGATCACGAATTGCGGCGGCCAGTAGGCACCGGCAATTGCATACTTGTCCTCGTAGCCCTTGTACTTGGAAGTTTCAACCGAACGCGCTTCCAGGCCAATCTTGATTTCAGCCACCACCTGCGGCGGATCCATCCACAGATCGATCAGGTCGATTTTGGCGTCGCGCCCGATGGTGTACATATAGCGGCCTGATGCAGACGGGCGCGAAATGTGCACGGCGTAGCCGGTCGGGACGATGGACACTATTTCCTTGGTATCGCCATCGATGATGGCCACTTGTCCGGCATCACGCAGCGTAACCGTGAAGAAATTCTCAGTGTCGCGGTCATGTTGGGGCTTGGTTGGACGGTCTGCAGGAGCGACCATGACTTTCCAGCTATCAATCATTTCCGGCAGACCAAATTCTGGAGGCGACGGCGGCTGGTGCTGCAGGTAACGGGCCATGATGTCGATCTGCTCGTCGGTCAGGTCACCCGAGGTTCCCCAGTTGGGCATGCCGGCCGCGGAACCATAGGTTATCAGGGCTTTGAGGTAATCGGTGCCTTTTTCACGGGTGATTTCTGGCGTTAGCGCGCGCAACTCTGCATCCGCCATGAAGCGCACGTGCATG
>JAZFUZ010000006.1:0-6507 GCA_036447475.1 Lysobacterales bacterium | reverse complement strand
CATCGGTTACACAGATATGCCCAGCAGGATGGCCGCACAATCCAGCCAGCTGTATGCGACCAATTTACGTCACCTGTTGACCGACCTGACGCCCGGGAGAGACGGTCAGATCGTGGTCGACATGGAGGACGAGATCATTCGCGGTGCAACCGTGTGCAAGGATGGCGAAACCACGTGGCCGCCGCCGGCGCCGAAGCTTTCCGCGGCCCCGCCCAAGGCGGAGCCGGCACCCGCACCGGTGGTTGAGGAAACCAGGCGATCAGTCGTGGGTCCGATCATTGGTATGGTGGTCGCTGCCCTTGCGCTGCTGGGCCTGGGGGCCGTCGCGCCGCCTTCATTCATGGCGCACTTCACGGTATTCGTACTGGCGTGCTTTATCGACTACATGATGATCTGGAACGTGAAAGCTGCATTGCATACACCGCTTATGAGCGTTACCAACGCGATATCGAGCATTATTATTATCGGTGCATTGCTGCAAATCAGTTCGGCTGACAGCCTGATCATGTGGATCGCAGCCGGAACCGTACTCATAGCGAGCATCAACATCGCGGGCGGTTTTGCGGTCACGCGCCGCATGCTGGAAATGTTCAGGAGGTGAGGCCCCAATCATGAATCTCGGGATTAACGCTGGAGTCATTACCGGGTCGTACATCATTGCGACCATCCTGTTCATCCTCGCCCTCGGCGGGCTTTCCGACCAGGAAACAGCAAGGCGGGGCAACTGGTACGGCATCATCGGCATGGCGATCGCCCTGATCGCGACGGTGCTGGGTGTCGTCACGCAGCATTACACAATTCTGTTGGCGGCCCTGGTGGTTGGCGGGAGCATTGGGCTCCTGGCAGCGCGTCGGGTGCAGATGACCCAGATGCCGGAGCTCGTCGCCATTCTGCATAGCCTGGTGGGCGCTGCGGCGGTGGCCGTTGGATTCGCCAATTTTATGGATCCTGACAAGCATCTCGCGGGCGCTGAGCTGACCATTCATAACATCGAGACTTACATCGGCGTCCTGATCGGTGCTGTAACCCTTTCGGGGTCTGTGATCGCGTTCGGCAAATTGTCGGGCCGCATTGGCGGCACACCGTTGACCTTGCCCGGACGGCATTGGCTGAATCTCGCCCTGCTGATTGGCGCGATCTGGTTTGGATACGAATTCGTGCTGCAATCAGCGGCAGGCGGGGGCATGCTGCCGCTCATCATCGTGACGGCTATTGCGCTGTTGTTTGGCATGCACATGGTGCTGGCGATCGGCGGTGCGGACATGCCGGTTGTGGTGTCCATGCTCAACAGCTACTCTGGCTGGGCGGCTGCCGCGACAGGCTTCATGCTGAGTAATGATCTGCTGATCGTTACCGGTGCGCTGGTCGGTTCCAGCGGCGCCATCCTGAGTTACATCATGTGCCGTGCGATGAACCGCAAGTTCTTCGCCGTGATAGCCGGGGGCTTTGGCACCGGTGGCGGAACAGCGGCGGCAGCAAGCGACCTGGATGGCGAGATTATTACCATTGATGCCGAGGAAATGGCGGCACTGCTGGCCGACGCTAAAGAAGTGATGATTATCCCTGGCTATGGCATGGCGGTGGCCCATGCCCAGCATATCGTTAATGAAATCACCAAGACGTTGCGTGACAAGGGGGTCAATGTCCGCTTCGGTATTCATCCGGTCGCTGGACGTATGCCGGGCCACATGAACGTGCTGTTGGCCGAGGCCAGGGTGCCCTACGACATCGTGTTCGAAATGGATGAAATCAACGGGGACTTCCCGGATGTCGATGTTTCGATCGTCATCGGTGCCAATGACATCGTCAATCCTTCGGCGCTGGATGAGCCCGATGGCCCGATTGGCGGCATGCCGGTACTCGAATGCTGGAACGGCAAAATTTCGATCGTGCTCAAGCGCAGCATGGCAACCGGTTATGCGGGAGTACAAAATCCGCTGTTTTTCAAGGAGAACACGCGCATGTTGTTTGGTGATGCCAAAGACAGCCTGGATGCGGTGTTCAAGGCGCTTTAGCCAGTACAGCCGGGGTCGGGTTCTCGAACCTGACCCCCTTGGCTAGGTCATTGCAGCCCTGAACGCTTCAAGTCTTTCCGGCGTTCCTATATCCTCCCAGCCACCTCGGTATTTCTCCCCGGTGACGAGATGAATTTCCATTGCAGAGCGCAGCAGCGGCACGACTGAAAACTTCCCGGGGGTGCAGGCGTCGAACAGACGGGGGTGATAGACGGCTATTCCACTGTAGGTCAGCTTGTTTTCACCTGCGTCGCGGATTCTCCCGTGGTGCAACGAAAAGTCGCCTGTCGGGTGCTGTGGCGGGTTGGCAATCATCACCAGGTGAGCCCAGTCACATTTGATCGCGCGCAGGCGCGAGTAAGGGTAATCCGTCCAGATATCGCCGTTTACCGCCAGGAATGGCGATGAACCGAGCAAAGGCAGGGCCTGGTGAATTCCACCACCGGTTTCCAGGGCTCCGGGCTGCTCGTCGGACCAGTGGATGGTGATGTTCCAGCGACTGCCATCACCAATTGCCAGAAGCAACCGGTCTCCGAGATGGCCCTGGTTAATGACAATTTCCCTGAAACCCGCCTCGGCAAGAGCCTGCAGGTGATGTTCGATCAGCGGTTTTCCACCGACCTCCAGCAGGGGTTTTGGAAGGGAGTCGGTCAGGGGACGGAGGCGCTCCCCGCGGCCCGCAGCCAGGATCATGGCGCGCATTCGGCCTGCTCCAGCAATTGATGAAATTCGTGAAATTCGGGATAGCGGGGCATGACCTCAAGCAGATAGCCATAGAAACGTGGAATCATGTCGAGATAGGCTTCTTTGCCGTCGCGGTATTTCAGGCGTGCGAATATGCCCACAATTTTCAGGTTTCTTTGCACACCCATCAGGTCACACCATTGAATCCAGGTTTCCAGGTCACAATCCGGTTTCAGTTGGCAATGGAACTCCTTCATCCAGGATTCCAGGCGTGCCCTGGGCCAGGCGATGTAACGGTCCCAGAGCAATGAAACGAAGTCGTAACTCAACGGGCCCGACACGCCATCCTGGAAATCAATAATTCCAGGTACTCCTGAATCCGTCCGCAGAACATTGCAGGAATGAAAATCCTTGTGTACGAATACCTGCGGTTGGGCATAGGCGGAGTGGATCAGACGGGTACAAATCTCGTTCCACAAGAGCCGCTCTCCACTGGAAAACAGGCGCTTCTTGTGCACGCGAAGATACCAGTCCGGGAACAACTCCATTTCCTGTTGCAATAGCAGAGCGTCGTAGCCGGGCAGATTGTCGGTATCGACTTTCCGGGCCATGTTTTCCAGCACGGTGAATAAAGGCGGGAACAGTTCGTCTACGGACTGTTCATCGAGGATATCCCGGTACAGTGTGTCGCCGAAGTCTTCGAGTAGCCCGAAGCCCAGGTCAAGATTAAAATGAAGGATCTCGGGGGCATTCAGCCCTGCTTCGCGCAAACGCCGGTCAATATCAACGAACGGGGCGGAAGTCTCCTGGTCCGGTGGCGCGTCCATGAGTATGAGGCATCGCTCACCCGTGTTGAACCGGAAGTAACGCCGGAAGCTGGCATCGCCGGATACGGGTTCCAGCTTGACCTCATCGAGACCCAGTGTATTTGCTGCCCATGTGGCCGCCTGGTTCATCCTTTGGTCGTTGTGGCTGTCCGAACACCCTGCTTGTTCACTCATGGGGGTATTTTGCCGTATTTAGGGGGTCGGGTTCAAAGAGATTGACCCCGGTTTTGAATCGTGGGGGCTATCGGGTAGCCGAGCCTTATTTTAAGTTGAAATAGTACCTATATGGTACAATATAGTTTTCCAGCAGCTCTGAAACGACTTTTGCAGGCCTAAAGAATGCTCAGAATTTCAAAATTGACCGATTACGCCATCCTGATGATGGTTGAACTTGCCCGGGGCGACGAATTGCTGAGTGCGCACGTCCTGGCTAAGCGGGTGCGCGTAGAAATACCCACCGCCAGCAAGGTACTGAAACTACTGTCAGGCTCAGGTTTGCTGGAATCCTATCGGGGCGCCAGTGGCGGCTACCGCATCAGCCGTGAAGCAAATGAGATCAGCGTGGGTGAAGTGATTGCGGCCATCGAAGGCCCGATTGCCATGACCGAATGCAGTGTCGAGCAGGGCCTGTGCAGCCAGGAGGACAGCTGCGAGCTGAGGGGGAACTGGCAACGGATCAGCGTGGCCGTGGCTCGCGCGCTACAGGAAGTCAGCCTGACGGAAATGTCGATGCCGATGAAAATTACCAGTAATCCTCTGAACATTACAACCTTGACTACGCAGTGAACAAAAGGAATTTGATAATCCAATGAGCAGTGAGCAGACCCAACTGGATTCCACATCCACCAATCCCTCGATTGCCAGATCTTCATCTGTCGATTATTTCGTTCAGCAGAAGTACAAGCATGGTTTTGTCACCGACATCGAGTCGGAGACCGTGCCGCCTGGTCTGGACGAGGACGTTATCCGCTGGATTTCGGCGCGCAAGAAAGAGCCACAGTGGTTACTGGATTGGCGGCTGGAGGCTTATCAACTCTGGCTGAAAATGTCACCGCCGGATTGGGCTCATCTGAATATCGAGCCCATCGACTTACAGGCCATTTCTTATTTCTCAGCACCCAAATCTGACAAGGACCGCCCCAAGAGCCTGGATGAGGTTGACCCGAAATTACTGGAAACCTATGAAAAGCTCGGTGTTCCCCTGCATGAGCGGGCCCGGCTGGCCGGCGTCGTGGCCGTGGATGTTGTGTTCGACTCGGTTTCGGTCGGCACCACATTTCGCGACGAACTGAAGAAATCCGGGGTAATTTTCTGTTCTTTCTCGGAAGCGGTACAGGATTATCCTGAGCTGGTAAGGAAATATCTCGGTACGGTGGTACCTCCCCGCGACAATTATTTTGCGGCCCTGAATTCTGCCGTATTCTCGGACGGGAGTTTTGTGTTCATTCCCAAAGGCGTGCGTTGCCCGATGGAACTGAGCACTTATTTTCGCATTAATGCGGCCGAGACCGGCCAGTTCGAGCGCACCCTGATCATTGCGGAGGAGGGTGCTTATGTCAGTTACCTGGAAGGTTGTACGGCACCGATGCGTGATGAAAACCAGTTGCATGCCGCGGTGGTGGAACTGGTGGTCATGGACGACGCGAACATCAAGTATTCAACCGTGCAGAACTGGTACCCGGGAGACGAAAATGGTGTCGGTGGCATCTACAACTTTGTGACCAAGCGCGGCGACTGCCGTGGTGACCGATCCAGGATTTCCTGGACCCAGGTTGAGACCGGCTCCGCGATCACCTGGAAATACCCGTCCTGTGTTTTGCGCGGCGAAAGTTCCGTGGGCGAGTTCTACTCGGTGGCGCTGACCAACAATTACCAACAGGCGGATACCGGCACCAAGATGATTCACATAGGCCGCAATACGCGCAGCAAGATCATTTCCAAGGGCATATCGGCCGGTCACGGGCAAAACGCATACCGTGGCCTGGTGCGCATTGCCAAGAGTGCGGAAAACGCCCGTAATTACACCCAGTGTGACTCAATGTTGATCGGAAAGACTTGCGGCGCACACACCTTTCCCTACATAGAGGTCAGTAATCCCACGGCCAAACTGGAACACGAGGCAACCACTTCCCGGATCGGAGAGGACCAGTTGTTCTATTGCCTGCAACGAGGAATTTCGGAAGAAGACGCGGTGTCCCTGATTGTTGACGGATTCTGCAAGCAGGTATTCCGGGAGTTGCCGATGGAATTCGCGGTGGAGGCCAAAGCTCTGCTGGAAGTCAGCCTGGAAGGTGCAGTGGGATAGGGAAGCTCTGAGTTCCTTAGTAAATTTAAATCAATGAAAAGAGTATGAATATGCTGGAAATCAAGAATCTTCACGCTACCGTGGGTGGCAAAGCCATCCTGAAGGGGCTGAATCTCACCATCGAAGCCGGGCAGGTCCACGCCATCATGGGCCCGAACGGCGCTGGGAAAAGCACGCTGGGTAACGTGATTGCGGGCCGCGAGGGTTATGAAGTGACGCGCGGTGAAGTGCTCTTCAAGGGTAAAAACCTGCTTGAGCTGGCTCCGGAGGAAAGAGCCTGTGAAGGCATATTCATGGCCTTCCAGTACCCGGTGGAAATTCCGGGGGTGAACAACACCTATTTCCTGCGCGCAGCCCTCAATGCCCAGCGCAAATACCGGGGCGAGCCTGAGCTGGACTCCATGCAATTTCTGAAGCTGGTGCGCGAGAAACTGAAAATTCTGCACATCAGCGATGATCTGTTGCGGCGGTCGGTCAACGAAGGTTTTTCCGGCGGAGAGAAGAAGCGCAACGAGATTTTCCAGATGGCTGTGCTGGAACCGGTCCTGGCGATCCTGGATGAAACCGACTCCGGGCTCGATATCGACGCATTGCGCCTGGTGGCGCAGGGCGTGAATCGATTGCGCAGTGATGACCGGGCGATGATCGTAATCACCCACTACCAGCGCCTGCTGGA
>JAZFUZ010000005.1:0-7021 GCA_036447475.1 Lysobacterales bacterium | reverse complement strand
GCAAAGCCCGGGCACACGACCTGAACGTGTTTCACTCCGGATTCGGCCAGTTTGAGCAAGCTAATGTCGGTATAAGGTTGTAACCAGGGTTCGCGGCCAACCCGCGACTGGTAAGTGAGAAGCCATTCATCCTGGCTGAGTCCAAGCGCTGCAACAATCGATTCGATACTTTGTCGACAATGATTCTCATAGGGGTCGCCTTTTTCCACCAAGCGCTTCGGCAGACCATGCATGGAAAAGATCAATTTCTCTGCCTTGCCGTGCGTTTTTCGGTACACCCGGATACTGGTGGCCACAGCCTCGATCCAGCCCGGCTGATCATGATACTGCTCTATCCGCTGTATTTCTGGTTGCCATTCCATGGCCGTGAGGGCTAGGTCTACCGCATCGTAGATGGATGACGTTGTAGTTGCTGAAAACTGCGGGTACAGGGGCAGGACGATCAGCCTGCATGCACCTGACCGACGCAATCGAACCAGTGCCTGGTGGATCGAAGGCGCTCCGTAGCGCATACCGATATCAACCACCGCTTTACCGGTGAGCCGCAATCCCAGTTGGTCACACAATCTTTGGGTCAACACCAGCAACGGTGATCCCTCCGGCCACCAAATCTTTCGATAGGCGGCAGCCGAACGGCCGGCACGAAGCGGGATGATGATGAGATACAACAGCGGCAACCACAGGTAGCGTGGCAGATCCACCACCCTGGGGTCCGACAGAAATTCCCTGAGAAACCGGGCGACCGCTACCCGCCGAGGCGCTTCGGGTGTGCCCAGGTTGGCCAGTAGTATCACTGTTTTTGAATTTTTATTCCCTGTTTCAACCATATGTTGTACATATGCCACAAAAACAACCCTATATTCCAACAAAAACCACGAAATTGATAGCTGCCGCACACTGCATTTGTGTAAAACCTTACAATTTCGAAACTTCTTGCCCGCCTGGGTCTTGCATCCCGAATCCCAATGCTGCTCTGCCTTGTGGCGAATACACAACAGCCCTCTCCAGAGAGCAGGAACCCCCCAACTAAGGTCTTGTTTTATTTGTTGTTTCTGCTAGCATGGCCGGTCCAGCGTTTAAATAACGAGGATGGCTGCTGCACCGATGCAAAAGTTGATGATAACCATGGTTGTGATGTTGCTGACGACGCTGTCCGCGTCTTTGGCCGCCGCGCCTGTTGTTGGCTACAGCATCAATTCGGACAGTGGCACAGTTGATGCCGACAGCCTGTACCAAATCGACCTGGCTACCGGTCTTGAGACCCGAATCGGCAAAGTAACGTCGCTGAACGGTATCAAGATCGACGTAGAAGGCCTCGCATTCGCACCGAACGGCACGCTTTACGGCGTTGACGATTCATCCATGACGTTGTTTCCGCTGAACACAGGCACCGGCCAGGTACAAAACGCCGATGAAGTCTTTATTACCGGCCTGCCAACGGGTGGCGGCAACGACTTCGGCATGACTTTCGCGTGCGACGGAAACCTGTACCTTACTTCCGTCGCCAAGGGTTCCCTGTATCGCATGGACCTGGACGGCACCACCACCCTGATCGGCACGGAAAACAGCCTGGGTATTAAAATCAGCGCGCTGGCTGCTTATGGCAACCCGGTCAGACTTTACGGCCTGGGTAACGGTGTAGATGCCGAGCTCAAAGTGTCCACACCCAATCTGTACGAGATCGATCCGGCAACCGGCATTGCCTCTGAAATCGGGCCGCTGGGTCCCGCTGCAGGCAATTACACCGAGGCCGGCCTGGCTTTTGATGACACCGGCCAGTTGTGGGCCATCGTGGACCGGCGTCAGCTGCAGTTCCCCAGCCAGGTGATGAGGGTCAATACTTCGACCGGTGCTGCCTCTGACGTGAAGAACACCGCCGAATCGGGTTTCGAGAGTCTGGCGATTACGGTTCCCGAAGGCTGCGCTCCCGGCGGGGGTGACAAACAAGGTGTAGAGTTCAGGGTAACCCAGCAATGGCTGTATAAAAGCGCTGCGACGGTGATTGACGATACCGCCAGGATCAATCTGTACTGCGCCAACGCGGTGGATGGAGATGGCGCAGACCACAATGGGACCATGCGCTGGTCATGGATATTGAAGGGCGATGGCGACAACCGCACCGCCACGGTCTATCCCCGCCTGGATGGCAGCACAAACTGCCGGGTGGAACGGCGGGTGGCGCAAAGTGCTGTCGAATCTGACAACGATTGCTCGGCAGGAGTAACTGTACAGGTGGGTGATGGGCCCCATTTGTGCACGGTGACCAGCGTGGTGTTCGATGAAGGCATACCCACCCTGAACCAGTACGGTCTACTTTTGTTTTCTGCACTGATGCTGCTGACCGGCATGGTGGCCACCCGGCGGTTCTGATCCTGCGCGCTTTAGGTTAGAATTCAAGTCACCTGAGTTACGGAGCACGATCATGGGTTTTGGTGGAATCAGCATGTGGCAGTTACTTATCCTGCTGCTTATTGTCGTCCTGGTGTTCGGCACCAAGCGGCTACGGAACATGGGCAGTGACCTCGGCGCTGCCGTTAAAGGTTTCCGTAAAGGCATGGATGAAGAACTGGGGGGCAAGGAAGAAAAACTTGAACCGGACCAGATCGCCGCGGATAAGGATTCGTCCACCCCGGACGAAGAGTCGGTCAAGAAATCCGAATCCAGCAGCTGATTTTGTCTCATGTTCGACGTAGGATTCGCCGAGATACTTCTGCTTTCTGTCATTGGTCTGCTGGTGCTCGGCCCGGAGCGTCTTCCCCGTGTCGCCCGCACCCTGGGTGGACTTGCGCGAAAGGCGCGTAGCAGCTGGATCAGTCTCAAACACACCATTGAGGCCGAGATGCGCGCTGAAGAGCTCAAACAGCCGCTCAAGCACTTTGAAAATGAAATCAAATCCACGGTTGACAGCGTAAAGTCCGGAGTGGACAAGCTGAAAAGCTCCCTGAAAGACCTGGACCCTACGGCTACGGGCGGCACCGGCAAGCCGGATGACCCCAATGACGGAGCATAGTAAAAACCTGGAAAACGAAGACCAGGAGCTCAGTTTTCTTGAGCACCTCGTTGAGCTCCGCAGCAGGTTGCTCAAAGCCTGTTTTGCCGTGCTGGTAGTACTGATCGCCCTGCTGCCCTTCTCCCGCAAGCTCTATGCCTTGCTGGCAAAACCATTGACCGCGGTGCTGCCCGAGGGCAGCAGCATGATTGCAATTGACGTGGCCTCACCTTTCCTCACCCCGTTCAAACTCTCGCTGTTGCTGGCCCTGATCCTGTCCATGCCGGTGGTTCTGTATCAACTGTGGGCATTTGTGGCACCGGCCTTGTATCTCAAGGAGAAGCGCCTGGCTCGTCCTCTCCTGTATTCTGCGGTAGCCCTGTTCTATGCCGGCTGTGCTTTCGCCTATTTCGTGGTATTCCCACTGGTGTTCGGCTTCTTCACGCGCGTCGCGCCGGAAGGAGTCACGGTGATGACAGACATCAGCAAGTACCTCGACTTTGTGACCACCCTGTTTCTGGCTTTTGGCCTTACTTTCGAGGTACCCATTGCCACCATCATCCTGGTCGCTACCGGAATTATCACGGTTGAAAAGCTGTCGAAAATGAGGGGCTACGTGCTGGTGGGCGCCTTTGCGCTGGGCATGATGCTGACGCCACCGGATGTGATCTCCCAAACCCTTTTGGCCGTGCCGATGTGGTTGTTGTTTGAGATCGGCCTGCTGATGTGCCGCATCCTGCTACCGCACCGGGTCAAGGAAAAAACCGAGGAGCTGTAAACAACCCTAAGCCGCATAGTGCACTATGCGGGCTAAGCCACCAGTTGACTGTCATCGGTCCCCGCAGACGGCGTCGACGCGCTTTCCAAGCCAAAAATATCACGAAAGGCACAGTACTGTGTGCCAAACAAGATTAACTGGAAGGCGAGCAAGAGAATCATCACCAGCCCCATCAGGACGATGGACAGCATTCCGGTGCGTCCGGCCAGGCTAACCAGTATCCCGGCAAGCAGCATCACCGGTACCAGCACGGCGGCCATACCCAAGCCAAGCACCAGGAACGGCTTCCAGTTGGCAAACAGCGCCCTGAGACCGTCCGCCAGTGCTGCACCCAGTTGCCGGTCACGAAACCAGATCAATGGAATGGTCATATAGCTCAGGGTTCCGCTGACCGATACACCAATCAGAAGGGCGATCACCATACGCTGAAGGCTGCCCTGGTCCAGTACCGACAGGGCTTCGATGTCACCCTGCTCAATCCTGGCCAGCAAATCCGGATCGAGTACGAGCTGGTTACCCGACAGGAACAGTGCAGCGGACAAAATACCGACCACGAACATCAGGGCACCCAATGACAACAGACGACCGGTATGGCTACCGGAAAACAGGGCCGAAAACAGCAAGGCCGGTGCCGGCCGCCCACCCTCGGCGGTGACGCGAAACGCCTGCAGCACGCCGGCCGACAGTGCCGGAACCGAGAGGATCAGGAGAAACCCCACCCATGGCACCTGCGTCAGGCCCATCATGATTTGCAACAGCACTGCAATGAACAAAAGCCTGCCGGGCTGGGCCCGCAACAGCGCGATGCTCTGTACCAGCCAGGCGACACCGTGACGTGGTGGTACCACGTGGATCTTCATATCGGACTTCGGGTTCATCTACGCACACCGGCAAACTTGAAGGCGTCACTGCTCCAGGCCTTTGCCGAAGACAGGGCATCCAGCACCTGTTCCGGTTCGTCAACCATCGACCACATTTCCAGGTGTCGCTGGGACATGAAGCGCTCGCTGACGCTGTGCTCCAGGAATCCAACGAAACGATCGAAATAATTATTGGTGTTCACCAGCACCACCGGACCCAGGAACCGGCCCAGCCGTTTCAACGTGAGCACCTCGAACACTTCCTCGAAGGTGCCGCTGCCTCCGGGCAATGAGACCACTGCATCCGAATCGACCAGCATCCTGTGTTTGCGCTCACGCATGTCATCCACGACTTCCAACTGACTCAGGTTTTTGTGGCTATGCTCAACCGTATTGAGGAAGCCGGGTATCACGCCGTGGACATGTGCGCCCGCTGCCAGCGCATTATCGGCCATGGCGCGCATCAGACCGACCCCACCCCCCCCGTAGACGATGTCGAAACCAGCGCCGCCCAGGATGCTACCCAACCGGCTGGCGGCATCGTAGTAGGAATCGGCAAGCGCGCTGCTCGAAGAGGCATACACGGTGACCCGGCGCAAATTGGCGGGTAATTTTTGTTTTTGCATAGCCACAACGTATTGTAATATGAACTCCTGTACGAGTCCTCTGTAAACCTTATAAAGTACTTAGCCCGCATATTGCACGAAGGCGGACGAATAATTGACAAATTATGTATACTTTAAATGAGTTATGGCTGGAATGACTGCCATGCGCGAAATACAGTTTATTCTATCCGGTTTTGCACGGCATCTGGCTTCACATTTCGGCCGATCTTTCTCAAACCATAGCTACCGCTATGCTTGTTCGAACGATCAACCAAACTGTTTCGCCAGCTACCGCGCAAATTCCGGATCCTTCGTGCAATATGCGGGTTAGGAGGCACTTTTTTGAATCAATACCAGAATACATTCATGCCTCCCCCCGTCTCACTGGGGGTTATCGTCATTTGCGCGGCCATCTTCATGGCCAGGAACCTTTCACCTGAACTCGCACTATGGCCCCTTGACAGTGGCTTCTTCAAGCCATGGCAACTGGCGAGCTATGGCTTTCTTCACGGTGGCTTCAATCACCTGTTCTTCAACATGTTTGCGGTATGGATGTTTGGTGCGCCCCTGGAAAGATCCTGGGGCAGTCAGCGATTCGCAGTCTATTATGCCGCCTGCGTCATTGGAGCAGGCACCGTCCAGTTACTCGTGCAGCAATTAGAGGGTGGTTTCTATCCGACCATTGGTGCTTCCGGCGGTGTATTCGGGCTGTTGCTGGCTTATGGGGTAATGTGGCCGGACAACCGGATTTTCCTGATTTTCCTGCCGGTGCCCGTTAAGGCCAAATGGTTCGTCCTGATTTATGGCGGCATCGAATTGCTGGCCGGCGTTACCCGCTCCATGCCCGGCATTGCACATTTCGCTCACCTGGGTGGCATGGTCTTTGGCGCCGGCTTGTTATACAAATGGGGCTGGCGTCCCAGCATGACCTGGAAACGCTGACGATGAGCAAAATTCATCCCGTACCCGAATCATTCAGGCAAAACGCGCTTATTGATCGGCAGGAATACCAGCGAATTTACCGGGAGTCGGTTGAGAACAACGAGCAGTTCTGGTCTGACACGGCAAAACGCCTGGACTGGATCCGGTTCCCCACGATCATCAAGAATGTCTCTCTTGAAAGCTCCGACCTCCACATCCGCTGGTACGAGGACGGCGTGCTGAACGCCTGCTACAACTGCATTGATCGTCACCTTGATGAGCGTGGTGATCAGACGGCCATTATCTGGGAGGGTGACGACCCGGGCCGTGATGAACACATCACCTATCGCCAGTTGCACCAGCGTGTGTGCACAATGGCCAATATTTTGAAAAAACTCGGCGTGATCAAAGGGGACCGGGTAACCATTTACATGCCGATGATCCCGGAGGCAGCCATTGCGATGCTGGCCTGTGCCCGGATTGGCGCCATTCACTCCGTGGTCTTCGGTGGTTTTTCTCCGGATGCGCTTGCAGGCCGCATCATCGACTGCGACTCCAATACCATAATCACTGCCGATGAGGGACTGCGTGGCGGTAAAACGATACCACTGAAAGCCAATGTCGATGCTGCCTGTAACATTGACGGCGTTATGGAAAGCCTGCACAGCGTGCTGGTTGTGCGTAATACCGGGGGCGATATCCAGTGGATACCGGGCAGGGATTACTGGTACCACGAAGAAGCGGATTCTGTCTCTGACGATTGCCCCGTGGAGGAAATGAATGCTGAAGATCCGCTGTTCATTCTGTATACGTCCGGTTCGACTGGCAAACCCAAGGGCGTATTGCATACCACCGGTGGTTACCTCGT
>JAZFUZ010000004.1:0-8735 GCA_036447475.1 Lysobacterales bacterium | reverse complement strand
TCCGGAAAAAGTGCACGCGATTTACCCGGAAATGGGTAACGTTGGCCCGGCTTCAGTCCCGATTGTATTGGCAAAAGCCGTAGAACTGGGAAGAATCAGGCGGGGTGACCGCGTGGCTCTGCTAGGCATCGGCTCGGGCCTGAACTGCTCGATGGCTGAAATTATCTGGTAAATTGAGGCTTCCTATCTCCAGGCCACCCAAACACCTGTACCCGTTCTCCAGCCATTACCTGGAAACTCGCCACGGATTGCGCATGCACTACCTCGATGAAGGACCGGCGGAGGCTCCGCCGGTCCTGATGCTGCATGGCAATCCCACCTGGTCGTTTTACTATCGAAACCTGGTAAACGCACTGAGTGGAAAATTCCGTTGCATCGTGCCCGACCACATCGGATGCGGCCTTTCTGACAAACCGGGTGATGACCAATACGACTATCGCCTGGCCAGCCGGATCGAAGACATTGACACCCTGATTTGCCACCTGGACCTATCCGCAGCACTGACCCTGGTGGTTCACGACTGGGGTGGAATGATTGGTTTCTCCTGGGCCGTGCAGAACCCGGTCCGCATCTCGAAAACGGTTATTTTGAATACGGCCGCTTTTCCGATACCTGAGGAAAAGCGTATTCCACCGGCCTTGCGCCTGGTGCGGGATCTCAGGCTTGGGCAATTCCTGACGCTCCATTTCAATGCTTTTTCCGTTATTGCAGCACGTGTGGGCTTCAAGAAACCGGTCCCAAAAGAGGTGAGGGATGCTTACAAGCTGCCGTATAATTCACCGGCCAACCGTATTGCCACCGCACGGTTCGTACAGGATATTCCGCTGAGTGAAAAAGACCCGGGTTTTGACATTTTGCTCCGAACAGCGGAGCATTTGCACTTGTTAAAGAACAAACCATGCCTGATCGCATGGGGAGAAAAGGATTTCGTGTTCGATAAAACGTTTCTAAATCGTTGGCTGGAATACTACCCGGAAGCCGAACTTCACCGCTACCCGAGCTGCGGCCACTTCATCCTGGAGGATGGCGGGCCGGCCTTAGTCAACACGATCCGCAAATTCATCGAGATCAAGGAAGACTCGAATCATGGACATGCCAGTGGATAGATCCTCGAATACGGACGGATTCAACAATGTCGCCGCCGCATTAAGCCGGCAGGCTGAACTGCAACCCAACGTCACCGCGATCCATTACCCGGAAAGGGCTCCGTTCAGGCGCGTAAAATACAGCAGCTGCAGCTACCTTGAACTGAACGAACTCAGTGACTGCTATGCAAGGGGTTTACGGGAATACGATATCGAAGCAGGCACCAGAACGGCACTCATGCTCACTCCAGGCCTGGACTTCTTCGCGATGTTTTTTGCTATGTTCAAGGCAGGCGTTGTCCCGGTTCTGATTGACCCGGGCATCGGTATGGAATCCCTGAAGCAATGCCTGGCTGAGGCATCGCCCAAAGCATTCATCGGCGTAACCAAAGCCCAGTTTGCACGCAAAGTACTGGGCTGGGCGAAAGAGTCCTGCGATCGAGTCATCACCGCTGGGCCCACGCTTGGCCTGGGTGGAATCAACCTCAAGGAACTGCGGAAACTTGGCAACCGCAGCTCGGGAACGATGCTGCATGTGCCTGACCCCCAAGACATGGCTGCAATCCTGTTCACATCCGGCAGCACGGGTCTGCCCAAGGGTGTCGTTTACCGCCACCGTCATTTTAGCGCCCAGGTGGAAATGCTGAAAAACGCCTTTGGCATTCAGCCCGGCGAAGTCAGCCTGCCGACCTTTCCGCTATTTGCTTTATTTGACCCCGCGCTTGGCGTAACCACGGTGGTTCCGCAAATGGACCCAACCAGGCCGGCAAAAGCAAATCCAGAACTCCTGGTACGCGCCATCGATGATTTCAAGGTAAGTAATATTTTCGGTTCCCCGGCCCTGCTCGATACACTCAGCCGTTACCTGGTTGAGCGTGGTAAACGGTTGGAGAGCGTCACCCGTGTAATTTCCGCGGGAGCGGCAGTACCCATCCGCACCATCAGGCGCATGGAAAAAGCACTGTACCACGATGCCGAGATCCACACGCCCTACGGCGCAACCGAGTGCCTGCCGGTCAGCAGCATCTCGGCCCGGCAGATGACCGGCAAGATCCAGGACATGTCCGAATCGGGTGAGGGAGTCTGCGTCGGGTGGCCTATCGAACCGAATCATATCAAGATCATCGGGATCAGCGACATGGCCTTCAATAATTTTTCGGAGACCACGGAAATGCCGCCCGGAATGCCGGGAGAAATCGTGGTATCAGGTCCCAGTTGCACAGACAGTTACTGGAAGCGTGATGCCGCTACTTCCATGGCCAAGATCTGTGATGCCAACGGTACCATTTGGCACCGCATGGGCGACGCCGGCATCATGGACGGGATGGGCCGGCTGTGGTACTGCGGCCGGCTGTCGCAACGAATCGACACCGGTCAGGAAGTCCTGTTCGCCGACCAGTGCGAAGCGGTGTTCAACCAGCATCCGGACCTGCTGCGTTCCGCAGTCGTCGGCATCGGTACCCGAGGGGCGCAAATTCCGGTTTTGTGTATTGAGGTGAAAGGCAAGTTTTCTGCCATAGACTTGGAGCGGATCCATTATGATTTGCTCCAACTCGCCCAGGCATTCGCACTGACACGCAGCATTCACACCGTTCTTTTCCATCCAGGTTTCCCGGTAGATATTCGCCATAACTCGAAAATCAATCGTGGAGAACTGGCCCAGTGGGCGACCGCTAAAATGCAGGAGTGACGTCTTGAAAACCCTGGTGACCGGAGGCGGTGGTTTCCTTGGAAGTTCCATATGCAGGCAACTGCGCAGCCAGGGTCACCAAGTCGTAGCCTTTCAACGCAGCGCCGCATCACATCTTGAAGCGCTGGGTATCCATATTGTCTGCGGAGATATAACTGACCGATCAGACCTGCTCAGGGCAGCGAAAGATTGCGCTGCCATCATTCACACCGCAGGCAAGGCCGGCGTCTGGGGCAATCCAGCTGAATATCACAAAATCAACGTGGAAGGCACTGCCAATGTCATCCAGACCTGCCGGGATCTGTCGATACCCAACCTGGTGCACACCAGTTCCCCCAGCGTGATACATTCCGGTGGCGATATCGAAGACGGCAACGAATCACTGCCCATGGCAAGTCACTTCACCTCTGCTTACCCAGCCACCAAGGCACTGGCAGAAAAAATGGTACTGGCGTCAAACAGGGACGGTCTGCAAACGGTCGCGCTACGGCCCCACCTGATCTGGGGCCCGGGCGATCCGCACATTCTGCCGCGCCTGATAAAAAAAGTCAGAGGGGGAAAACTGGCGTTGCCCGGTCCGGAAAAATTGATCGATACCATATTTGTCGAAAACGCCGCGCAGGCACATGTGCTGGCACTGCAGGAATTGCAGGGAAAAGCCAGGTGCTCCGGCAAAGCTTACTTCATCACCAATAATGAGCCACTGCCGCAGGGCGAAATTATTCAAAAGCTGCTGGCTGCGGTCGGCATCGAGGTGAAAATCCGCTCCGTTCCCACCGGGATTGCCAGGGCTGTTGGAGCCATCTGCGAGTTCAGCTGGCGTTTTTTACCCCTGTCCGGTGAACCCCCGATCACACGCTTCACCGTGGATCAGCTGGGCACCGCTCACTGGTTCGATACCAGCGCCGCGGAGCGGGATTTCGGCTATCGACCGGAGATTGCCATTGCGGAAGGCTTGGAAAAACTGGCTCGATCCTATCGAAAGGGGTCAGAGTAAGCAACTTACTCTGACCCCGGCTCTGCGTTACCTTTTCTTTCTGATTCCAGACACGGCATCCATCGGCCGCCCGCTGATTTTCCGGACGATGTACTCGATACGACCGTAGTTCAGCAACTCACGGTCCGCTTCCGATGCATCCACATAGCGGCCATAATACTTGTGCTTGACCCAGGCGTTAATATCCAGGCGCTTGCCGTATTCGAAAAACCAGTTGTTTACCGGGTGAAAACCGGACTTGTGCAAGAACGTGGTGCCAAAATCGATGACACAGGGTTTTTCATCCTCTGTGACCAGGATGTTGGACTTGGATTTCAAATCTCCGTGAATCACACCCCGCTCATGGATGGACTGCAAAATTTTAAGGAAATCCCTGAACCAGTTGTCACGGTCGGTCCAGTTCGCGTGCCGGTACGGTGTACCCCGAATGAATTCAATCACCAGGTAGCGCCCCTCCAGCAGTCCATAACATTCCGGCACGCCGCACAGCCCGCCCATGCGGCGGTAGGCCCCGAACTCCCGCAACAGGGTTTTCTGGCGGGCTTTGAGCACGAGTCCACGGCCCATGGCTGTTTTAACGATCAAGTCCAGCCCGTTGCCCTGGTAGTGCAGCACCGTGCCCTGGTTACTGACAGTAAGGATGTTTTCCTGCTGCTGCAGGCTGTGTTGTATCCATTGCCTGAATTCCGGCTGCTTGATCAGGTGTTTCATTGCAGCCGCCTGCCTGATGGCGTCATTCGCCCTGACAAGCGACTTCCGCTGAAGGCGCCGGCACCTCGCCGATATTAGCCCCGGCGGATCCACTGTCCCGCCGGCCATCTGCACCGCCCCAGAAAATGCAACTTTCCCGGTCAAAAAGAATCAGCTGAGCAGCACCCAAGGTGGACCGCTGCTGCAGTTCGTATCCCAACGCTTCCAACCGGTGCCGCACATCGAGCGGAAACTCCGGCTCCAGTGACAGCCGGTCCGGTTTCCACTGGTGGTGAAAACGCGGTGCGTTCACAGCCCGTTGGGGATCGAAACCGAAATCAATGGTATTGATCAGCGAGTGGAGGACTGCCGTGATGATCAAGGTGCCCATGGATGAACCCACCACCATGACGGGCCTGCCGTCTTTCAAAACCACGGTGGGCGTCATGGACGACAAAGGACGCTTGCCAGGTGCTACTGAATTGGCCGTGGAACCCACCGCTTCCCAGGCGTTGGGCAGTTCGGGGCCGATGGAAAAATCGTCCATGTGGTTGTTCAGGACAATGCCTGTTCCCGGCACCGTGATCTTGGACCCGAAGATGGTATTGATGCTCTGGGTCAGCGCAATGGCGTTGCCGTAACGGTCCATTACCGAGATTTGGGTCGTCCCTGCGTCATCGGGCAACTGGTTGATTTCGACACCAACCCGTGGCTGACCTTCCGGGTTGAGCCGGGCTGCCTGCTGGTCCGCATAGTCCTCAGAGATCAAGCGCTCAACCGGCACCGGGTAAAAATCGATATCCCCCAAATGCGCGGCACGGTCCGCGAAGGCCAGCTTCATCACGCCTGCAAGCAGGTGAATGTATGCACTGGAATCCTTGCCCAGCGCGGCCAGGTCAAAACGCTCCAGCACGTTGAGCATCTGCACCAGCAACACGCCGCCGGAACTGGGGGGCGGCATGCTGAAGATGTCGTAACCCCGGTAGGAGCCCCGCACCGGCTCGCGCCACTTTACCTCATAGCGGGCCAGATCCAGCTCGGTTACAGCGCCGCCGGTAGCCTTTTCTATCTTCAACGCAATGGCCCCGACCGCGAGGGCTTTTTCGCCATTCTCCTGGATCAGGCGCAGCGTTTTGCCGAGATCGGCCTGGACCAGCCTCCAACCCAACGCTGGTACCTGGCCGTCGATGGTCTGGATGCGGCGTGTTTCCGGGTAGTCTTCCAGCCTGGTAACGACACGGGAAACCATGTTGCGATGCCATATACTGACCTCTACACCCTGTTCAGCCAGAATGATTGCCGGCTCAATCAGGTCTTTCCAGGGTACTGAACCGTATTCCTGGTGAAGGGCATAAACGCCCTGCACGAAACCGGGTACGCCGACTGAACGCGCACCGCTACGGATGCTTTGAGGGTTTTTTGCATAGAACTCCGCAGTGGCTGAGGCCGGTGCTGTTTCACGCGCGTCCAGGGACCTGGTTTTACCATCACGTGCATCGTGGACAAGCGCGAACAGGCCACCACCCAGACCCGAACTGAATGGATGCGCAACCGCGGCGGCAAATGCAGTGGCGACAGCCGCATCAACCGCATTTCCGCCTTTTTCCAGAACCTGTTGGCCGGCAGCTGCAGCCGGACTGACGGAAGTGACCACCATGCCGTGCCTGCCCCACTCAGGCTCGAAGTTTGCAGACATGGCCGGCGCACTGGCAAGCAACGCTACAAGCAGAGTCAGGACCAGCTTTGTCACAATTCGGCCTGGTTGGTCAACCGACGGTACTTTTCCCATAATTGTTCCTCTTTTTCCTCTTGATCCGGATCCTTTGGAATACATTCAACCGGGCACACTTCGACACACTGGGGCGTATCAAAATGCCCCACGCACTCGGTACACTTCATCGGATCTATTTCGTAAAACTCGACGCCCTGATAAATGGCCTCGTTCGGACACTCAGGCTCGCAGACATCGCAATTAATGCACTCATCGGTGATCTTGAGTGCCAAAATCCTACTCCATTTCTTCAAACCGGTGGCGCATGGCCTGCCGGACTTTGTCGCTTACAAATTCGGATACGTCACCGTCCAGCCTTGCGATCTCTTTCACCAGAGAGGATGAAATGAAGCTGTATCTCTCATCTGGCGTCAGGAAAAGGGTCTCCACATTCGGCGCCAGGTGCCGGTTCATGCTGGCCAACTGGAATTCGTATTCGAAATCGGAAACAGCCCGCAATCCCCGGATAAGAACACCTGCGCCAACTTGCTGCACAAACTCCACCAGCAGGTTACTAAAACCCAGAACTTCAACATTCTCTAACTCGCTCAACTCATAGCGGGACAGCGAAATCCGGTCATCCAGGCTCAACAGCGGATTCTTGTGCGGGCTCTCGGCAATAGCAACGATCACCTTTGAAAAAACACGTGCGGCACGCGAAACCAGGTCAATGTGGCCATTGGTAATCGGATCAAAAGTGCCGGGGTAAACCGCCGTTCGGTGCAGGTCCATGCGCCAGTTCCTTGAGTATTAAAGGCAAGCGCTCATTGTACATATGTAGGAGCGCGCTTGCGCGATTGCAGGAGCCCCCCAACACTGACTTCTGGCCCATGTATTGAACCCTGGACCGTGGTCCTATATGCCTGACCCCGAAGACCTGATCATTGCTTTCTTTGCCATGAACGCGATGCCGGCAATCTTCAGCTACTTCGGTATCGCAGCGGCTGCTGGTGTTGTGGTGAACGACAACCTGGTATTGATGGATTACTGCAACCGGCTCAGGGACAAAGGCATGGCTCCGGCTGATACTATTGTCGAGGCAGGCGTTGACTGAAGACCGTAGCTGAAAAAAAACGGGCAGCTTGCGCTGCCCGTTATCGGGGACTGAGGAGTCGTCCTACAAGCAAAGGTTGCCTGTAATATACATGACCCGGCAATGCATCATTTTCTTTCAGAAAATTCAAATTTTTTTCAGCAGCAACAGGGACACATCACCCATGGTCTTTTTTCGGGCAATTTCCCATCCCCGACCAGGAACAATTGCCGTTGCATCCCGGGCAGTTTCCAGGTAGATAAAACCGCCTGTCCTGATGCAGTCTCGGCTGTGGATCAACTCCAGTGCCCGGGCATCCAGGTGAAGTCCAAAAGGCGGGTCCACAAAGGCAATATCCACGGATTGCGCCGGGCAGGAATGTAGCCAATGCAATGCATCGGCTTCTACTACCGTGACCTGATCCGCCTTGAGCGCCAGCAGGACCTTGCGAAGTTCGCGCGCGGCCATACTCAGCTTTTCAACCAGGATGACTTCCGCAGCACCACGCGATGCAGCCTCCAGACCAAGCGCCCCGCTGCCGGCAAACAAATCCACACAAACGGCACCACGAATATGAGCTTGCAACCAGTTAAACAGGGTCTCACGGCTGCGGTCACCTGAAGGCCGCAGTCCCGGCAGATCACGAACCGGCAACCTGCGTCCGCGCCATTCTCCCCCGATGATCCGAACGGATCCCAGTCGTTTCGTATTTTCCTGATTGCCTTTTTTCATATTCCCGGTATCTTGAACGTGTTTCCTTCGGCCCCAAAATAATGGAACCTCTGTTCTATCGCTTTCAAAGGAGTCCTTCATAGCATGCTGCGCATTTTCCGCAAAAACAAGAAAAAGCCCGGTGAGGTTAAGGACGTACAGTTAAGGCCGGCTGAACATTCCGGGCAGGATTTGCTGGAACAGCGGCTGGAAGACACGCGCAGGCAACTCGGTAAAAGGCTGGGCGCCCTCTTGTCCAGGCGCAGCGCGATTGACGAGGAGTTGCTGGAAGAAATAGAGACCACGCTTATCACCTCCGACATCGGTGTGCAGGCAGCACTGAAAATCACCGCTAAGCTGCAGGCGGCTATCTCCAACAAGGTCATCACCGAACCAAAGCAGGTGCTGCCGGCGGTGCAGGCCGAATTGTTCGAGTTGATTGAGTCCTGTGAGCAGTTCCTGCACATAAATGAAAAATACAAACCGTTCGTGATCCTGATGGTGGGCGTCAACGGCGCCGGTAAAACCACGACCATCGGGAAACTGGCGCAGCGGTACAGGGAAGATGGTTTGTCCGTCATGCTGGCTGCCGGAGATACCTTCCGCGCCGCAGCGGTCGAGCAATTGAAATCATGGGGTGAACGCAACGATGTGCCGGTCATTGCACAGGGCACCGGTGCCGATTCGGCAGCCGTTATTTACGATGCCCTGCAATCTGCAAAGGCCCGCAAGATCGATGTGCTCATCGCCGATACGGC
>JAZFUZ010000003.1:0-8861 GCA_036447475.1 Lysobacterales bacterium | reverse complement strand
CGCCCGAAGGGAGGTTCCCAGATGCTCCAGTACTGCGTTGCAGCCCTTGAAAAGGACATGCCATTCTCTGCGGTCTGCGCCTTGTTCTGGAACATCTGGGAACCTCTGAATCCGTAGTTATCACATTGAAGGAGCACTAGTACTCCTTCAATGCGATGACCCCAGGCGCATCACCAGCATGCGGGCAAGTGTCTCTGCCAGGTCCTGCTTGAGGTATTCCTGCTCTCGGGATGTGGCAAGAATTTTCTGTTCATCGAAACTGAGTTCCCGTTCCTGGCGGATGGTCTGCAAGGGAATAATTTCACGGCCACCGGTATCCGTTAAACGAAACCTGACCGTATGGCTGATCCGGAACTCCCTGACACGGGCATTGTCACCAACGGTCAACACTTCGGTGACTACATTATTGGTCGGGATTTCCAGGAACGCCGTAGCATCTTTGCGGCCTACAAAAGTGGCACCACTTTGTTCCAGCAGCACCCGGACCCGGCGGGCCAGGAGGCTGTATTCGTTGTCGGTGACCATGCGTGTGTGCATCATTTCCGGCGGCAGCTCCATGTCCTCCCTCAGCTGAAATCCACAAGCGGTACAGAGCAGGGCCAAGCCCAGCCCACACATTGCACGAGTTCTGCCGGTCCTTACTTGATTAATTAATGATTTCAATGACATGTAAGAGTAATTCAGGTTTGGTAAGAGATACAAAATGTTCCGCTGCCGGTTTGTCGCCTGATTTCACGGCACATCCCGCCTGCGGCTCTGCGGATTTAACTGAATCGGTGACATGAAGTTCAGCCTACTACAATATTCAGCAGGCGGTCTGGAATATGAATGACCCTGCGGATCTGCTTGCCTTCCATGTACCGGCTTACGTTCTTAATCGCGACTGCCTGCTTGAACACCGCTTCCTTGTCTATGCCTGGCTTCAGTTCCATCCTGGCGCGCAGCTTGCCATTGATCTGCACCACCAACGTAATTTGCATGCGCTGCCTGGCAGATTCATCCACCTGCGGCCAGGACGCCCGGTAGAGCGGGCCACTGCCTCCAAGAGCGTCCCACAACACCTCACAAATGTGCGGCGTAATGGGCCCTAGAAGGCGGACAATGGCCAACCAGGCCTCCTGCAGTACCGCCCTGGATTGACCGCGTTTGATTTCAAATCGCGCCAGGTGATTGCTCAGTTCCATAACTGCTGCGATGGCCGTGTTAAACGTGTATCGCCGGCTGACGTCATCACTGACCTTGGCGATCGTGTCATGCAACAGGCGCCGAATTTCTTTTTCCTCTGTATTCAGGGAAGCTGCATCCAATGCTTCTACGGGTCCGGATTCGACGTGTTCCATAACCTGTGACCATACTCTGCGCAGGAAACGCGAAGCGCCCTCGACACCCGTATCGGACCATTCCAGCGCCTGGTCCGGCGGCGATGCAAACATTGAGAACAGGCGAACCGTGTCTGCTCCATAACGCTCGACCAGGCCTTCCGGGTCGATGCCGTTATTCTTTGACTTCGACATCTTCTCCACCGCACCTATCTCCACCGACTGACCGTCCGAGCGCAATTTTGCACCTGTTGGCCTGCCTTTCTGGTCGCGTTCCACCTCGATATCGGCAGGATTGATCCAGTGGATCTCACCGTCCTCATGCTCCCGATAGTAAGTGTCCGCAATCACCATGCCCTGGCACAGCACGCGCGTCGCCGGTTCGTCTGAATCCACCAGACCCGCATCGCGCAACAGCCTGTGGTAAAAGCGAAAATACATCAGGTGCAGGATGGCGTGCTCGATTCCACCGATGTACTGGTCGACAGGCAGCCAGTACTTGGCCCGTTCATCCAGCTGCGCATCAGCATCAGGGCAGCAATACCTGGCGTAATACCAGGAAGATTCCATAAAGGTGTCAAATGTGTCGGTTTCACGTTCCGCTGGCCCACCACATTGCGGACAGGTCGTCTTGCGCCATTCCGGGTCTGTCTTGATCGGCGACTGCATCCCCATAAAGGTTACGTTTTCCGGTAAAACAACCGGCAGCTGGTCTTCCGGCACCGGAACTGCGTCACATTTTTCACAGTAGATCACCGGAATGGGGCAGCCCCAGTAACGCTGACGGCTCACACCCCAGTCGCGCAGCCGGTAGTTGACGACGCGCTTGCCGATGCCTTTGGATTCCAACCATGCCATTGCTTTTTCAATGGCTTCATCCACCTCCAGTCCATCCAGCCATTCGCTGTTGATCGTGGGGCCATTCCCGGTCCAGGCTTCCCCTTCCCAGTCTTCAGGAGGCTCCACGGTACGAACGATCGGCAAGCCATGGCTGGCCGCGAAATCCCAGTCCCGCTGATCCTGTCCCGGCACGGCCATGATGGCGCCCGTGCCATAAGCCAGCAACACGTAGTCAGCAATATAAAGAGGAACAGGCTTAGCGGTAAAAGAATTAAACAGATAGGCGCCGGTAAAGACGCCCCGTTTTTCCAGTTCGCCGCCAAGGGCCAGTCGCTCGGTTTCACTGGTATTTTTCGCCTGTTTCACAAAGGCCTGGACCACTTCCGCCTGGTCCCGCGTTGAAATCCCCGAAACCAGCGGATGTTCAGGCGCCAGCACAGCGTAAGTCATTCCGAACGAGGTATCCGGGCGCGTGGTAAAGACGGCCACACGCCTGCCCTGTGGGTCGGGCTTGCCTTGTGCGTCGCATACCTTCATTTCGAATTCGACACCCTCGGAGCGGCCGATCCAGTTCCGTTGCATGGTCTTGACCGAATCCGGCCAGCCATCCAGATGATCCAGACCCCGCAGCAACTCCTCGGCGTAATCGGTGATTTTCAGGAACCACTGGGAAATCGATTTGCGCTCCACCACGGCCCCGGAACGCCAGCCCCGGCCATCGATTACCTGTTCATTGGCCAGCACCGTCTGATCCACCGGATCCCAGTTGACTTCAGCTTCTTTACGATAAGCCAGGCCCTTTTTCATCAGGCGGGTAAACATCAACTGTTCCCAGCGGTAGTACTCCGGTTTACAGGTGGTCAGCTCCCGCGACCAGTCGTAAGCGAAACCGAGGCGCTTCAGCTGCCTGCGCATGTGCTCGATATTGGAATAGGTCCACTTCGCCGGGGCGGTATTATTCTTGATTGCTGCATTCTCAGCCGGCAGCCCGAAAGCATCCCAGCCCATGGGCTGCAACACGTTCTTCCCGCACATACGTTGATAGCGGCTGATTACGTCTCCGATCGTGTAGTTTCGTACATGGCCCATATGCAGCGCACCGGACGGATACGGCAGCATGGAAAGGCAATAGAACTTCTCTCCCTCGGCCTGCTCTTGGGCACGGAATGCATCCTCGCGCTCCCAGCGCTGCTGTACCTTTAGTTCAATTTCACCATGGTTATAGGGTGTCGTTGCCATGCTCTTGTCTTCTTTAGAACCAATTATAAGAATGAAGAATGGAAGCTTAACCGACCCGCACCTTCTCAGGCTCGGTAAAAACCAATCTGACAAATGATGCCACAGGTGAATGTTGCCGTGAGAAATAACCGGTCTTTACGCAGTGCCGATCCCCTGCCGCAGGCTGTCCCGCAATCGCTGGAAATCAGCATGGCGGCTGGGGATGTCGTCACGGTCGGCTGCCATGCGCAAATCCCGTAGCTTCTCCAGCGAATTTAACAACACCGATAACGGCGGCCCGCTGGCAGTAATGTGTTTCAGGTGGTCCTCCGAGAGTTTGGCTGAGGGTTGCCGGATAAATTTTCTGACCAGTTGATCGTGGTGTTGCGCTGCAGTCTCACCGTGCGCCTGGCATACCTCGAGGAACAGGCTCGTATTGCGCTGATACCACGGCTCGTGGGTATCGTGTTCGCTGGCCTCAAGAAAGCTGTTCAACAGGCTTGGCCTGCGCATCACATCCCTCAGTCGCTCCTGGTCGTAGGGCATCATGTACAACAGTTTGTCGACCAACAGTTGGGAGTAGGAGATATTGTTGGCGCTGCACAAGCCCAGCAGCAGGTCGATTTCGTTGATGCCAGCGAAGTCACCGGCATTAGCACCGCGGTATTCGTGCTGGCCGACACGATAGGGCTTGTAATAGGGACGTACAGAGTAAAAGAAGCGATCGGTATCCAGTTGTGCAAACAGTTCGCGGTTAATCGCCAGCACATCCTGCAGCGCATTTTTGGCGTCCATAAACAGGTGATAAGTCACCGGGTGTGAGATTCCCAGCGGCAAGGTGCTGACCAGCGCATCGGCTGCCCGCCTGTAGGCAAACACACCGCGCGTATTGTATTCGAGGAATAAAAATTCAGCGTCCAGTGACGTAAAGCTCTTGCAAATGCCGTTTTTAGCGGGGTTGTACATGGCCAGGTGGCTGGTGGCAAAACGGGGTGTTACTCCGAGAGAAACGCCCAGTTGCATGGCAAGGGCGGAAGCTTCGACCAGGGGAGAGTGGGTTTCCCGGGAGGGCTCCGTGATATCGTGGCGTCGACAGGCGGCCATATACAAGCCCACATTCCCCAACAGATCAAAAGCCTGGTCAAACCCCTCATCCGTATTGCCTTCAGCCAGCAGGTCAATAATGTAGCCGCGACCCTCTTCAAGCAGTATTTGTTTGATGCCGCCGTCGACTTTCCCGGTCTCAGCCCGGTCCTCCTGGGCGAAATACAGGCCCTCCAGTTCAGTATTCATCTCCACGAAACTGCTGCGAATCCACCGGTCGAACGCTGCTACAAACTGATTCACGATTTACTTACCTCTGGCAATCTGACTTTGTGTCTTACTTCTCGCAGCGTAATCGCTTGCGGATATGGCTCAGCAGGCCTTCGATGCCGGGGATTTCTTCGGGGATGGCAGCATCTTTGCCTGACAGCGCGGGCTGGATAGCACTGGCCAGAGATTTGCCGAGTTCCACGCCCCACTGGTCGAAGGCGTTGATTTGCCAGATGACGCTTTCGACGAAGACTTTGTGTTCATAAAGCACCAGCAGGCGGCCCAGCATGGCGGGACTCAAGTCGTCGAGCAGGATCACATTCGATGGCCGGTTGCCGGGCATGATCCGGTGGGGCAGCAAGGCTTCCAATTCTTCACCGGCCATGCCCTGCCCGCGCATCATTTTCATGGTTTGATCCCGGTCACGGCCCACTGCAAGGGCGGTTGCCTGTGCCAGCATATGGGACAACAATTGCTGCTGTGCCTCGAGATCCTCGTGATCCGGATTCACCACACCGATAAAGTCCAGCGGGACCACGGTGGTGCCCTGGTGAAATGCCTGGAACAGGGCGTGCTGTGCATCCGTACCGCAATCACCGATAAGCACAGGCGCGGTGTCCAGGGAAACCGGCTGGCCGGAGGTATTGACCGACTTTCCGTTTGACTCCATCTCCAGCTGCTGCAACCAGCCCGGCAGACCCTTCAATCGACTGTCATAGGGGATGAGGCCATGGACATTGTAGCCGCAAATATTGCGGTGCCAAATGGACAACATGGCCAGGATGACCGGCAGATTGTCCGGCAGCGGCGCTTCGCGAAAATGGCGATCCATCGAGGCTCCGCCCTGCAGGAATTGCTCAAATGAATCCGGACCCATGCTTACCGCAGCAGTCACGCCTGCCGGCGACCAGATGGAAAAACGACCGCCCGTCCAGGTGCCCATCTGCAGTATGTGATCAGCGGGAACACCCCATTGACTGGCCTTACCGGTGGCAGCAGTAACCGCAAACAACCTTCGCCCGGATTCCTCCGGGCTGAGCGATGCTGACTGCCACTGGCAAATTCGGTTCGCATGCAGCAGCACCTCGCTGGTGGTGAAACTTTTTGACACCAGCATCACTGCAGTTTCACGTGCATCGATCCGCTTGAGCAGGCGTTCACGCTCAAGCGCATCGACCGAACTGAGAAAGTGGATCTGCGGGCAATCCCTGCTTGGCGGAAACGCTTCACAGAGCAGTCGCGGCCCCAGCAGCGATCCGCCAATCCCGACATGAATGAGATGCCTGATGCGGCCCTGCCCAGCCTCACCCGGGAGTTGCCCCCGGTGCAGGGCCTGTGCAATTTCCCGCAGGCGATCGGCGGCAGCGCTCAGTGATTCTGCTTCATCAGCACAAAGTAGAGCGGAAAAGTTCTTCTCGCGCCAGACAAAGTGCAACACCGCCCGGTGTTCGGTAAAGTTGATACGCGCGCCTGCGTACATGCGCTCACGCAAGGCTTCAATGCCACTGGCACCGGCCAGTTCCATCAAGTTTTCAAAATCACCCGCATCTATTGCCGTGCGTGAAAAATCAAGCAATATTCCGTCGAAAAACCTGGAAAACTGATTAAACCGGTGTTTCTCATTTGCTAAATGTTGATTTATGGCCACTCCATGACTGTTGCTTTTATGCAACATTTCGATGATTTTGGTGATTTTTTCAGAATTCTCAAGCATCATTCTGGACTTTTGAGTGGATTCAGGCCGGCTGAATGTTCAAATTAAAAAATAAATCAAACCAAATACGGCCCGGCGCTGGAAAAAACATGTCCTGGAACAGGAAAAGCGCATAACAGAGCCATTATCCAGCATGGAGGAACCGGAAGGAAAGGAATGAAACCAGCGGAAATGGGATAAAAAAACCTCTCCCCCGTGAGGAGGAGAGGCAGACTTTTGGAGTGATGTACCCGTCTTTCGCGCCCTGCGACCTCAGTAAATGTTGCAGTTTTACCAAGGTTGGTTGTAATAATACCACTAACCGCCATTATTGCAAGCCCTGTCTATTTTCAAATTATCAATCAGGCGGGTCTTTCCACACCGGACTGCTGCCAATAGACGCAGATCCCTATCATTACTGCCTGGCGCTGCCAAGTCCTTTGCTCGCCTGATGGCTATATATTCTACGTCAAGTTGGTGTTTTTTAAGCTGAATCTCTGCCATATCCTCCAGCCGTGATAATTCCACACCTGCCTGACCTGCACGTACGACGGTTTCCTTCAGCACAGCTTGCAGGCATTGAGCTCTCTCCAGCTGTTCACTGTCCAGGTAGCTGTTGCGCGAACTCAGAGCAAGCCCGCTGTGTTCCCTGACCGTTGCTACGGCATGGATGTGAATGTCATAGCCCAGATCTTCCACCATGCGTCGAATGATCAGCAACTGCTGATAGTCCTTTTCACCGAACACGGCCACATCCGGATTGACCAGGTTGAACAGGCGTGCCACAACCGTGACTACGCCATCAAAATGGCCCGGACGAAAACGGCCCTCCAAAGTAGCGGCAAGATCTGGCGCAGCGCGAAGCGTGACCGCGTTTTCAAAACCGAACGGATAAACAGTCTGCTCGTCCGGAGCAAACAGCAGGTCACAACCCGCCTGCGCCAGGACCGGCCGATCTGTTTCGAGCGTCCTGGGGTAACTTTCAAAGTCCTCACCTTCGCCAAACTGGGTGGGATTCACATAGATACTGCTTACCACCCGATCGGCCTGATCCCCGGCCGCTTTGACCAGGGCCAGGTGGCCTGCATGCAGGTTGCCCATCGTGGGGACCAGCGCGATCCGCTGTCCACTCTGCCGCCAGCTGCGAGTGCATTCCCGAAGTTCCTGCCGCGTTTTGGCTTCAAGCATACTCGTGTTCTTTCGCCGGGAACCGGCCTGAGCGCACATCCGACACATAGCTCTCAAATGCTGCGCTGATGCTTTGTCTGCCCGGCATGAAATTCGCAACAAACCGGGGTACCCGGCTGCCCAGCCCCAGCATGTCGTGCATTACCAGGACTTGACCATCGCAATCCGCCCCGGCCCCGATGCCGATGAGCGGAATATCCAACTGCGCAGAAACCTCGCGGCCGAGCGCTGCGGGCACGCACTCCAGTACCAGCATCTGGATGCCAGCCATTTGCAGGGCCAGGGCGTCTTCCATCAGTTGGCTGGCAGCTTCGGCCTCCCGGGCCTGCACTTTGAAACCGCCTAGTTGGTGCGCGCTTTGCGGCGTCAATCCGAGGTGCCCACACACAGCAACACCACGGCTGACCAGGTATTCGACGATGGCAATCATCGGTCCGGCACCCTCCAGCTTGACCATGGCACTGCCCGAGGACAGCAGTTGCACCGCGTTGTTCATGGCCGTGGATTCGTTGTGGTAACTGCCAAAGGGCATGTCGGCTATGAGGAAAGTCCTTTCCACCCCGCGGGCGACACAACGCGTGTGATAGGCGATATCATCGACACTGACAGCTACCGTGGAATTCATGCCTTGTACCACCATGCCCATGGAATCGCCAACCAGGATGATATCGACACCAGCCTCTTCCATGGCGCGGGCGAACGCCGCGTCGTAACAGGTTAGCATGGTGATTTTCTCACCTTGGCGTTTCATTTCCTGAATGTGGTTGATGGTAAGCGGGGTTTTATTGTTCATTGAAGCTTCCGATGTACTCTACATCCTGGTCATCCAGGGCGGACAGACACTCTTTAGCTGATCGCTTTCCAGCGATCATAAATTCGGGATCAAGTTCCAGTACCGGCCGCAGTACAAAGGCCCGCAGGTGCATTCTTGGATGCGGTATTTCCAGTCTGGGTGATTTCATCACCAGATCATCATAGCTAAGCAGATCCAGGTCAATAAAGCGTGGCCCCCAACGGCCAGCGGATCTGTCCCGTCCCATTTGTTGCTCGATCTGCAACAAAACATCGAGCAGTTCACTGGCTTGGAGTTCGGTTTCAACCATTGCAACGGCATTGAGAAAATCATCCTGGTCCAGTGTGCCCCAGGGCGCGGTGCGGTAAAAACCTGAAATCTTCTTGAGTTCAATTCCGGCAGCATGTTTCAGTTGCGCGAGCGCTTCCTGCAACTGGGCCCCGGGGTTTCCGAGGTTGCTTCCGAGGCCAATCCAGGCATCCATTGAATGTGGCGT
>JAZFUZ010000002.1:0-19061 GCA_036447475.1 Lysobacterales bacterium | reverse complement strand
CCATCAGGATCATTAATTATATATAAAAATTCTGCAGGAGAGCACAAAATGAATGTCGGAATGTCCTTGGGAATCAGCCCCCGTGAGCCCATCTCACACACCGTACAGGTCGTTCAGAACGCCGAAAGGTTGGGGTTCGACAGTGTATGGATCGCTGACTGCCAGATGTCGATGAAGGACTGTTTCGTCGCGCTCGCCCTGTGTGCTGTAAATACCTCTACCATCAAGCTTTCCACCGGTGTCACTAACCCTGTGACGCGGCACCCCACGACACTGGCGAACGGTTTCACGGCATTGAACGAAGTCAGTAACGGTCGCGCCATCATCGGCTTGGGTTCAGGTTGGACCGCGGTCTATTCCATAGGCTTGAAGCCCGCGAATATTGCCTATCTGGAAGAATCAATCAACAACATCAATACCCTGTGCGATGGCGGAGAACTTGCAGATGCGGATGGAAAACCTTTTCACCTTGTGACTGCAACAGGAAAAATACCGATTTTCGTTGCAGCCAATCAGCCACGAATTCTGGCCATGTGTGGTCGGGTTGCCGACGGTGTCATCCTGATGGGTGGCGCCAACGTTGAATTTACCAAGTGGCAAATGGATCATGTGCGGCGCGGCGCGGAAGAAGTTGGCCGCGATTTCAGCGAAATCAAGTTCGATTTGTGGGCCAACATCGCAATTTCGGATGATCGTGATCAGGCCCGTGACGATGTCAGTCACTGGGCTGCCTCACAGGCTGAAACTTTCCATAAGTGGAAGTACCTGCCGGATTTTCTCGTACCTTTCAAAGAAGACTTCCGGCGTGCGGGTGAGAGCTACGATCGTCTGGAACACATGTCATCGCACGCCAGCCACAAGCAAGTGGTTTCGCCCGAATTTATCGATTACGTCGCACTGGTCGGCAGCGCCGAGGAAATCCTGGAGCGGATTGGCGCCCTCAAAGCGCTTGGCCTCAACGGTGTCACGCTGGCTTTCCGGGCGGGAAAGGGCGGGAGACTGGCTCGCATGGAACAAATCAGCCAGGAAATCATCAAGCACCTGAAGTAGGCGAGTACTGCTTCCCAGGTACCATCCGGATTAAAGCAGCAGGGTCAGGAGAACTCAATGACCGCACCCAGCCAGACCGCAGTCCTGATCCACGGGCTGTCCGAGGAGCGCAGCGTGTGGTCGCGGCAAGAGTCCTTCCTGCAGCGCTCGATGAATGTCATAAGCTATGACGTTCGTGGATTTGGCACCAGCCCCGTCGGCGCCGGGAATGGCACCGTGGGACAAATGGCAGATGACCTGGCGCAGATATTAAGCGCCCACAGCGCGGTCCCTGCGTGGTTGGTCGGATTCTCAATGGGTGGTGTTATTGCACAACGGTTTGCGCTGGACTTCCCCGAAATGGTGCAGGGACTCATTCTCATCGCCAGTTCCTGTACCGTGGGACGTCCCGGCGTTGCGTTTTTCAACAACCGTATCGAACTGGCGACTCAGGGAGGCCTGGAGGCCATTACCTTGATCACGGAGGACGACGCAAGCGGATGCTTTTCAATGGACGACGAACAACTCATTGAAGAATACCGTCAACTGCGCACAGCCGCAGTCAAAGATGTGAACGGCTATTTAAACGCTTGCCGGGCCATGTTGAGACTCGCAGATGAGCCCGTGATGTCCGAACTCGGCGCCATTGACTGCTCTACCATGGTGCTTGCCGGAGAACTCGATCCGTACTGCCCACCCCGAGCGTCTGAAATGATCGCCGAAGCCATAGCGGGCGCGGAACTAACCGTGATTCCCGGAGCAGGGCATTGCATGCACTGGGAAGCACGTAATATAACAAACGACCTGATCCTTGAATTCATCAAGCGCCAGCGCTAACAAGGCCCGTCTCAGGTCAGGTTTGCACCATTGAACATACAGGACTCAAAACATGAGTGAAGACAAAGCATTCGAAGAAACCGAACCCCTGCTTTGGAAAACGCAGGGTCCCGTGGCGATAATTACGCTGAACCGGCCCCAGGCCATGAATTCTTTCGATATGGATTTAATGTCTGAGCACCGGCGGCGCCTGGAGGAATTCGAGGCCAATGACGACCTGCGCGTGCTGATCTACACGGGTAACGGACGGGCGTTTTCCACCGGCATCGACATCAAGAAGGCGCCGGACTTCCTGTACCTGCCGCCGAAAACCAGGACCCAGTACTGGGTCACCCCGAATTCACTAAAAATCAGCAAACCGACCATCGCCGCAATCAACGGCTATGCTTTTGGAGGTGGATTTGAGCTTGCGCTGGGTTGCGATATTCGCATCGCGGCGCAATCCGCCCTGATCGGTTTGCCGGAAGTCAAGCTGGGCACTTTACCCGGCGGTGGTGGAACGCAATGGTTGCCACGATTGATCGGCATGGGTGATGCCTTACTGATGATGCTGACCGGTGACCCGGTTTCCGCAGACGAAGCGCTCCGCCTGCGACTGATCCAGAAGGTGGTGCCCGACGAATCACTGCTGGAAGAGGCCATGAAAATCGCGCAGACCATCTGTGAAAACGGCAAAACCGCCGTGCGCTTGGTCAAGGAAGTGGCCATGCTGGGGATAGACCTGCCGGCCGCGAGCGCCCTGTGGCTTGAGGAAATTTATTTCGAGCGTAACCGCACGCTCGCTGCCGACGAAATCGAGGAACGGTTGCGGAAATTCCAACAGGCGTCGAAAAGGAAAAAGTGAGGAAAACGACGATGGATCTGAGATTAGCAGGCAAAACCGCGATCGTCACTGGCGGGGCGTCCAATATCGGCAAAGCGATCACCGAAGGTCTGTTTGATGAGGGCTCCAACGTCGTCATCGCGGATATCGATGAAAACCAGGCGCAGCGCGTCGTCGATGAACTGCAGACATCGGGCAGCGGCAGGGTTATGTTCGTGAAAACCGATGTCGGCGACCGAAGCCAGGTACTGGACATGACCGAGCGCACACTCGAAGCCTTCGGACAGATCGACATCCTGGTTAACAATGCGGGCTGGACCAACAACGCGCTGTTCCTCAACAAGTCATACGAGGACTTCGAGAAAGAGATATCAATCAACCTGTGGGGTCCGATCCACTGCATCCGGGCGGCGGCGCCGTCGATGATCGAGCGGTCCTATGGAAAGATCATCACGATCGGGTCGGATGCCGGCCGGGTTGGTGAATACAACGAAGCCGTTTATGGAGCCTGCAAAGGTGGAATCATTGCGCTCAGTAAAGCCCTGGCGCGTGAATTCGGCAAGTATCAACTGAACGTTAATGTCGTCTGCCCGGGCCTGACCCTGCCGGAAAATCCCGGTGACGCGGGCGACAACAGCCTGTGGCATGCGGATAGCCACCAAAGCCGTATCTTCGCCAACGAGGAAACCATGAAGAAGGTGGTTCGCCACTACCCGCTGCGGCGGGCGGGCGTACCCGGCGACATCGTTCCGATCGTCCTGCTGCTGGCATCCGACCAGACGTCCTATGTCACCGGCCAGACCATCAGCGTGAGCGGCGGATATGCCATGTGAAACCAATCAAGCAGACTACTACCGTGACAAAGGTTATTGGACGGATCTCCTGTTAACGGATTATTTCGAGCAGGCTGTTACGCGCTTTCCAGAAAAGATCGCCTTCAAGGATGAACGCTTCGGCAGCGTGAGCTACAGCGAAATGCAACACCTGGTGTGGCGATTGGCTGCGGCACTGCAGGCAAAGGGCGTAAAAAAGGGTGACTGCTTCGTGGTAGCCCTGCCCAACTGGCACCACGTGACGGCTTTCGTGCTGGCGCTGAATTTCTCGGTGCAGTGGGCGTTCATTTGCCGGTCACCAGCGGAGGGCATGAATTCAGGGGCGTGGTGAAGACCAGTGATGCGATGGGAATCGTCGTGCCGGCAGAATTCAACCGACGTGATTTCATCGCGATGATCGACCCGCTGGCAGAATCGCTAGACTCACTTGAAATCCTGGTCTCGGTCGGAGTTGAACATGACACACCTGGCTGGCTGACTTTCGAGCAACTGCTGGCCTCTGCTACGGCAGAACATCCCGTTCTTGATCATTCCATAACGGCATCCGATCTCGTGTCGCTGTTGTTCACTTCCGGATCTTCCGGCGTACCCAAAGGAGTGATGCACAATTCAAATACCATCGGTGCGATGAATAGCGCGGTTGCGCCCATCTACGGATTTGGGCCCGATGAAGTGATACTGATGGCGGCGCCGCTGGGATTCTCCGCTGGTTTCGTACATGGCCTGCGCCTGGCGATATTTCTCGGCGCCACTTTGGTTCTGCAAGAAACATGGAGCGCCGACCGCTATCTGGAACTCCTCGCCAGTGAAAAGGCCACTTTTTCTTTGACCACCCCGACCTTGCTGCGCGATTTACTGGAAAGACCAAAGCTGGAGGAACTGGCTACCGGCTTGAGCCTGCGCGTGATGTTGTGCGGCGGCAATTTTGTAAGCGCCGATCTCCTACGAGAGGCGTATAAAAAACTACCATCGACCCTGACCTCGGTACTCTGGGGCATGACGGAAGGAATTGGTACCGGCTGCCGGCCGGGAGCATCTTTCGAACGGATTACCGGATCGGATGGCCAGCCATTCCTGGGGACGGAGCTGAAAATTATCGATGACAGTGGAAATAATGTGGCAGTCGGCGAAGAAGGTGAGATGGTGATGCGATCTCCATCGCTCTTCCTCGGTTATTTCAAACGGGATCAGCTGAATGCAGAGTCTTTTCTCCCGGGTAGATGGTTCCGGACCGGTGATCTCGCCGGGAAAACTGCGGCGGTCGGTACTGCAGGAGACCGTTATTGAACAACTTGGGCTGGCAGAAGGTAACATGAGCTGATGGATTTCTCCCTGACAGTGGAACAACAGGCGATTTGCGACGAGGTGCAAAAGGCCTGCGCCGTGTTCGATGATGATTACTGGCTGGAACGGGACAGGACGGGGAAATTTCCTTTCGACTTCCACCGCGCCATGGCACAAGGCGGTTGGCTCGGCATCACCATGCCTGAAGAATTTGGCGGGGCCGGCCTGGGCGCAACCGAGGCTGCCCTGATGATGCACGCCGTGGCCAATTCTTCCGGTGCGATGAGCGCAGCCTCGGCCATTCATATCAATATTTTCGGCCCCCACCCCATCGTAGTTTTCGGCAGCGAGAAACAGAAACAACGCTGGCTGCCGGGCCTGATCCAGGGCACGACCCAGTCGTGTTTCGGCATCACCGAACCCGATGCCGGGTTGAATACAACATCCATCAAAACCCGCGCGGTGCGCACCGCTAACGGTTACCAGGTCGACGGAAGGAAAATCTGGATTTCGACGGCCCAGGAAGCCGACCGGATCATGCTGCTGACACGAACCACGCCGAAGGAAGAATGCGCCCGTCCCACCGAAGGAATGACGCTGTTCTATACGCGTCTGGATCGCGATTACTGCGATGTGCACACCATCCCTAAAATGGGCCGCGCGGCAGTCGATTCCTGTGAAGTCTTCATCGACGGCCTGCCGGTGCTGGAAGAAGACCGAATCGGGGAGGAAGGTAAGGGATTCCAATACCTGCTGCACAGTCTGAACCCAGAGCGAATCCTGATCGCGGCGGAAGCCATCGGCATCGGCCAAAACGCACTCGCCCGCGCCACGCAGTACGCAAAGGACCGGATCGTGTTCGACCGGCCAATCGGCCAGAACCAGTCGATCCAGCATCCGCTGGCGCAAAGCTGGATGGAACTGGAAGCGGCCTGGCTGATGACGATGCGCGCAGCCAATCTCTACGACGCTGGCCAATCCTGCGGCATCGAGGCCAATGCCGCCAAGTACCTGGCCGGTGAAGCAGGTTTCAAGGCTTGCACCCAGGCCGTCATGACCCATGGTGGCATGGGCTATGCTAAAGAATTCCACGTGGAAAGGTTGCTGCGCGAAGTCTTGAT
The DNA here is from genome assembly GCA_036447475.1 of Lysobacterales bacterium. GTDB lineage: Bacteria > Pseudomonadota > Gammaproteobacteria > Xanthomonadales > SZUA-36 > JAJRRA01. The sequence goes on along the minus strand of JAZFUZ010000002.1, from coordinate 13,134 downwards.
CACGCGCCTGGCGCCGGTGAGCCCACAACTGATCCTGTGCAATATCGCTGAGAAGGCACTCGGCCTGCCCAAGTCTTACTAGGCCCTGACTTTGGTACTTACATTCTTTACTGCGCTAATGATCGGGTTGCTTGGCTCAACGCATTGTATCGGTATGTGTGGCGGTATTGTCGGCGCACTGAACGTCGGCCTGCCGCAATCGCACCGACAATCGCACCTGTCCCGGATGACGCACCATTTAACCTATAACACCGGCCGCATTGTGAGTTATATGCTCGCCGGTGCGCTGGCGGGCCTGATCGGCACCCAGGCGACAAGATTTGCTGCCGACACAGCACTTCCGGCAGGCAGGGTGATTGCCGGCCTGCTCATGATCGCGCTGGGGCTTTATCTCGCGGGCTGGTGGCAGGGCATCAAGGGCATTGAAAAGGCGGGGCTGCAAATCTGGAGAGTTATCGAACCCATGGGAAGACGGTTCATACCACCCAAAAACCCCTTGCATGTCTTTGGACTCGGACTGGTCTGGGGATGGTTGCCGTGTGGTCTCGTCTATTCGGCCCTGGCGCTCGCCATGGCATCGGCCTCACCCCAGCGCGGCGCATTGCTCATGCTCGGGTTCGGGTTCGGTACCTTGCCCATGTTGCTGGCCATGGGCACCGTTGCGGGACAGTTGCGGAAAATTATACAACACACCATCGTGCGCCGAATTACCGGCACGGTCATCATGCTGTTCGGGGTCTATACCTGCGTGACGGCCTTCAACCAATACAGGCACCATCATACCGCCGCTAATCACGGCATTACTGGGCTTGAAGCGGTCTCCACCTGCCCAGAGCATTACCTTGACTACCGCAGCCTCGACCAGGTTCGGTACGTTGTTTGAGTCGTTTCCGATGACAGGCTTACGGTTCCGGGACCGCCGATCGGACGGGATGAATTCCACACCACGAGCAGGCTGCTGGCGGACATGGCGAGCGCGGCAAACAGGGGATTGAGGAGCCCCATCACCGCCAGGGGGATAGCCGTTGCGTTATACAACAACGCCCATGCAAGGTTTTGCCGAAACCTCCGCCGGGTAACTCTAATCAATTCGAAAGCATCGAACAGCCGGTCCAGCCGATTACCCAGAATGACCACATCCGCCGCATCCGCGGCCAGGGCAGTAGGTGCACCAAAGGCAATTCCCAGGTCGGCCGCGGCAAGGGCCGGGGCGTCGTTACTTCCATCACCGATCATGACCACCGTGCCCTCAGACCTCAAGTGCCGAATGACGGCCGCCTTTGCCTCCGGTGGAACGCCAGCATAAACCTCGTCGGCCCAGTCTTCGTACTCGCCAGGATGCTCCGCGCCGGTCAACAGGATGACACGGCTATGTTTCCGCAGTTGGTTGACGACGGCTTTCCACTCGGGGCGGGATTGGTCCCTGCTGATGATTGCACCGCGCGTTCGCCCGTCCCAACCGACGTAGGAAACGACGCTTTCTGCGGTCGTGATGGATGTTGTCAAAGAGGCGAGCCGATCCGGAATGTCCCATCCCAAGGTTGCAAATAATGACTTGCTGCCGACGGCAACGCGCCGGCCGTCGACACTGGCCACCGCCCCTTTCCCGGGTTGGATTGCGAGATCGGTGGCCGTTCGCCGCGCGTCAAGCCGCGCTATAGCTTCGGCAATCGGGTGGGACGAAAGCCGTTCCACGGCGGCGGCATACTCCGCGACCGCCGCTGGCCCGATAACCTCGACGACGGCCATTTCACCGGTGGACAGGATCCCCGTTTTGTCGATCGCGATGATGTCAATCTGCGGCGCTTTTTCAAAGGTATCGGCGCTGGTGACGATGATGCCACGGCGCAACGCCGTACTGACCCCAACGGCGGTCGCGAGCGGTATCGCCAGTCCAAACGTACAGGGACAGGACACAATCAATGTCGCCAGACCAGCCAGTAACGCAGGCCCCAGCTGGGTTCCGTTGAAAAGAAGCCAGCCGCTCACCAGGACCGCCAGAGCGATTACCACCGGTACGAATACGCGCGCGATTCGATCGCTAAAACGCTGGACACCCGCCGTCGAACTCTGAACATTCCAAAGAATCCGTGCGAGATTGTCCGTACCACTTTCGCCCGAGGGGCCAACTTCGATCTCGAGTGTACCTTCGACGACGACGGCCCCGCCGAGGACTTCCTCTCCCCGTCCCCGAGTTACCGGCACCGGTTCACCGGTCATGAGCGATTCATCGACCGCGCCCTGTCCTTCAACAATGGTTCCGTCCACGGGAATCCGTTCCCCCTGGAGGATCACGATGCGGTCACCGGGTTCGAGTTGATCGACTGGCTGATCGTATAATTCACCGTCTTTTCGGGCGTGCGCCGAGGGCGTCCATACCTCCATGACGTTGACCAGTTCGCTGGTAGCACGTGCTTTGGCGCCTCGCTCCAGATACCGCCCGACGGTCACTACCGCCACAATCACTGCCGCCACGTCGAAATAGAGGTAGAGCGACCCGGCGACGAGTTGGCTGATGCTGTATCCGTATGCTGCCAGGATAGCGAGAGCCAGGAGGTTGTCCATGTTCAGCACACGGGTTCTCAGCCCAATCCACGCGCCTCGGAAAATCGGCGCCCCTACGTAGAAGATGAGCACGGTTGTAAGCACGAGAAGCGCCCCGGGCACTGCTTGGAAGGCGAGCCAGTGAATCGGGCGCAGGTCGCTCAATTCAACCAGGCCGAGATGGGTTGGGTAGAAGAAAGCAAGGTAGAGCATCATCACCACGGCCGTGAGACCGACACCGACGATGAGCCGCAACAGTGATTGTCGTTCGTCATACTCGGGAACGGCATCGGTGCGAAGCCTCGCCCGATATCCGGCCACACTGAGCCTTTCCGGTAGTGCGGATTCGTCGATGAGGTCGGGGTCGTACACAATTTTTGCTGTAGAGGTCGCGTAGCTCGATGCCACCGCAAGAATGCCGTCGACTTTAAGTGCCGTTCGCTCGATCAGGAGTTCACAGGAGGAACAATGCATCCCGTCAATGCGGAGAAATGCTTCGGACCCTTCCGGGGCTGACATTGCCTGCTGTGGCGATTGCATAGCGTCGCCTGCGAGGACATCGTCGCCGAAGCATCGATACACCTCCGCGCAACCGAAACAGCAAAACGCGTGGTCATCGCCGGGAATCGGCGGCATAGGAGTCGGTAAGCCACAGAGTCTGCATTTCATCGTGATCGGCCAATGTTGAGCAAGTCGGGCATACTGATCTGACCAATAGAATTGATTGATTGTCCACTGAATTGAAATCCGTGTACATGGACTTTTTTGACAGTCTGCTATAGTTTATTGAGTAAAGCTATAAAGCCATAATCAAAAAATTCCTAATTAGTATCAGAGAATGTCAACCAGACGGCCGCAGAAAGAGGGAACACAAGATGCTTGATTTCCTGTACCAGAGTGCCTGGGGTGCATTTACGATAATGCTTTTTTTTCAAATCCCCTTCCTGATCGTTTTCTTCTACATAGTGTACCGAAAGACACGCACGGATTCGGGCCCCAGTGGCACGGACGAGAAGCGGATATCGCGCATAGAGGGTCTGTGGATTACGCTTGTGGTGGCACTGTTCATCGCGGTGAACGCCATCAGCATCAAGTACATGCCGACTGTGTCCACGGCCCAGGCCGCAACCTCCGGGCTGGACATCCAGAATGTTGACGTGACGGCACAATCGTGGTCCTACCAGATTTCGGAGCGACAGTTCGAAGTGGGGCGCCCGGTGCGTTTCTCGGTTAAAAGTGTCGATACCATGCATGGGTTTGCGGTCTATCATCCCGACGGGAGAATGCTGTTCACCATGATGCTCATGCCCGGCATGGAGCAGTCCTCGATCATTCACACATTCACCGAGCCAGGCAAGTACAAAGTTCGTTGTCTGGAATACTGTGGCATAGCACATCACCTGATGCAGGACGAGTTGATCGTTGCGAACAGCAGCGAGTGACCGAAATCCCGAAGAGGAATTCACCGTGTTAAACGTCGTTACCGCAATTCAACGCACTCCTCTTTTCGGTTCGATGTTCAGCGTCGATGAAAGTACCGGGCTCGAGGAGATCAACGCATGGCCGAGCCTGATGGTCATGACCTCCTTCGTATGGCTGGCCGTCGCCGGGCTGTTCGGAGTGCTGATGCCCATCACCCAGCTGCTGGGCATGCAGAGCAACCTGTTTTACACCGCCATCACGGCGCATGGTGCGGCTTTGGTATTTCCGTTTCTGGTCCAGCTGATGATGGGCGTCAGTCTGCACAGGGCCGGTAGTTGCATGGGGAAACCGGCCACGGGAATACTCACCAAGTTGACATACTACTTCATGAATATCGGCGCGGCCCTGCTGACCGTCGCCATACTGTTTGGGCTCAAGATCAGTTATGCGCTTATGTATCCACTCCCTGTCGTTGGCGTGCAGCTCGGACAATGGAGCATGGACGTGGTCGTGATCGGATTCTCGGGCATCGCTCTCATTCTGGTCGCGGTCATCGTGCTGTACCCGCTGCAGATTCTGAAAATGCTGTTCTTCGGCGACCAGCGCGAAGACCTCCTGCTCTCGCCCCGTACGCTCAACGATCCCGGCATGCTGGGCATGGCGATGGCGGTATTCATACTGCTCGTGATGGGATCGCCGATCCTGATTGTGGCGAGCGCCGTTCTGCTCGGCTTGTACGGGATTGTCCCGATGGAGGCCATCTCTTGGGCCACCGAGCCCGTGGTTTTTCAGTTCGCGTTCTGGATATTCGCGCATAACCTCATGGAGGCCATGGCGATTATGGTGATCAGCGCCGTTTATGGCACACTGCCACTTTATCTGGCCGACGGGACCCGCAAGCTGTACAGCGATCGTATCGCCAATCTGGCGCTGTGGATTTTGCTGGTCACATCCGTCACCTCGTTCTTTCACCACTTTTACACCATGTTCCCCGCCCTGCCCTCGGCGCTCGCCTATCACGGCAACATCATGAGTTGGGGAACCGGCATCGGTGCGGCGTTAACAATTTTCACCGTGCTGGCCACGATCTGGAAGCACGGTCTGCGCCCGGCGCCCGGTATCATGATGGTGTTAATGGGTTTTGTGCTCTATGTCCTAGACGGTGTCAGTGCAATTGTGACTTCAAACGTGGCCTGGTCGTTCCAGCTCCACGGCACCATGTTTGCAAGCGGACACACCATGGCCGTCCTGATCTCAATCAGTATGATGTGGATGGGGGTGTTCTACCACCACTACCCCGTGATCACGGGCCGCACGCTCAACCAAAAGCTGGGAAACTGGTTCATCAAGCTCTATATGGTCGGCGCCATCGGCGCAATGTACGCGATGCTCGCGGGGGGAGCGGCCGGCATGCCCCGCCGGTTTGCTGCCTGGAATCAGGAAGGCTGGATGATCTACGGTGTGTTCATCCTGATCTTCGGGCTTATCCTCGGCGCGTCCCTGTTTGTATTCGCCTATGATTTGCTGAAATCCAGCGACATTACGACGATACCGGGGGAGCAGGCAACTGCGATCAGCTAATAATTGCGGATATACAAGACATGTATACAAACAGGCCATCACCTGGGTGAGGACCATGATTCTTTCATGTTTTTAATATCCTTAAGCAGTTGTTTTGATGTTGAAATCTCCTGGCGATGGATGAACGCTTCGTGGTTTGATTCAAAATCATCAGGGATGTATCGATAGTTTGCCATCAATCCGGCCGATTCCTTGATACCCCGGTGTAAGATGTTGGCGAATGCATTGATCCGTTCCAGCCGGGCGCCGTTGGAGAGGTGAAAATAGGCAACGGAATCATAAGGCATGTCCCCTGCTTTTGCACAGACAAGATAGGCCAACCCCAGCCGGGTGAGCGGTCGGGCAATGATGTCTTTATGGGGCATCGGATCGTTCAATACCTGTGCCAGTGCTTTCACAATGTCATTCTCACCGACTGCATTGCATATGTTTGCGGCATCCTCCCCGAGTATGGAAGCAAGCCTTGCCTCACTAAACACTTCGGGGTCTTGCAACGCGCGTGTAAAAGATGGCATTGGGGACAAGGTGCAGAACCGCTTTATGGCAGGAAACTCCCGTGCCAGGTCTGTGACCACTTGTTTGATCAGAAAGTTACCGAAGGAGATTCCCCGCAGACCTTGCAAACAGTTGTTGATGGAATAAAAGACTACGCTGTCTGCGTCTGAAGGATCCAAAATGGGTGTCTTTTCATCCAATAACGGCGCGATTGTTGCGGACATGCCCTTGACTATGGCTGCCTCCACAAAAATAAGCGGTTCCTCGGGCAAGGCCGGGTGGAAAAAAGCAAAGCAACGCCGATCCGAGGCGAGTCGTCGCCGCAGGTCGGTCCAGCTTTGTATTTCATGAACGCTCTCGTAGTTGATCAGTTTTTCCAGAATGGTCGCTGAGGTTCGCCAATCAATTCTATGCAGCCGCAAAAACCCCCGGTTGAACCAGGACGTCAACAGGTGCCTCAGATCGGCGTCAACGGCTTTGAGGTGTGGATGCTGCTCAATGGCATTGAGCAAATCAGCACGTATGGCGACAATCGCTTCTATGCCATTAGGAGCTATATTGATTCGACGGAACAATCTGATGCGGGCAGGTTCAATGGCTTTGCGCAGCGCCAGATAGTTTTCCAGTTCCCTCGAAGCCTTGAACTCGTCTGCCGCGCGGATGATGGCGTCTTCGTCTGGGCCGAACCCGGTGTTCAACAATTCAAAGAAGGCCAATCGTTCACTGTGAGTCATGCCTTCATAGTGAATAACCAACTCTCGCGCCAAGGCTGTTCCCGAGGCCTCGCCTTTTTCCGACAACAAAGCAAGGCACAGCTTTTCGATGCTTGCCGCTGATTTGTTGAGACCGCGCAGACCTAAGAGCTCCCGACCCCGGTCCGCCACGGAATCTATGACATGCTCTAACCAAAGTGATTTCATGACTCGGCACTCATTTCATGTCGTTCCACTCATCGCGCAACTGGTCGTGGAAATTGGGGTGGGCAATCTCGATAAGCGCCTCGGCCCGTGCCTGGACCGGCAAGTGCCGGATCCGCCGCGCGCCGAATTCGGTTACGACGTAATCGATGTCCGTACGCAGCGCCGTGGTTGCGGTGTGGGGCGTGAGCGCAGCAACGATGCGTGAAATCTTCCCACCGCTGGCAGTTGCACTGAGCGCGATGATGGATCTCCCGCCCCTGGAAAGCGCTGCACCGCGCATCATGTCAACCGCGCCACCGGTTCCGCTGACCTGGCGCCCCCCCAACATGTCCGAATTGACCTGCCCAAACAGATCGACCTCCAGTGCGGAGTTGATGGATACAAAGTTGTCTATACGGCGGATCACTCCGCTGTCATGGGTGTAGCCGACCGGCCGAACCGCCAGTTCCGGTGCTTCGCCTGCCCACTGGATCAGGCACTGGCTTCCAAGCGTGACCCCGCTGACGACTTTGTCCGTGTCCAGGGTCTTGCTGCGGCCGGTGATATTCCCAGCCTGGACCAGGGCCATCACGCCATCGCTAATCATGCCTGAATGGATGCCCAGGTCGTTTTTAGCGGAGAGCCCCGCCAGGGTCGCAGCGGGAATGGCGCCGATGCCGATCTGGATGCAGTCGCCGTCGTCGATCAATTCGGCCACGTGGTGACCGATGCTGCGCGCTACATCGCTGATCGCTGCATGGGCAAACGCCGGGACCGGCCGATCGCAGGCAAGGGCATAATCAAGCCTGGAAAGCGGCAGTTCCGGGGCATCTGCCGGCGCAGGCTGGCGTGCATTAATCTCGCCAATCACGATTCCCGCCTTGGCGAGGACAGCAGGCGTAAAGTCCGCACTGATGCCCAGGTGGGCAGTGCCGTCTTTTGCGGGAGGGGGCAACTGCACCAGGACAGCATCAATCTTCATATCGCGCTCGAGAAAGTCGAATATCGCGCTGTAATGCAAGGGCACAAAATCAACCCGGCCAGCAGCAATTGATTTGCGGTTCTGGGCTGTCGCCAGAAACGCCGTAGACTTTGTTTGGGGGTGGAACGCTGAAAAATCGACGCCGTTGATGCCCGGCACGGAAACGGACACGAAGCGTACGCCGGCACACTGCTCACTCCGGGCGGCAAGGGCCCCCAATATCTCACGGGGCTCAGCGGTCGCGCCTGCGACGAACACCGTCATACCCGCCTGCAGTAAACCGGAAACTTGCCCCGCTTCAATCCATTGGGTCATGACGCCGCAATGACCGGCGGGCGATGGTGCGACCAGGGCCGGGCCTGCTCCAGTTGCGCCGCCAGGCGGATCAGGGTCGCCTCGTCGCCATACCGTCCCGTCAACTGCACTCCAAGTGGCAGAACTCCCCCCACTTTGTTTTCAGTCCAGTGCAGCGGCAGCGAAATCGCTGGTTGGCCGGTCGCGTTGGCAATCAGCGTGAACCCGGTGAAATCGCCCAGATGGGCAATGTACTGCTCGCGCGTCTCGTGCGTGTAGTCGAAATAACCCAGCGGCACCGGTGGCTGAGCCAGGGTCGGGGTAAGCCAAATGTCGTGATCCGTGAAAAAGCCGGCGAAATCACGACAACTCCTGTGCAGGCTCTGCCAGGCTAGCAGATAGTCGCCGCCGCTCTGTGCCAGGCTGCGTTGATACATGCGCCAGGTTGCCGGCTCGAAATCCCCTTCGGCCGGTGCGCGCCCGGTGCGGCGTTCCCAGGCGGCGATCGTCCAGCCAAGGTAAGCGGTCATCACCAGGCCAAAGGATTTGAACAGCTGGTGGCGATCCACAACCGGCGATGCTTCGGCTACATCGTGCCCCAGTTCTTCGCATAAAAGCGCCGCGGACTGCGCTGCCGCAACGCAGTCCGGATGCGCCGGCGCACCGGTCAATGGCAGCGTGCCGAGCCCAATGCGCAAACGTGCCGGATCGAGCCCGACTTCTTCCAAAAAAGGTCGCTCCGGACGGGAAGGGAAATAGGGATCACCTGGCATGGGCCCGCAGGTCAGGTCAAGAATCGCGGCGCTATCGCGCACGGATCGCGTAACCACATGCTCGTGGATGATGCCGCCGGCGATATCGCCGATAGCCGGCGCCAGCGAGTTGCGCCCCCGGGTCGGTTTGAGACCGACCAGCCCACAGCATGAGGCGGGAATGCGAATCGAACCTCCACCGTCGCTGGCATGCCCCGCCGGCACCATGCCTGATGCCACTGCGGCGGCTGATCCCCCGCTCGATCCCCCCGGGCCGCGACTGGTGTCCCATGGATTGCGCGTCGGGCCAAAGCGTTCCGGCTCGGTGGTTGGCAGGAGGCCAAACTCCGAGGTGTTGGACTTGCCGAGAATTACCAGTCCCGCCGCCTTGAAGCGTCGTACCAGTTCACTGTCGGCGCGGGAAACATAGCGCTCCCCTGTGAACCGGGAACCCTCAGCCAATGGTGCACCCTGGCATTCTGCGCCCAGATCCTTGACCAGGAAGGGCACACCTGAAAAGGGGCCGGGCTCCGGCGCCCTGGCGGCAGCCAGGGCCTGTTCAAAAAGCGGGTGAATGACTGCGTTGAGCGTGGGGTTGAGACGTTCTATCCGCTCAATGGCGCCAGTGACCAGTTCGGTTGGAGAAACCTCCTTGCGGCGTACAAGTTCAGCCTGCGCAGTGGCATCCTTGAATGCAATTTCATCCATGCTCAGGTCCTTGCTCATCGGCCCTCAAGGATTTCCTCAATGAAACCGCCATGGCCACGCCGACAAACAGCAATGGTAAGGAAGCAATGAGCACCCCCGAACGAATGAGCTGCAGCCCGCCCACCCACATCATCAAGATCGGCAGCAAACCCAGTACGCCAGCCCAGAAAAGACGATGCCAGCGAGCGGGATCGTCGCCCTCTTTCAGCTCCCAGGTCGCGGTTGAAGCCAGCGTATAAGAAGCGGAATCGTAGGTCGTCGCCACGGAGATAACGCTCACCAGGGCGAACCAGGACAGCGCCAGGGTGCTTAGCGGGAGCGTCGATAGGATGTTGGCCACCGTAACGTACATCCCGTTTTCCGCCAGGCTTCCTGTAACTGAAATCACCTGGTCCAGTTCCAGTGAAAGTGAATAATTGCCGATCACAAAATAGAAAAGCCAACAGCCCAGACTGCCAAAAAAAATCATGGAGAGCACTACCTGGCGAATGGTCCGTCCACGGGAAATGCGCGTCACGAAAATGCCGATGGGGAGCGCAAAAGCAATCCACCAGGCCCAGTAGAAGATTGTCCATGACTCCACGAAGCCCTGATCAGCGATGGGATCTGTCCACGTCATCATGCGGATGAAATTTTCTGCCATGAATCCGAAAGTGCTGACGCTGCTCTTGAGAATGAAAATCGTTGGGCCGGCGATCAAGATGTATGCAAGGAACCCCAATGCGAGATAAACATTGAGGTCGCTGAGCCGCTTGATGCCTCTTTCGATTCCCATGTAAACACTGATGGCAAAAAGTCCGATGCAAAAAATCATTACGCCCAATTCAAGCGTAAAGGATGTTTCCATGCCGAGGAGTTGAGCAATGATCGCAGCGATCGTTGGCGCTATCACACCCAGCGAAGTTCCGGCTCCGCCCAGTAATGCGATCATGGCGGCCAGGTCAATCAGCCGGCCCGCCATGCTGTTTTCGCCCGACCGCCCAAGAATGGCGTGCATGGCTGTGCTGGCGCGTAGATGAGGGATGTTCTTGACGTAAAAGGAATAGGCAATGGCAATTGTTGGCAGCGCATAAAAACTCCAGGCGGTGATTCCCCAGTGGAACGGGCCATATGCTGTGGCCCACTCGGCAGCTTGCGTTGAACGGGGTTCGACTCCGTATGGAGGAGTGTCGTAATAGAAGGCCCATTCCACGCCGGACCAAACCAGCAGCGATGCGCCGGTACCGGCGCAAAACAGCATGCCGGCCCATGAAAACGTGGAGAAATCCGGTTTTCCACCGCCCAGGCGGATGTGGCCAAAACGCCCAAACGTCAGCCAGGCAAGAAACAACATGGTACCGATGGCGAAACACTGGTAGAAAACCCCCATGTTTGACGCAATCCAGTTGTAAAGGTCTGATACATTCTGCTCTGCGCGTTCGGACATCAGAACCAATGGAATACAAGCAACCGCCACCGCAACAACGGCGGAGAAGAACAGGACACGGTCGATTTTTGGTCCCTTCATCAATCGATTATAAAGCCTTTAGTCCGAGTTGCTCGCGTGCCTCGATGGGACCCACGACCCGTGAACCAAGGCTCTCGACAATCCCCACCGCTCGTTCCACTAATTGCGCGTTGGAAGCCAGCACGCCCTTGGAAAGATACAAATTGTCTTCCAGGCCGACGCGCACGTTGCCACCCAACAGTACGGCCTGGGCAACCATGGGCATTTCCATACGTGCAACCGCAAACCCGGCCCACAGGGCATCTGGGGGAAGCGCGTTACGCATCGCCAACATGCTTTCGGTGTTCGCAGGCGCCCCCCAGGGAATTCCGAGGCAGAGTTGAAAGAGTGGCGGACTGGTAATCAGGCCTGCATCGATCAACTGGCTGGCGAACCAGATTTGACCGAGGTCAAACACTTCCAGCTCCGGCTTCACGCCCCAACTCTGAATCATCTCGGCCATTTTCCAGAGATACTTCGGGGTGCTGATAAAGATCTCATTGTCGCCGAAGTTCATCGTGCCGCAATCCAGACTACAAATATCGGGCCGCAAGGCCTCGACATGAGCCAGGCGCTCCTCGGGTCCGATCATGTCTGTACCCGGACCAGGTAAACTTGGCTTGTCGTCATCGGGGAACCAGGCCCCGCCCATGCCGGCAGTCAGATTGATAATGACATCGGTATCGTTTCCACGCACCAACTCCACCACCTTTTGATACAGTTCGACGTCCCGTGCTCCCTTGCCGGTTTCCGGGTCTCGTACATGGATATGGGCAACCGCCGCACCGGCTTTGGCAGCCGAAATCACGGCATCCGCTATCTGCGGTGGCGTCACTGGAAGATCCGGGTGCCTGTCCCACGCATCGCCCGCTCCGGTAACGGCACAGGTAATAATGACATTCTTGTTCATTTACACACCCTCTGTCCCCGATCTGCCAATATACAGGTCAAATACAATATATCAGCCATTATAAATTTCATAAAAATGTTGACTGTAAAATTTTGGCTGCCCCCGAGCGAATTTTCGACAGGCTCCCAGAATAGAACTTGCAATTGCCTGAATTTTTCTAACAATAAGGGGATGCGCAAGCGCCTCCCGCCCCTGAACGCACTACGCACCTTCGAAGCAGCCGCCAGGCATTGCAGTTTCAAAGGTGCAGGTGATGAGTTGTGTGTATCCCACTCTGCCGTCAGCCACCAGATCAAGAAGCTGGAAGAGTATCTGGGAGTTGATTTATTTGTACGTGTAGCAAGGGGTGTGGAGCTGTCCAGGGCCGGCCGGGACTATTACCCGACTATTCGTGCAGCCTTTGACCGCATCTCAGACGGAACTGAACTGATTCTTTCACTCAAGGCGCCGGGCATTGTAACGGTGCAGGTTTATTCCACCTTCGCCATTCGCTGGCTGATACCCCGCATGCCTGAGTTTCAAGCACGCTTTCCAAAAATCATGGTGCGCCTGCATACCTCCCAGTCAGATGTGAATTTCGAGCACGAGGATGTTGACCTTTGCGTCATGATCGGCGCACCATCGCACACTGATTTACATTATGACTACTTGTTTTCCAGCCAGATTTTCCCGATCTGCAGCCCAACCTTGCTCAATGGCAGCATCAGGCTCGAGGAGCCACAAGATCTCGCAAAACACACCTTCATCCAGGTTTACCCGTCAGAACAGGATTGGTGGGTTTGGCTGGAAGAAAACCACATACACGATGTAAATCCCAATGCGGGCTTGCGGTTTGATAGTTATGAACTGGCATGGAACGCGGCTATCCAGGGTCTGGGCGTCGCGCTCGGCATGGAGCCGTTTGTGAACCGTGACCTCGAGTCGGGCATGCTGCTTGAACCGTTTTCGGGACAGCGGGTATTTAACCATGGCGACTGGTACCTGGCTTGCCTCAGCGACAAAACCGACCGCGAGGAAATCAGCATCTTTCGGGACTGGTTGCTGCAAGAAGTACACAAAGA
>JAZFUZ010000001.1:0-3919 GCA_036447475.1 Lysobacterales bacterium | reverse complement strand
CGCCGACTACATCCACCTTGATCAACATGAGGCAGATGAAGACCGGCAAGCCATAGGAGCGCAGAAAATCATAAGCGGCGTTTTCAAACGGGATCAGGCCGGTATTGGACAGGATCACCGGCGTGGCGTAGATCCAGATCAACGGAGGCAGGAAGTTGAATATCTTCCAATGACTTTTCTTTTCCAGCCAGAACCAGAAACTGACCACGGCAATGAGCATGGCCATTACGCCGACGGGTGATTCAATCATCTATTTACCTCTTCACGTAAACTGTCCAACGCACTACAGGCTATTTCCAGCGCATCCAACAACCTGGGTGTTGCCTGGCTGATTTTGTCGGCAGGCAGGGTGAACAGCGCATTTTCGCTCACGGCCTGCATACCCGGCCAGTCTAGCCAGATAGCGAGTGGATTTGGCTCATTGTCCTGCGCGGGGGCGAACATGGCCACCGGGTTGGCTACTATGACAGACTCATGGCTGACCTGGAACGCGAGGCCGGGCAGGTCATGGAAAATGTTGTGGCCGCCGCACAGGCTGAGCCCTTTGCTGATCAGGTGCTTGCCATTGATTGTATACAGGGGTTTTTCATCGATCTGGTAAAAGTAATTCAGCGTTTGGCGGGACGTATATCGCCTGGAAAGCTGGTTCAGCCTGCGCTGAAAATTCGCTGCGGCCGTGCCGGCGGTTTGGGCTCGTCCGCTGGCATCGCCGATGGCTTTTATGACCTCAGCGATTGCACCGGGTTCGCGGATTTCTACAGACCAGACGGGAATTCCCAATGAAACGATCTGGTTTATGGCCTGGTGGGGGTTGCCCGAATCCCAGGCAATCACCAGGTCGGGTGAGAGTGCCAGCACGCGTTCCACGTCGATGCGAAAAGCATCCCCGATGCGCGGTACGCTTGCTGCGGCTGCGGGATACTCGCTGTATTCGACCGTGGCAACCAGGTTTTTTCCCGCGCCGGCGGCAAACACCAGTTCAGCCAGGTGCGGTGAAAGCGTGACCAGGCGTTCAGCGGTCGCATGCAATACCAGCCTGGAACCATCTGCCTGTGGCAGGCTGATTCCGGCGAGAGACTGCATGGAAAAAATCAGGAGAATAAAGCCCACAATGCCATATCGCAGCGCGGGAAAATCGGTTGCCGGGTGATGCCTGTGAATATTCAGGTGATAACACCGATCAGCAGCAGCAGCGCCAGTGCGGTCATACATACCCCCAGCACACGCCAGGCCAGATCCATCGCCTGTTGCAGATCGATAAACGGTCCTTGGATCTGATCAGCATAACCGTCCCGGGCAGCGTGACCGGTCAGCACAATGCTACGGGCGCTGGCAAGGAGAAATCCGCTGTTGCCATCGAACAAGCCGTGGCCTTGTTCATTGTGATACTGCTTCCAGGCCACAAAGACTGAGTCGAAATCGGTTGCGATCGCCAGGGACAGGGTCATCAGTTGTGCAGCGGGCCAGTCCATGATTTGTTGCAGCCGGATGAAAAGGCCTTTCTGGCCTTCCGCCATCGGGTAATCCTCGCTCACCAGCCAGTCAACCATGCGGTAGAGAAAAGCACCGGTGATGCCGAGCACCGCGAACCAGAAAATAATACCGAACCAGCGCCGCAGTGCTTCGCGGAATACGGACTCTACGATCAGTGCCCTGCAGGTATCTTCGTCTTCAGGCAGGGCTGTACCGAGGAATTTTTCGAGCAGTTTTTGCCTGGTTTCCTCGTCTTCCGCTTCGATGATGCCCGCGACTTCGATGTCCAGATCTTCTGGTCCATAGGTGTAAATCAGGACAGCGGTAGCCAGCAGGAAAGTGCCGGTGGTTCCCAGTGCTAAGTACAGTACGTGGGCAATCAGCAGAAGCAGCAGCAACGGGCCGCCCGTGATGAGCAGAAACCCCAGTACGTCCTGCCAGCCCGGCAACCTGGAAAACGCCCCATTACTGAAATTGAACCAGGATTTTAGCCATTGGCTCTTGCGGCATTTGCCGAGTTGCCGGATGAAGTGGCACAGTGCAAACGCGAGCAGAATGGCAATAATCGTCATTCGTTGAATTCCTTCGCTGTCGCCGGCTGTGCCAGCGATATGGGTCAACTGCCGATAATTCTATCAAAGGCGGGGTGAGCCCGTATATAAACGAGTGAAAGTCAGGACCAATCAGCGGCGTCTGAGACTGCGGGCTTTCCTGACCAGTTGCTCCAAATCTTTGCCACTCTGCTTATGGTACCAGTCCGCGAGCAGGCGGAAGGCAATAGAGACCGGTGGAGACAAGCGGACGGAATCTTCCATGACTGCGACTTCAAGTTCGTCTGCTGTGTACCATCGCACTTCCTCCAGTTCATCGCTTACCGCGCAATCACGGCTTTGTGCCTCGGCATAAAAACCGCACATCGATGAGGCGGGAAATGGCCATGGCTGAGAGGACACGTAGCGGATTTTATTCAGCCGGATCTGCGCTTCTTCATAGACCTCCCTGATGACGGCGTCTTCCAGGCTCTCGCCAGGTTCCACAAAACCCGCCAGGGTGGAGAAATGTTTCGGCGGCCAGTTGGCATTGCGCCCCAGCAGGCAGGCGCCTTCGTGTGTGATCAACACGATGATGGCCGGGTCGATGCGGGGAAACGTTTGCCTGGCGCACTCTTCACTACTGCATACCAGCTTGTGGCCGGAAGACCGCAGCCGGTTCGGGCTGCCGCAGACACCACAAAAAATATGCCGGTGCTGCCAGTAATGCAGGGCCTTTGCGTAGGCCAGCACGCCGGCATGCTTGGCGTCCATGTCCATGGATGCGCGACGCAGATCGACGAATCGTGCTTCCGGATGCCTGGCCAGGACTTCTTCGCGCTGGTTGTCGTTGATGGAAACCGCAAAAAAATAACGCTTGCCGTCGGTGCCGAGCAGGGTGGGGGGTTGGATTGCATCCAGATGATCGAGTTCGCCGGGCTTCAGGTAGACGGCTACCTGGCCTTCATCGGATACGGCCAGCAGGCTGCGGCTGTGCCACAAGGGGACGAATCTCGCCGCCTCGGAGTTCTGTGCAGCTGCCACCCATTCCGGTTTTTCACGGTACTCAACCAGGCGGTCAAGGCGAACGGATGTAAAGCGGTTGCGGCGTGATCGTGTTATGCGGTCAACGCAGCGATATGGCAAGGGTTAACAGGCCCTAGATGGAAAAAGAGGAACCGCAACCACAGGTAGTGGAAGCGTTGGGGTTGCGGATAACGAACTGTGCGCCCTGCAGGCTTTCCGAATAATCGACTTCGGCCCCCATCAGGTACTGGAAGCTCAAGGGATCGATCAGTAGCGTGACGCCATCGTTATCGACCGCGATATCATCGTCTGATCGGTCTTCATCAAATGAAAAGCCGTACTGGAATCCCGAGCAACCTCCACCGCTGATGTAAACCCGCAGCTTTAGGTTCGGATTGGCTTCTTCCATAATCAGTTCCTGCACTTTGCGGGCAGCTGCACTGGTAAAAACGATGCCAGGCATATCGATATTTCCGCTTACTTCGATGTCCGTTGCTTTATCCATAAAATCCAGCTTGATCATTTCTTAACAGGTTCCATACTATGGTGGCTTTTCGCCCGTAAATCAATCCCGTGGCCCGGGAAAATAAACCCGACTGCTGCACTGGCCCTTGATTTCCCCACCGGCAAGTGTCAACAAGCCATCACACAAAAAAGCGGCCGAAGCCGCTTATTTCTTGTGCTTTTTGTACTTATTCTCTGATTATTATTTTTTACCGGCAAGTCCCCGAACTGGTGCAGTTTATACATGGTTGTAGTCAACCCCGTCAAGTTTTATTAGCTTGTTGATAATTTCTGAAAGGAGTGAGCCAGTCCCGGGAATGGTCGGCAATGACGAGGAATTCGGGGTTGAGCAGGGATTCTTTGCAGTTGTACTGGAGGGGTTCACC